>CANBYM010000064.1 GCA_947373605.1 Comamonadaceae bacterium
GCATTCAGACGGCAAAGTGCACATGCAGGTGGCAGCACTTCAGCGCAGCCATGTGATGATCGTGGACGACAACGCCAGTTCCCGCGACATCCTTATCAACATGCTGCAAAAATCCGCAATGCATCTGGAAACGGCGGTGCGCGGTGAAATTGCATTAGAGCTGACTGTGCAGGGCGATCGAAGTGGCAAGCCCTTTGGCCTGGTGCTCATGGACTGGCGCATGCCCGGCATGGATGGGGTGCAATGCGCTTTGAAACTGCGCGACCGGGGCCTTACAAGGCCGTCCGCAGTAATTATGGTCACGGCCTATGAAACGATCAGGCCGCCGGTTTGACCGACAGCGCACCCGGACTTATCAAAGGCGTGCTACTGGCAAAAATACAGGCCACGCTGGGGAATGAGGCGTCAGAGGGGCCCGCACTTTCAACAATGTTGCTGAAGTCCCACCGGCAGGCACAAGCCATTGCGCACCTGCGGGGCGCAAGGATTCTTCTCGCCGAAGACAACGAGGTCAATCGGGAAATCGCAGTGTAGTTGTTCGAATACGCAGGTTTAAATGTGGTGGTCGCACATCATGGGCAGGAAGCACTCGACATCTTGCAAAGGGACCAGGCGTTTGACGGTATTTTGATAGACTGCCAAATGCCGGTGATGGACAGCTACACAGCGACCCGGCATATCTGCCAGCGTCCGGAGTTGCGAGCCATTCCCATCATTGCCATGACCGCCAAAGCGATGGCCGGTGACCAAGAGGCTGCGATTGAGGCAGGAATGATTGACCACATTTCCAAGGCGCTGGATGTGGAAAAAATGTTCGTCGCCATGGCCCGTTGGATCAGTCCCAAAGTGCGAACGGTTGCGGACATCTTGTCACCCAATGTGCAAACCGAGTCTGTCACCCTGCCCCGTATTGATAAAGCCTTGCAGGACACGGATACCACTGTTGCTATTCGCAGCGCGCACTCGCTCAAAGGCAGTGCGGCCAACCTGGGCATCAAGGGGGTTGAAAGCCGTGCGTTGCAACTCGAACTGGCCTGTAAAAACCAGGCTGATGCAGCAACCATAAACGACCTGCTGCAAAATGTGATCGCTGAACTCAACCCGGTCATCGAAGCCTTGCAGGCCTTGCCGCACAACGAGTTTGCACAGGTTGCAATGGTCCAAATGGACGCACTGACCAGAGCTGCGCTGCTACAGCAATTGCGCGATGAATTGGCTGATGATAATTCGCAGGCCCAGGACACCATGCTTCGCTATTTGTCGTTGATTAACCCCTGCCGAAGCACCTTGTGGAATTGGCTACGCTGGTCGAAAATTTCGATTTCAAGTCCGCACTGGCACTGCTGATCTCAACGCCGGAACTGACGTAGCAGTAAGGTCGCTGAGAGCAGTATCAGCGCACAAAAACACAGGAATGACCAGTTGGCAATCGAGCCGCCCAAAAAGGTCCAGTCCACCTTGGTGCAATCGCCACTGCCGCGAAAAATCATGGGCAAAGCGCGCTTAAGGGGAAAGGTTTCAATCATTCCGTAAAAATCCCGTCCGCAAGATGCCACCTCAGGCGGAAACCACTGAAGCCAGCTCTGACGGGCTGCAACAAACGCACCGAAACCCGACGTAATCAGCACCAGAAATGCGCCACCAATGTGAACCGCTCTTTGGCGACCTGCGGCTGCAATGGCAGCCCACGCGGTTACACCCACGAGTGCATAACGCTGAACGATGCACATCGGACATGGCTCCAAACCCACCACATGCTGAAGGTACAGGCCGAAAGCCAGCAATCCCACACACAGCGCACTGACGGCGACAAACACGCGCCGGGGTGCGTAATCCAGATTCTCTAAAAGGAAGTTCAGCATATGGAAATGAAGTCTATCGCAAAGCGAATAAGATTCGGCCTCCCGCTTTTACAAAGGTTATTCATGGCACGTACGGTCAATTGCATCAAGCTCGGTAAAGAAGCCGAAGGTTTGGACTTTCCGCCCTACCCCGGTGAGCTCGGAAAGCGCATCTGGGAAGGTGTGAGCAAAGAAGCCTGGGCAGCATGGCTTAAGCACCAGACCATGCTGGTAAATGAAAACCGGCTGAACCTTGCCGATGCGCGTGCGCGTCAATACCTGGCCCGCCAGATGGAAAGCCACTTTTTCGGCGATGGTGCAGATGCTGCCCAAGGTTACGTACCGCCGGCCGCCTGAAGGCTGATGCTGCAAGAACTGGCAAAGCTGTGGGCCGACAAGCCCTGCTGGACCATTCTCGATACCGCTTTCGGAAGCGGAGATAACTTCGCAGCGGTTTGCCGCTTGTGGCGCTCCCCAAAGTCCCCGCCACGGGTTTTGCATTACGTTGCTTTTGCCGGTGAGGCGCCCACAGGGTTTGATCACTTGCAGCCCGGGTTTAACCGCATCCTACTGGAGGGCGGCTCCGTTTCGCTGACCCTGTGCGTCGGACCTCCTTCCACGATGCTGGCCGAATTACGCATGCAGGCAGATTCGGTGCTTTGCTCCATTGAAAATCCCGCTTGGACGGAAGCCGATTTCAAACAAGCTTCGCTCAATTGCCGCCTTGGTACGCAAGTACATTTTGCCGCTGCGAATGACACGTTTGCCGCAATGCTGGTGCGCCATGGTTTTGCACTTCGCACACAAGTGCAGCCTACAGCCTCGGCGATGGCAGTGGCCACCTATGCGCCAAACTGGAATATCAAACGAAGCCGCCGCACCGTCAACACACACATCAATGCAAGGCGCTGTGCGGTCATTGGCGCGGGCTTGAGCGGCGCTGCTGCTGCACACGCTTTGGCACTGCGCGGTTGGCAGGTGACGGTATACGACACCTTTACGGAACCTGCCGGTGGCGCATCGGGACTGCCCGCGGGCTTGTGTGTTTCAAAAATCTCCGTAGATAACAACCCGCAAACCCGCCTCTCACAACAAGGGGTACGCATTTGCCTGTCGCATGCGCGCCGCCTGTTGGACTTAGGCAGAGATTGGAGTGACTCCGGCGTTCGGGAGAAAGTGGACCCGCGTAACCCGCAGCACGATGTGTTGCATGCGCATGCGGCATGGCTGAAACCTGAATCCTTGGTCAAAGCCTGGCTGCGCCATCCGGGTGTGCAATGGGCAGGTGGAAACGCCGTTCAAAGCCTTGAGCGCAGCAACGCACATTGGGTCTTGAAGGGTGGCAATGCACAGGAACTGGGGCAGGCAGAGGTAGTGGTTTTTGCCAATGCCTTGGGGTGCAAGCCATTGATTGAATCATTAGCACCTCAGGTAACGCTGGCCGACGACGTGCTGCGCAAAATCGGCGCACTACAGGGGGTGCACGGCAGCGTCAGCTTTGGGCCTGACCTGGAGCAGACGCAGGACAGGCCGATGAACGGAAGCGGCAGCTGGATCGCCAATGTGCCAACGCCTCTGGGCGCGCATTGGTATGCAGGTGCAAGCTACGAAACTGTGCCGGAACGACTGCATGACCATGCGGTGCAACATGCCGGAAACCTGCAGCGTCTGCGTGCGCTGTGTGCCCGATCGGCGAAGGCGATGGCAGCCGCAATTGCCGCAAACACGATTCGCATCTGGAGCGGCACCCGTTGCGTGACGCACGACCGTCTGCCTTTGGTAGGCCCGCTGGACGTGTCGCCAAGCCCGAGCCTTTGGATATGCGCCGGAATGGGATCGCGCGGACTAAGTCTTGCAGCGTTGTGCGCCGAGCTGTTAGTTGCCTACATGCACAGCGAGCCGCTGCCTTTGGAGCACAGCCTGTCAAAGAGTCTTTTAGTCAACCGGCCGGCAAAAGGTCGCAGCCTGCAACATCGCTCAGATTCTGCGGATTAAGTCGACAACCTGCTGTGGCGTAAAAGGAATTTCCAGAAGTCCGGCACAACCCAAGCGCTCCGCATGCTCCATGGCCGGCCATGTTGGCGCCTTGGTCGCCACGATGACCGAGCGGGTATGCGCATCATCGTTCATCAGCGCTTCCACCAATGCCCAGGGATCTGCATCCGTCAATTCAAGACTGACCACGATCAGCTTGTAGAGCCGTTGTGCCAGACGCTCGCTCGCAATGGCCGCCGTATCTACGTCTTCAACATCGGTAATTCCTGCCAGCGACAAGCGCGCGCGCATGTACAGTGCGTCATCGCGATTCAAACCCACCAGCAACACTAACTTGCGCCCTATGGGCGTGAGCTCGGCCGGCACAGTATCTGCGTCAAAGTCCAGGTCAAAATCTAGGGCCGCGGGCGGCAAAAACAGTTCGTCCAGAGAATTCACCAAGGCATGCCAATCCACCGGCCGCGGGCAGTTGCGCCAGGCCTTTTCGTGGGGCGTTTTTCCTACGCATATGAGCTTGACATGGGGGTTAAATAAAGGCGACTCCAACTCCATGGTGCCTTCGTAACTGTCCACATCAACCAGTATCACGTTGGGTTGCGCGGGTTGCTCGCGGCTCCACAATGCGTAGGTCGGCACAAACCGGTCCGACAGGCGAAACAAGGTGTTGAGCGAATGCCGCTCCACATCCGAAAACCCCACCACTTTGACCCAGGTATTGGCTGGCATCGGCGTTACTGCATGGCAGCTGCACTGCGGTGCGCACGCACATACACATCGCTGGGCTGGTAATCGCGTCCGTCCGCATAGTGCCACTGCACCATGGTGCCTTTACCGCCGCGTACATCGAGCTTGCCCACAAAAGCCCCCATGGTGGATTGTTGGTCCAGGGCACGGAATTCGGCGGGGCCGAACGGCGTCTGGAATTTCAACCCGCGCATGGCTTTAACCAGTTTTTCGTTGTCCACACTTTTGGCTTTGCTAATGGCCGCAAAAATGGCCTGCATCGTGGCATATCCGACCACCGAGCCGACCTTCGGGTTCTCGTTATAGCGCTTGTAGTAGTTCAGCGCAAACGCAGCATGCTCTTTGGAATCAATCTGGTCCCAGGGGTAGCCGGTGACAATCCAGCCTGGTGGCGTTTCGTCCTTCAGCACGTCCAGATACTCCGGCTCGCCGGACAGGAGAGATACTACCGGAATCTTGGGGAATACGTTGCGCTGATTACCTTCGCGCACCAGCTTCGCAAGGTCGGCGCCGAAGGTCACATTGAAAATAGCGTCGGGCTTGGCCTGCGTAATCGCCTGCAACGTGGTTCCCGCATCAAGCTTGCCCAAAACGGGCCATTGCTCGGCGACAAACTCCACGTCAGGGCGCTTGGCCTTGAGCTGCTCTTTGAACGTGGCAACCGCACTTTGGCCGTACTCATAGTTCGGCGCAATCGTGGCCCAGCGCTTGGCGGGCAATTTGGCAGCCTCTTCCACCAACATGGCCGCTTGCATGTAGGTGCTTGGGCGCAGGCGGAAGGTGTAGCGGTTGCCCTTATCCCAGACGAGGGCGTCCGTCAGCGGCTCACTGGCAATAAAAAGGCGCTTGTTTTTCAGCGCATGGTCTGCTAGTGCCAGTCCGACGTTGGACAAGAACCCTCCGGCCAGCACATCGACCTTTTCATTGGAGGTAAGTTCGACCGCGTGGCGCAGCGCTTCTTCGGGTTTACCGGCATCGTCCCGGGAAATGACTTCCACCTTGCGCGCGAGCAGGCCGCCCTTGGCATTGATCTCATCCACCGCCAGTTGCCAGCCCTGGCGGTAAGGCGTGGTGAACTGGGGAATACTAGAATAGCTGTTTATTTCGCCAATTTTGATCGGCGCAGGTTCGGCCGCACCGGCAGTGGATGCGGCAAGGACCAACGAAACGAATAACGCGTGCATTTTTTTCATAAATTCTCCAAGCCCGTGACGCTATCAGCTTTTTGGCTGTTTTCGCGTCCTGAGCGCCAAACGCTGGCTTACCTTTCCTTTAAATAGGGTTTCCCCAGGGCTGACGGGGCAACCGCCCTGCCCACAAATCCCGCCAATAGCACCACGGTCATCACATACGGCAGCGCTTGAATCCATTGCACCGGCACCTCACCAAAGCCGGAAATGGTAATACCTTGCAAGCGAATGGCCGCAGCATCCAGAAATCCGAAAAGCAAGCAGGCAAAAAATGCACTGAAAGACCGCCAGCGCCCGAATATCAGCGCAGCCAGTGCCATGTAACCGCGCCCGGCAGTCATATCGTGCGAGAAATTGGCGCTCTGCGCCAGGACCAGATAGCTACCCGCCAGTCCACACAAGCCGCCGTTCATCGTCAGCGCCGCGTACCGCAACCGCTGCACGGAAACTCCGGCAGCATCCACCATTTGCGGGTTCTCACCCACCGCGCGCAGGCGCAAGCCGAACCGGGTGCGCATCAAAAGCCACCACGACGCCGGCACCAATGCAATGCTGAAATAGGTCAGCGCGTTGTGGGTGAGCAATGCTTCTGCCATAACGCGCGCGATGGCGGGCGCAGTGCTGAACGCGTCCATCACGCCAGGCCACAAGGACGCAAGCCTGACATGCTCTGCCACCGCCGGAGTCTGCCCACCCCGGGCAAACCACGCGATGCTGAGCACCACTGTCATGCCGGATGCCAGTATGTTGACCGCCACCCCGGACACCACCTGATCACCCCGGTAGCTCACACACGCCAGGCCATGCAGCCACGACAACACAATGGCCACGGCCATGGCCGCCAACAGCGCAACGGGCAGGGAGCCATACACCGCACCGGCGGCACCGGCTGCAAAAGCACTGAAAAGCATCTTGCCTTCAAGGCCGATATCCACCACCCCCGAGCGCTCGGAAAACAAGCCCGCCAGCGCGCACAAAATCAGGGGCGTGGAAACCCGAAAGGTCGACGCCAACATCGAGCCGATCAGCGCTTCATTCATGCTGCGCCTTCATGAACAAACCGAAAACTGAGGTCAACACCGGCGCAATGACGTAGTTCATCGCCCCAGCAAATAGAACGATAAAGCCCTGCAGCATGACCACCATATCGCGGCTGAAACCCGGCACGTCAAAAGAGACTTCAGCACCGCCCTGGAACAAAGCGCCGAACAGAATGCTGGAAAAAACAATGCCTGCCGGGTGGTTGCGCCCCATGAGCGCCACCGCAATACCGGTAAAGCCCGCACCGCTTACGTAGTCCAGCAACAACTTTCCGCTTACACCGGCGATTTCATTCATGCCCACCATGCCGGCCAGCGCACCGGAAAGCCCCATCGCAACGAGCGTCTGAAGGCGGTCATTGATACCCGCGTACCGTGCGGCACCCGGACTAGAACCCACTGCGCGCAAACGGTATCCGCCGCGGGTGCGCCAGACGAAAAGATACACACCCACACAGGCCAGCAAGGCAAGAAAAAAACTGAGGTTGAGTGGACTTTGCGGCCAGGGCAAGCCCATCCAAGCAAAGACCTCCTGTACGCCGGGCAGGTGCGCAGAGGCGGCGAACGGCGCGCTCTCAGTGGCCATGCTGCCGCCGGTGCGCAAAAAATTCACCAGCACATAGACCAACAGCGAGCTGGCGATGAAATTGAACATGATGGTGGTAATCACAATGTGGCTGCCCCGATAGGCTTGCAGATAGGCCGGCACTGCCGCCCACAACATGCCAAACAGGGCACTAAATATCAGCATGAGGGGCAGCATCAGCCAACCCGGAAGACTGGCCGACCACCACAAGGCCGCCAAGCCCGCGCCCAGACCGCCCAGCACGGCCTGCCCTTCACCGCCGATGTTGAACAGCCCTGCATGGTGTGCCACCGCAACGGCCAGCCCGGTGAATATGAACGTGGTGGCGTAATACAGCGTGTAGCTGATGTTGCGCGGGTTGCCGAACGCGCCGCTGATCAGCGCCAGCAAGACTTCCGCCGGATTCTGGCCGACCATGGCGACCACCAGCGCCGTCGCCGCCAGAGCGACCAACAGGCACACCATCGGCAGCAGAAATAAATCTGCCCAGCGTGGCAAGCTAGCACCGCGTATCAAGGCGTTCCTCCCGCCATCATCAGCCCCAGCTTCTCTTGTGTGCATTGCGCAATGTCCAAGGTGCCGGTGATGCGCCCCAGGTTCATGACCACAACGCGATCGGCTAAAGCCAATATTTCATCGAGCTCGCTGGAAACGAGCAAGACAGCGCAACCTGCATCCCGCATGGCGCGCAGTTGCCCGTAAATGAATTCAATAGCGCCAATGTCCACGCCACGCGTCGGCTGCCCTACCAACAGAACCTTGGGGCTTTGTCCCAACTCGCGCGCCAGCACCAGTTTTTGCTGATTCCCACCTGAGAACTTGTGGCTCTTGAGTTCAGGGTCTCGCGGGCGCACGTCAAAGCGATCCAGAAAATCAGCGGTGGCCTTTCGCATGGCGGCGTGATTCATCCAGACGCCGCTGCGATAGTGCGGCAAGGCCTCATAGCCCAGCACTGCAGATTCCCATGCCACAAAATCCATGACCAATCCGCGCCCATGCCGGTCTTCCGGCACATGTGCCAGGCCAAGGGCGCGGGCTTTTACGGGGTCCAGCCATTGGGCGGAATCAAATAGTTGCCGCGACAGGGTCAGGCGGCCTTTTTGCGGCTTTTGCATGCCGGACAGTACTTCCAACAATTCACTCTGACCGTTGCCCGATACACCGGCCACACCCACAATTTCCCCTGCATACAAATCAAGGTTGATGCTTACAAGGCGTGACACATTCATGGAATCGCGCAAATTCAGATCGCTGGTTTGCAACAGCAAAGTTTTGTCACTTGCTCCCGTTTGCGTATGGGTAACAGGTCCCATGTTCACCTTGCGCCCCACCATGGCCAGGGCCAGCCCTTCCACGCTGGCTTGCGCCACCGGCAAATCGGCAACCACACATCCGCCGCGCATAACCGTAACCGCATCACACAAAGCCATGACTTCATGGAGCTTATGGGTAATTAAAAGAATGGTCGTGCCCCGGCTTTTGAGCTTACGCAGTACCTCAAACAAGGTTTGGGTTTCCTGCGGCGTCAACACGGCGGTGGGCTCATCCAGAATCAAAATCTTGGCCCCCCGGTAAAGCGCCTTGAGAATTTCCAGACGTTGGCGTTCCCCCATCGATACGCTCAAGACCTGCGCGTCAAGCGGAACCTGCAATCCAGTGGCTTCCATGAGTGCGATCAATTCTTTGCGCACTATCGACTGCGCGCGCCCGAGTGACCAGTGGGGCTCGGCGCCCAGCATGACGTTGTCCAGCGCCGTCAGGGTATCAACCAGCATAAAGTGCTGGTGCACCATACCGATGCCCACCGCAATCGCGTCGTCCGCATTGCGAATATCGACGACCTCACCTGCTATCGAAATGGTGCCGGCGTCAGCACGGTACAAGCCATACAACACCGACATCAAGGTGCTTTTTCCGGCACCGTTTTCGCCCACCAAAGCGTGCACGGTTCCCGCAGCCACACGCAGTTCTACATCACTATTTGCAGCGACAGCACCAAAGCGCTTGCTGATGCCGCTCAGGTGTACCGCTAGTGCAGTCAAGCTTAGTACTTACAGGCGTTATCAGCCATGTAGTCAGCCACTTTGATCTTGCCGCTGATGATTTCGGCTTTGGCGGCTTCTACTTTCTTCTTCATCTCCGGCGTGACCAGCTTGGCGTTGTATTCATCCATGGCATAACCTACGCCATTTTCCTTGAGGCCCAATACGGTCAACCCCGGTTTGAAATTATTGGAAATGTTGTAGACCGCCACATTCACTTGCTTGAGCATGGAGGTGAGCATGGTGCCGGGTTGCATGTAGTTCTGGTTGCTGTCTACACCAATGGCAAGTTTGCCGCTGTCCTTGGCCGCTTGGTACACACCGGCACCGGTCCCACCCGCTGCCGCAAACACGACGTCGGCGCCTTTGGCAAACTGCGCCTTGGCCAACTCGCCACCCCGGGCCGGATCATTCCACGCGGCCCCGGTGTTGCCCGTCATATTGGCAAACACCTCGGCTTTCGGGTTGCCATATTTCACGCCCTGCTCGTAGCCGCACTGAAATTTGCGGATCAACGGAATGTCCATGCCCCCGATAAAACCGACTTTGCCGGACTTGCTGGCGCCGGCGGCCATGACGCCCACCAGAAAGCTACCTTCCTGCTCTTTGAAAATAACCGACTGCACATTGGGCAACTTCACTTCGTCATCAATGATGGCGAATTGAAGCTTAGGGAATTCTTTGGCAACTTTTTCAATCGCTGATGCCTGGCTAAAGCTCATGGCAATAATCGGGCTTGCGCCTTTCTCCGCCATGCGACGGATTGCCTGCTCGCGCTGCGACTCGCTGGAGACTTCAAACTCCAGGTACTTCTTGCCGGTATCTTTTTTCCACTTCTCCATACCGCTGTAGGCGGCTTCGTTAAATGACTTGTCAAACTTGCCCCCCATGTCAAACACAATGGCAGGCTCTGCAAATGCGGAAAGACTTGCGATGAGGGCCATTGCAATGAGTCCGTTACCAACATCTGAATGGATTTGCATGGTGTATCTCCGATATTTAAGTCGCAAAAATTGATGTTACCGAATATTTGGTCAAGCACGGGGTTTGTGCACAATGCTTTCATTTGCGGGAGATAGTGGCGATGATTTTGGTAGCAGGCTCAGCCAATCTGGACTTTGTGGTTCGCGCCGGGCATATCCCCGGACCCGGGGAGACGGTGCTCGGGCGCGACTTCCAAACTTTTCCCGGTGGCAAGGGTGCCAATCAGGCCGTTGCCTGCGCCCGCAGTGGCGGCGTGACTACCCATTTGCTGGCGGCATTGGGCAATGATGCGTTTGCCCAACCGATCGAAGCATCTCTGGGCGATGCGAAGGTCATTTTGCGGGATGTCCGGATTGAAGAGCATCCTACAGGGACCGCGTTTATTTGCGTGTCTGATGATGCCGAAAATGCGATCACGGTGGCACCTGGCGCCAACGCATATTTGATGCCCGAACATTTGGTGGAGCTTAGAGGGTTTACGCATTTGTTGATGCAACTGGAAACACCGGTGGAAACGGTGCTGGCCTTTGCAACGGCGGCCCGCTCAGCCGGACTGAAAGTGGTGCTCAATGCTGCGCCTGCGCGAAGCCTTGCTGCAAATTTGCTGGCGCACATTGATATTCTGGTCGTGAATGAAGGCGAGCTGGCAAGTATTGCCGCGCACGACGGCAGCATTGCAGAATGTCTGGCGCGCATCGATGTGCCTACGGTGGTAGTAACGCTGGGACACCGGGGTTGCTGCGCACGTCAGTATGGACAGTTCCATTTCCAGAATGCGTTTTCTATTGAAGCAGTAGATACCACCGCAGCCGGTGATACCTTCTGCGGAGCCATGACCGCCGCACTGTGTCGGGGAAAGAGTCTGGGCGAAGCATTGCACGCATCCAGCGCGGCGTCGGCTCTTGCCTGCCTCACACTCGGCGCGCAAAGCAGCATTCCAACACAGGCAGACGTTCAAGCGTGGCTCACGCATATTCAAACGCAGCACAACCAGGACACCACCGAATTGCAGGCGTTCTGTGGCCTCCATCCTGGACACCCAAATTATGAGTAACACCCAAAAATTCAAGGTCATCTACGACACCGACCCCGGCGTGGATGACGCCATGGCCCTGTACTACGCGCTGGCCCACCCTGCGATCAAAGTGGTAGGGATTACAACCACGTTTGGCAACGTCACGGTGGACCAGGCCGCCACCAATGCGCTGTACCTCACAGCCATTGCCAATCGACAAGTTCCCGTTACCAAGGGCGTCAAAAAGCCCTGGGTGAAAGCGGGCGAAGCACCGCCCCACACCATCCATGGTGCCGATGGGATGGGCAATTTGCCGACGCGGCTTGCCACAACCAATCAACTGGATCCGCGCGCGTCGGCCCAGTTCATCGTCGACATGGCGCGAGCCAATCCCGGCGAAATAACGCTGGTGGCGGTGGGGCCCCTGGGGAATCTGGCGGCTGCGCTCAAGCTCGAACCGGAACTCCCCAGACTCCTGCGTGAAGTGATTTTGATGGGTGGCACGGTCATTGAACCCGGCAATGTTTCTCCCGTTGCCGAGGCCAATATCTGGAACGACCCGCACGCGGCGGACCAGGTATTTACCGCCGGATGGAAACTCACGATGGTCGGGCTGGACGTCACCCACCAAGTAATCCTGCCAGTGGCATTGTTCAAAAAAATTGCCACGCATCACCAACACCCGGCCACCGACACGTTGTTGCATGCTGTGAATTTTTATGCCGGTTTTTACAGCGGCCTGTATCCCCATGTCGCAAAAATTCATGGCTGCTTCGGTCATGACGTGTTGGCCTTTATCTACCTGACCAATCCGGAGCTTTTCACTACAGAGCAAGGGCGGGTGCGCGTTGCTATTGATGGACTGGCACAGGGGCAAACCATGATGCACCGTAAGGCATTTGAATACGCCCAGAGCGGCTGGGAGGGACACGTGCCGCTCACCCGCGTTTGCTTGCAAGTAGACGCTGCTGCCAGCACCACTGTGCTGGAACAGACATTGATGGGCAATTGGCTCGTACCCTGAAGGCTGCCACTACGATGATCCATTTGCCGATTGTTGATTTTCAGAGCTCCAGCGCCCCTGCTGATTTTTGTCGCAGCCTGCACGAGACAGGCTTCGGCGTACTCAAAAACCATCCCTTGGATCAAGAACAGGTGGAAGGCATTTACGCGGAATGGCTCGCGTTTTTCCAATCCAGTGCCAAGGATAGTTACGCTCAGGACACCGCCAAATTCGACGGTTACTTTTCCGCTGCGGTTTCCGAGACCGCCAAGAACCACCAATACAAGGATGTCAAAGAATTCTTTCACATCTATCCCTGGGGCCTTTATCCCACAGAAGTCAGCGATGCTGCGCGACGCTATTACCAGGAAGGCAGCGCGCTAGCTGCAACGCTGTTGGGCTGGGTCGAAGAGAACTCACCTGCGCAGGTGCGCGCCGGGTACTCCATGCCCCTGCCCGATATGTTGGTCGGCAGCGACCACACTTTGCTGCGCGTATTGCACTACCCTCCCCTGTCGGGCCGCGAACCGCCGGGCGCAATGCGTGCCGCTGCCCATGGCGATATCAATTTGCTGACCTTGCTCCCCGCAGCGTCCGAACCTGGTCTGCAAGTGCTGGGCAAGGATGGCGGATGGCATGACGTGCCCTGCGATTTCGGGTTGCTGATTGTCAATATCGGCGACATGCTGGGAGAAGCATCGGGTGGCTACTACCCTTCTACGGTGCACCGGGTATTGAATCCGGTAGGTGTTGCTGCTCGCAAATCGCGCGTGTCTCTACCCCTGTTTTTGCATCCACGGCGCGAGGTGGTCCTGTCCGACCGGCATACCGTAGGCAGTTACTTTGACGAGCGTATGCGTGAACTCCGGGGAATGTGAGTCCTGCCGCCTCGTTCCGCGCCGCCTTTCATATGCCGCTGGAGCATATGAAAATAGCCAAAAAATAGTTCTCGATATAAGTCAAAGCATCTACATTTGCTGCGATGCATGAAATAGTGTTTGTCTTTGCGGGCTTCTTTGTCGGTTTGATTGTGGGTTTGACCGGCGTGGGCGGCGGCTCATTAATGACGCCCATTTTGATTTTCTTCTTCGGCATCAAGCCTTATATGGCGGTTGGCACCGATTTGCTATTTGCTGCGGTTACCAAAGCCGGGGGGACCATTAAAGCTTCACGCTCAGGTCAAGTGGACTGGCCAGTGGTATTCAGCCTTTGCGCCGGTAGCGTGCCAGCGTCACTTGCCACACTGTATGTATTGAACACATTGGGTACAGCAAACCCGGCAGTACAGGCAGTGATGACCACAACATTGGGTTTTGCTCTGTTGCTGACCGCTGCCGCCACGCTTTACAAGGCCGTTCGCGGCAGGGCCGGCCCGTCCCACATTGCTGCCGCGACGCAAGTCCAGGCCACCAAACCATTGCATTGGAGCCTGCCGCCCTTATTCGGAGCCGTGATTGGAACCTTGGTAACTTTGACTTCAGTAGGTGCTGGTGCCATCGGCGTAACAGTGTTGATGATCTTGTATCCCATGCTGCCCTTACGCCGCATAGTTGCAGCCGATATTGCCTATGCCGTACCGCTTACACTCGTGGCCGGTTTAGGGCATGCGTCACTGGGTTCTGTCGATTGGCATTTGCTTGCTAGTCTGCTGGCAGGTTCATTGCCCGGAATCTGGATAGGTTCACACCTTATTTCCCGCACGCCCGAGCGAGCAATTCGCGGCCTTTTGTCTTTATTGCTGGCGTATGCCGGCCTCAAATTGATAGCAATCTGATATGTACCAGTACACCGAATTCGATCGCCAATTTATTCGTGCCCGCGCAGCGCAGCACCGTGACCAGTTGGAGCGCAATCTTGCGGGCAAGTTAAGCGATGACGAATTCCGTCCCTTGCGCCTGCAAAACGGCTGGTATGTGCAGCGCTACGCACCGATGTTGCGCGTGGCGGTGCCGTATGGCGAATTGTCGGCAGCTCAGTTGCGCGTGCTGGCCCGCATTGCCCGTGAATACGACCATCCCAGCAAAGAAGTGTTCGACAAAGCGATTGGCACACAGGCCACCTGGGGAACCACCCATCTGCCCGTGGGTTACGGCCACTTCACTACCCGCCAGAACGTGCAATTCAACTGGATTCCACTGACCAAAAGCGCGGACGTCATGGACTTACTGGCAACCGTGGACATGCACGGCATTCAAACCAGTGGCAACTGCATCCGCAACATCACCAGCGACGAACTAGCCGGTGTGGCGCCGGACGAAATTACAGACCCGCGTCCCTTCGCGGAAATACTGCGCCAGTGGAGCACACTGCATCCCGAGTTCGCCTTTTTGCCGCGCAAATTCAAGATCGCGATCACCGGAGCCACGGCTGACCGCGCGGCCACTTACTGGCATGACGTGGGATTGCACCTGATCAAAAACAGTGCGGGTGAATTGGGCTTCAAGGTACTGGTAGGCGGCGGCATGGGCCGTACACCGGTCATCGGTAGCGTGATTCGCGAGTTCCTGCCGTGGAACCAGATCATGAACTACCTCGAGGCCGTCGTGCGGGTCTATAACCGTTGGGGCCGCCGCGACAACATTTACAAGGCCCGCATCAAGATTCTGGTCAAGGCCGAGGGCCAGCGCTACATCGACGAAGTCGAGGCCGAGTTCCAGCAAATTCTGACGGTCGATGGCGCGCCGCACACCGTGTCGCAATCCGAGCTGGACCGCGTGACAGCCTCTTTCGTTCCCCCCGCATTGTCGCAAGCGCAGAGCGGCAAGCCAGTGACGGTTCCTGCTGAACGCCAAGGCGATTACGTGCGCTGGCTCCAGCAAAACGTTGCTTCCCACAAGAACCCTGCACTGCGGGCTGTGACACTTTCCTTCAAGCGTCTGGGTCAGGCGCCGGGCGACGCTGATGCCGATCAGTTGGATACCGCCGCAGACTTGGCCGACAGCTTTAGTGCCGGTGAGGTCCGTGTGACGCACGATCAGAACCTGGTGCTGCCTTGGGTGCGCGCCGAGGACTTGCCCGCATTGTGGGTGGCGGCAAGCCATGCCGGATTGGCGCGCTCCAACGTGCGCCTGCTGACCGACATGATCGCCTGCCCCGGAGGCGACTTCTGCGCACTGGCCAATGCACGCTCAATTCCGGTGGCCGCGGCCATCACGGAGCGCTACCAGGACATGGACGAGTTACATGACCTCGGAGAGATCGACCTGCACATCAGCGGCTGCATCAATTCCTGTGGTCACCACCACACCGGACACATCGGCATTCTGGGGGTCGATAAAGACGGCAAAGAGTGGTACCAGGTCTCCGTCGGTGGCTCTGACGGCTCGGTACTCAGCGGCGACGCAGTGCCGGGCAAAGTAGTCGGCCCATCTTTTGGCGCAGGCGAAGTGCCCGGCGTGATCGAAGCACTGCTCGACACTTTCCGCCAGCACCGCAATGGCCCCGAGACATTCATTGACACCGTAAAGCGGGTTGGTTTTGACGTTTTTAAAACGGCGGCCAACTCTGCACGGCTGAGCGACAAACACGAAGACCTGCACACCTTGCCCAAAGCCAGTGGCTTTGCCAAAGACGCACAAGAAGCCTGAACGCACCATGAAACTTATTACTGCAAATGACCACGCCAGCCAGAATGCCACCGGCGCTGCATTGGACTTGGGCAACACCGAAGACCCGCGTACCGCAAAACTCGATGGCGTCACGCAAATTAACCTGCATTTCCCCAAGTTCACCGACGGACGCGCTTACAGCCAGGCGTTTTTGCTACGCCGCCGCCTGGGGTTCAAGGGTGAAATACGTGCCACGGGGGACGTATTGATCGACCAGCTGGTACAAATGGAGCGTTCCGGGTTTGACGTGGCCGTGCTGCGTGAAGACCAGAACCTTGCATTTGCAAAAGCGCAATTCGATCGGTTCAAAGGTTTCTACCAAGGCGACGCGGTGACGGTGAAACCCGCCTTTGCACGCGGGGTGAACGCATGAGCACCACCGGCAAGGCCATAGAACTAAACGCACGCGCGTCCAGTGAATATGTCATCAAACTGGCGGAAGCCAAAGCCGTATTGGCGCAAGCAGCCGCCCAGTACGCTGCTGCCGAGCCCGGAGCGGGTGCCAAGGTAACACAGGCCTCCAGCCTAGGCGCTGAAGATGTAGTGATCAGCCACATGATCAACAGTCTGAAGCTGGACATCGGCATTTTTGTGCTGGAAACCGGAGCCCTCCACAAGGAGACGCTGGCTCTGTTGGAAACTTTCAAGGCCGCATCACGTGCACCCGTGACGCTATACCAGCCAGTCAATGAGGCCGTGGTGCAGTTCGTTGCGCGTGAAGGCAAAGACGCCATGTACAAAAGCATCGACCTGCGCAAAGCATGCTGCGGCGTTCGCAAAATGGAGCCTTTGGAGCGCGCGCTCAAGGGTAAAGATGCATGGATTACCGGACTGCGCCGCGAACAGTCAGGCGCACGCGCCGAAGTTCCGTTGGTGGATTCATCCGAGATGCGCACCAAAATCAACCCGCTGGCCAACTGGACCTGGGGCGATGTGTGGCACTACATCCGTGAAAACAAGGTGGACTACAACCCGCTGCATGACGCGTTTTACCCGAGCATCGGCTGCGAACCGTGCACCCGCGCGATCAGTATGGGTGAAGACTTCCGCTCCGGGCGTTGGTGGTGGGAAGACGAAGCCGCCAAGGAATGCGGCCTGCACGTCAAAGACGCTGAATCGTCCGCAATTCCCGCAGCAACATTGTCCCTTTTGAACCCGCGAGCTACGGCATGAACGCAATGACTGATATATCCCATTTGAACCGGCTGTCCAACCAGCACCTGGATGCACTGGAAGAAGAAACGGTATTTATCCTGCGCGAAGTGGCGGCGGCTTTTGATCGCCCCACTTTGCTGTTTTCCGGCGGCAAGGATTCGCTGGTCATGCTCAAGTGCGCTGAAAAAGCGTTTGGCGCGGGCCGAATTCCCTATCCATTGCTGATGATTGATACCGGTCACAACTTCCTTGAGGTGACCGATTTTCGCGACCTGCGCGCCAAAGAGCTTGGCGCTGAACTCGTTGTTCGCAGCGTGGAAGACTCCATGAAACGTGGCACGGTGCGGCTGGCACATCCCGGCGAGAGCCGCAATGTGCACCAGTCCGTCACACTGCTGGAGGCCATTGAAGAATTCCGCTTTGACGCACTCATCGGTGGTGCCCGCCGCGACGAAGAAAAAGCACGAGCCAAAGAACGTATCTTCAGCCACCGCGACGGCTTCGGCCAGTGGCAACCCAAGGCGCAACGTCCGGAGTTGTGGACACTATTCAACACCCGTTTACAGCAGGGTGAACACTTCCGTGTATTCCCGATTTCCAACTGGACCGAGCTGGATGTGTGGCAGTACATTGATCGTGAAAACATTGCGCTGCCGTCGCTCTATTACACCCACAAGCGTGACGTGGTGGAACGCAAAGGCCTGTTGGTGCCGGTGACCGACCTCACCCCTGCCAAAGACGGCGAAACCGTTGAATCGCGGGATGTTCGCTTTCGTACGGTGGGCGACATTACCTGCACCTGCCCGGTGGAAAGCTTTGCAGCCACCGCAGCAGACATCGTTATTGAAACCTTGTCTGCCGACGTGAGCGAGCGCGGCGCTACCCGCATGGACGACAAAACCTCAGAGGCTTCCATGGAGAAGCGCAAGAAAGACGGATATTTCTGATGACTGCCACTACTTCGACATCCGCTGCCGACCATGACTTGAATGACGCCGGGCAAGACGTGCACTCCGCGCTGCGATTTATCACCTGTGGCTCGGTTGACGATGGCAAAAGCACTTTAATCGGTCGCCTGTTGGTGGACAGCCGCTCGGTCATGCAAGACCAGTTGGCCAATGTATCCAAAGGCGGTGAGGCTGATCTGGCCATGTTCACCGATGGTCTGTCTGCCGAGCGCGAGCAAGGCATCACCATCGACGTCGCTTACCGCTACTTCGCCACACCGGCACGCAAATTCATCATCGGTGATGCGCCCGGCCACGAGCAATACACCCGCAATATGGTGACTGCCGCCAGCAGCGCGCATGCGGCTGTCGTGCTGGTGGATGCCACCAAGCTCAAATGGCAGGAAGCCGGCCCGCTGGAACTGCTGCCCCAAACACGCCGCCATTCGCTCCTCGTGAATTTGCTGCGGGTACCCAGCATCGTTTTTGCGGTCAACAAGCTGGACGCGCTGGAGCGGAATGACGACCCGCAAACCCAGGGCAA
>CANBYM010000065.1 GCA_947373605.1 Comamonadaceae bacterium
CAAGTGGGCATGCAAGCGCCCATGATGCAGCATCAAAAACAGATGGAGCACAACCACGGCGACCACAAGCACTGAGCTGTCAGCCAAGTGTGGGCTGGGTTTTGGTTTAATGCGACCTATACACACAGGAGATGCTATGGATGCCTCCCTGCCTACGGGCAAGGAAATGAGACCGCTGAACGCCAAGGGCATGAACAGCCGTCTATCAGGAAGGGAAGCCTTGAGTAATCGAGGTGGATCCTCTGATGGATACGGCATCAAAGTGCCCAAGGCGTGATAGACCAAGGTCTTCACAAACACCACAGAGGATCCGCCATGAATCGTAATACAGGAATGAACGCAGGACAAATCATCGGCACCATGAATGGCTTGCAAGTCGTGGGAATGGATATTGCAAAGCACGTGTTTCAATTGCACACGGTGGATATGGCAACGGGTGAGGTTAGCAATGTGCAAATCAGGCGAGCTGCGGTAACAGAGCATTTTGCCAACAAACCGTCTTGCCTGATCGCTATTGAGGCCTGCGGTGGCGCGCACCACTGGGCACGCGAACTCAAGAAGTTAGGCCACACGGTGCGCTTGATTCACGCCAAGGCCGTACGCCCCTTTGTGGCGGGAAACAAGACCGATGCAACAGACGCGCGGGCGATCTGGCTTGCCGTGCAGCAACCGGGAGTGAAGTTTGTGGGGGTCAAGACGGCAGAGCAGCAAGCCACACTGACCCTGCACCGCCAGCGCGAGTTGCTGACGAAGATGCGCACCATGCAAACCAACGCATTGCGAGGCCTGCTGTACGAGTTCGGAGCCACCTTTGCCAAAGGGCGAAAAGCGTTGTTCAAAGATGTAGAGCAGGCGCTGGATGATCTGCAAGACAAGCTACCCCAGATGGTCAGAGACAGTCTGCGCGAGCAGGTCGAACGTATCAAAGGTTTGAGCCAGGACATGCAGGCCATAGAGAAGCGCCTAGCTTTACAGCTCAAGGTAGACCCACAAATGCAGCGCATTGCCCAAATACCTGGGGTGGGCATTCTGACTGCCACAGCGGCAATCGCCACGATGGGAGAGGCCAGTGCATTCAAGTCGGGGCGAGAGTTCTGCGCCTGGCTGGGGTTGGTGCCCACACAGACGGGCAGTGGTGGCAGGGTACGACTGGGCAACATCTCCAAGCGGGGCGACACCTATTTGCGAACAATGCTCATCCACGGAGCCAGAAGTGTTCTGCACCACGCCAAGGATCCAGGCCCTTGGCTGGCCCAATTCAAAGAGCGCCGCCCGGCCAATGTGGTGATCGTGGCGCAGGCGGCCAAGATGGCCAGAACGATCTGGGCGGTGACGGCCAAGGGAACAGATTACCAACGGGGCTTTAAGAGCATCAGGCCACTTGCGGCGTGACGAGCAGAGAGCCACAAATTCACTAACCAACCAACCGAAAGGATATGGTCAGTCTTTGTAGAGTAGTAAGGCAGTAAAGAGTGAAGTGATGTGAAACAGGTCAGACCGGGGCGAGCTAAACCTGCATGGTTTTCCGGACATAAACAGTCCGCTCTAGGAGATGAGGAGCTTGTCAGCGGATATGCATCGGGGCCAGTGGGTGAGCCTGGGAAACCAGGCGAACTACACAACCAAGGCCGGATATAAGGACGCAGCCGACTTCTTCACAGAACAACACAAATTCTTCTTGCTACTCGGGAGGCATCCATATAAGACAACCATGATCAACAGACGTCACTTCAACCTCACTCTAGCTGCCATTGCGGCCGCCACGAGCCCTGCATTGCGTGCGCAAACATGGCCTGACAGGCCCATAAAATGGGTACTCTCGCAGCCGCCGGGTTCGGGACCTGACAACGTGGCCCGCCTGTTGTCAGATCGACTCGCCAAGGCGTGGTCGCAGCCGGTGGTGATCGAGAACAAGCCTGGTGGACAAAACGCTATTGGTGCTCAGTCTGCAGCCAAGTCCGCGCCGGACGGATACACCTTCTACTTTGCAACCACGGCAGCCCTGATCACCAACCCGTTGCTCTTCAAGCAATTGAACTACGATCCCGCCAAGGATTTCACACCCGTTGCCTTTGTTGCGCGCAGCCCCTTTGCGCTGCTGGTCAATGAAGAGTCCACTATCAAGACGCTGGACGATTTGATTGCCCAGTCCAAAGCCGATGCCGGCAAATTCACCATCGGTAACGAAGGGCCACGGACCTTCAGCGGAATGATCGCGCGATTGTTTAACGCCCGCACCGGCGCAGGCGCCAACCTTGTGCCTTACGCCAATGTGAATGCCGGCACCACCGACCTGATGGGCAAGCACGTGGACGCCATGTTTGCCGATTTGGCGTCAACTGCCAATCTGGCCAAGCAAGGAAAGCTGCGCGTCATTGCAACCACCTCTGCCAAGCGCGTGGCCGGTTGGGAGAATGTGCCGTCCCTGTCCGAGAAGATGCCGGGCTTTGACATGGTGGGTTGGTTTGCCGTGGTCGCGCCGGCGGGCACGCCCGCTGCAACCGTTGAGCGCATCAACCGTGACATCAATCTCGCTCTGAACGACAAGGATGTGGCCGCGCGCATTGGTCTGATCGGCCCGGTCGTGGACGGCACTATGAGCGTACCCGCCGTTGCGGCCTTTCTGGCAAGCGAGACCGCACGCTGGCGTGAAATCGTTAAAGAGATTGGCGTGCTGCCCGAATAAGCGGGCAGCAGGAGGGGTTATTTGCCCCGCCGCACCCGCAGCAACTCATCCAGGATCAGGCAGCCCGCACCCAAGGTGATGGCGCTGTCTGCCAGGTTGAATGCCGGGAAATGAATACCGTGCCAGTGGAAATCCAGAAAGTCCACCACGTAGCCGTACAGCAGGCGGTCGATCACATTGCCCACGGCACCGCCCAATATGCACGCCATGGCAAAGCAAAACAGGCGCTGACCGGCGTGTGAGCGGAGCATCCACATAATCACCCCGGCCGCCACAAACCCCAGCACGGTGAAAAACCAACGCTGCCAGCCGCCGGCCTCTGCCAGAAAAGAAAATGCAGCACCGTGGTTGTGCACCCGCACCACGTTGAAAAAGCTGGTCACCGAAGTGCTGTCACCCAGGCGGAAGTAGCCCACGATTAGAACTTTGCTGAACTGATCAAGCATCAAAATGATGAACGATAGACCTAGCCACATCAGCATGCCGCTGCTGCCGCGTGAACCACCTTTTGACGCGCGTGCCATTAGATCTCCCGCCAGGCAGCCCCAAGGGAGGCTAGCGCCCCCTCGGGAGGAAGTGAATACACGCAGTGATGAACGTGGGGGCTGCGCATCACGCGTATTTCCGGACTTCACCGGCGCCGTACAGATTGGTTATGCACCGTCCGCACAGGGTCGGGTGGGCGCCGTCGCTGCCCACATCGAGCTGGTAGTGCCAGCAGCGCTCGCATTTCACGGCTGTTGATGGTTGTGCATCAATAGCTTGCGGCTCACCTTGCTTCAATGTGAGCGTGGAGGTGATGAACACAAACTTCAAGTCGGCACCCAGACTGTTGAGTAGCGCATAGTCAACGGCTGGCACGGTTAGGGTCACTTCGGCCTGTAGAGATGCACCCACCTTTCCAACGGCGCGCAAGGTTTCGATGTCTTTGTTGACCGCTTCGCGGATTTCGCGGATGCGGCCCCATTTGGCCAGCAGTGCTTCATCGGCTTTGTCGAAATGGACATAGATATCCAAAAAGATGGATTCCTTGGTGGCCTGCGGTGTTTTGCCTTCGGTGCCCAGCACGGCCCATGCTTCTTCGGCGGTAAAGCTTAAGAATGGCGCCATCCAGCGCAGCATGGCTTGTGTGATCTGCCACAGCGCAGTTTGTGCCGAGCGGCGCGCCAGCGACTTGGCGCCGGTCGTGTACAGCCGGTCCTTCAGAATGTCGAGGTAGAAGGCGCCTAGGTCCTCGCTGCAATACACTTGCAGCTTGGAGACCACCGGATGGAATTCAAATACCGCGTAGTGTTTGAGAATGTCCGCCTGCAACTGCGCGGCGCGGGCTAGCGCGTAGCGGTCAATCTCCAGCAACTGGTCTGCCGGCACGCTGTCAGTGGCGGGGTTGAAGTCGCACACGTTGGCGAGCAAGAACTTCAGCGTGTTGCGAATGCGGCGGTAGGTGTCGACGACGCGGGCCAGAATTTTGGCGTCGATGTTCAAGTCGCCCGAATAGTCGGTCGCGGCGACCCACAGGCGCACGATCTCCGCGCCCATTTTTTCGGTCACTTCCTGCGGCGCAATCGTGTTGCCCAGCGACTTGCTCATCTTGCGGCCTTGGCCGTCGGTGGCAAAACCGTGTGTCAACAATCCGCGATAGGGCGCGCGGTCATACAACGCGCAACCCAGCAGGAGCGAACTGTGAAACCAGCCGCGGTGCTGGTCATGGCCTTCAAGATACAAGTCGGCCTCGGGGCCCTCTGCGTGGAATGGCGGGCGGGCATAGGCATCCTTGTGGCTGCCGCGTAGAACGTGCTGAAACGTAGAACCGGAGTCGAACCAAACTTCCAGAATGTCAGTGCTCTTGGTGTAGCTGGCTGCATCTGCCGCGCCCAAAATGTCTTCGGTGCTCACACGACTCCAGGCTTCGATGCCGCCTTTTTCAACGATGTCGGCGGCTTGGTCCAGGATTTCCATGGTGCGCGGATGCAACTCGCCACTGTCTTTGTGCAAAAAGAAGGGCACTGGCACGCCCCAGCTGCGCTGGCGGCTGATGCACCAGTCGGGCCGGTTGGCAATCATGTCGCGCAATCGGGTGCGGCCGTTCTCGGGGTAGAAGCCTGTCTCGTCAATCGCGTCCAGCGCCAGCTGGCGCAGTGTCCTGGCCGCTTTATCTTTGGTGAATACACCCACGCCTGAGTCCATGCGGATAAACCACTGGGCAGCCGCGCGGTAGATCACTGGCGTCTTGTGGCGCCAGCAGTGCGGGTAACTGTGGGTGATGGTTTTGGTGGCCATCAGGCGGCCGTGTTCGCGCAGGGTGGCGATCACGTTCTCGCAGGCTTTCCAGATGTGCTGGCCGCCGAAGAAAGGCAGCTCGTTGGCATACACGCCATTGCCTTGCACCGGGTTGAGGATGTCGTCGTACTTCAGGCCGTGGGCCACGCAGGAGTTGAAGTCGTCCACGCCGTAAGCGGGCGAGGAGTGCACGATGCCGGTGCCATCACCGGCGGTAACGTACTCCGCCAGGTACAGCGGCGACTTTCGGTGGTAGCTGTATTTACCGCCTCCATCTGCAGACACAGTGTCATACAAAGGATGGCGGAACACCAGACCTTTGAGGGCCTCACCTTTGGCGGTAGCCAGAACGCTGCCCTCTAAGGCATAACGCTCCAGACATGCACCCACCAATTCTTCGGCCAGCAGCAGCACACCCTGCGGTGTGTCCACCAGTGCGTAGCTCAGTTCGGGGTTGGCGTTGAGCGCTTGATTAGCAGGAATAGTCCACGCGGTGGTGGTCCAGATTACGGCAAACGCTTTTTTACCGGCGGGCAGGGCAGAGAGGCCAAAGGCGGCCGCCAGCGCTGATGCGTCATCGGTTTCAAAAGCCACGTCCAGCGTGTCGCTCTTTTTGTCGGCGTATTCGATTTCAAACTCGGCCAACGACGAGCCGCAGTCAAAGCACCAGTACACGGGTTTCAAGCCGCGGTACACAAAGCCGCGTTCGATCACGCGTTTGAAAGCGCGGATCTGGCCTGCCTCATTAGCCGGGTCCATGGTACGGTAAGGGCGCTCCCAGTCGCCCAGCACGCCTAGGCGTTTGAAGTCTTCGCGCTGCTGGTCAATTTGCTCGGTGGCAAAGGCGCGGCTTTTGGCCTGCATGTCGTCGCGGCTGAGTTTGCGGCCGTGCAGTTTCTCGATGGCATTTTCAATCGGCAGGCCGTGGCAGTCCCAGCCGGGGATGTATTGCGCATCAAAGCCGCCCAACTGCTTGGACTTGACGATCATGTCCTTGAGCACTTTGTTGAGTGCGTGGCCGATGTGAAGCTTGCCGTTGGCATAGGGCGGGCCATCGTGCAATACAAACAGTGGCGCACCCGTGCGGGCGTCGCGCAATTTTTTGTACAAACCCTCTTCGTTCCACTCTTTAGTCCATGCGGGCTCACGCTTGGGCAGGTCGCCGCGCATGGGAAAGGGGGTGTCGGGCAAGTTCAGGGTGCTGCGGTAATCAACGGTGTCAGACATACAGACTTCTCAAGTTGTGCGTTTGCGCTGTGGCGCAAGTAATCGCATTTAAGGCGGGTTCGGGGTCGGTGAATCGGTGACGCGGGGCAAGGTGCGTCGGTGACCGCTTTAGGGTCAGCCCTGTCAAATTCGGGCTATGGAAGGGGCTGGCCCCGCAGAGTGTGTGCCAGAGGCATTGCGCAACCATTCGCGCGCATCGTCACAATCGCGGCGGATACCCTGGGTCAAGGCGTCCAGTCCGTGATATTTGAGTTCGTCGTGCAGTTTGTGTAGCAGTTCCACGCGGATAATTTTACCGTAGGCCCCTTCGGGCCCCAGTGCCTGCGGCCAGTCCAGGCAATGGGTCTCTAATAGTACCCGCCCGCCATTCGCATCATCAGGGTCCAGCGAAGGGCGTACACCCAGATTGGCAACCCCTTGCAGGGGCTGCGGTGCCAGGCCATGCACCAGCACCACAAAAATGCCGCTGGCGGCGGGTTTCCAGTGGGCAAAGCGCAGGTTAAGCGTCTTAAAGCCCAGGGTACGCCCGAGCTTTCGCCCATGCACGACGTGGCCCGAAATGCTGTAGGGCCGACCCAGCAGGCGTGCCGCGTCCGCCATGCGGCCCTGGTGCAAGGCCTCGCGCACTGCGGAGCTGGATACCCGCAGACCGTGCACCTCGTAGCTGTTCATGCGAGCCACATCGAAGCCGGCGGCTTCGCCGCTGCTATCCAGCAGCGCGTAATCGCCAGCGCGTTGTTTGCCGAAGCGGAAATCGTCGCCCACCAGCACGTAGCGGGCACCCAAACCGTGTTGCAGCACGCTGGTGATGAATTCCTGCGCCGATTGGTCCGCCAGTCGCGCGTCAAAGGGCAGCACGATGGCCTGGTCCACGCCACACTTGGCCAGGTCCAGCAACTTGTCGCGCAGCGTGCCCACGCGCGCCGGGGCCAGTTCGGGCTTGTGGTGCAGGGCGGCGAAGTAGTCCCGTGGGTGAGGCTCAAAGGTCAGCACACAGCTGGGTACCCCGCGCTGCGCGGCTTCGCCTTTGAGCAAGGAGAGCATGGCCTGATGGCCGCGATGCACGCCGTCAAAGTTGCCAATCGTCACCGCGCACGCCTGTGCCAGGCCGGGGTGGTGAAAGCCGCGATATACCTTCATGGTTCTGTTATCTTTTTGATAGCACTCTGCGGCCTATGGAACAGCCCGCGACGCCGATTTGTCATAAAAACAGGTTATATTGTGACGCAGCAGGGCTACAGCCTACGTGCTGCTTGCCTGAGACAGACATTTGCATTCCGTGTTGGTGGTTTTTAACCGTTGATGGAGGCCTTTTGTGAAAGTCTTGAAGTTGTCGGCCCAGGGCTTGCCCCAATCGTGGATTTCGCTGGAGCAAGCGGTGATTCACTACGCCGCGGGCGAGGTGCGCTGGGAGTCGGGTGGAGAGGTTGCTGTGTTTCATGGGGGGCACAACGCGCACACCGGCAAGCAGTCCATCATTCATGTCAACAGCATCATTGGTACACGCGGTGTACCCAACATTAACCCTTTCAAACTGCGCCCGGGCCTGACCAACGGCAAGCTTTTCATTCGGGACCGCAATGTGTGCGCCTATTGCGGCGGGCATTTTCATGAGTCGGACCTGACACGCGAGCACATCATTCCGTTTGCGCAAAACGGTATCGATACCTGGATGAATGTTGTAACCGCCTGCAAACCGTGCAACCATCGCAAGAGCCATCGCACGCCCGAACAGGCCAATATGCCCTTGCTCTACACACCCTACGTGCCCAGCCTGTGGGAGGATTTCATTTTGCGTAACCGTCGCATACTGGCGGACCAGATGGAGTTCCTGATGGCGCATGTGCCCAGGTCTTCCCGCTTGCTGGATTGACGCCTATTCACTTTCTTGGATATTTATTTGCTTGCGCACTAGCGGCGGTTTTTTACTGCGTACCGGCATACGCTCAAAACGCCTGCCCGCCGCCGCTGACTGCGCCGCCTGCAAGGCAGTTGCAGGACGCAGAAAAGTCGGCGGTCGACCGAGGTTATTTGTGGCGCCTTACCAAAGACGGTCACAGCTCTTACCTTTACGGAACGGTGCATCTGGCCAAGCTCGAATGGATTTTTCCGGGGCCTCAGCTGTTGCAGGCCTTTCGCACATCCGGTGTGCTGGCGGTCGAACTTAATTTGTTCGATGCCGAGGTTATCCACCAATTGCAGCGCGGGATTGCAGCAGACCCGGGTCAAAAAATTTCCGTAGGTCTGCAGCGTCGCCTCTCTAGCGCAGCCGGGCAGCAGTGCATCGACTCCAACGCGCTCAAAGCACAACGGCTCGAGATTCAAATCAGTACTTTGGGCATGGCACAGGCGCGGCGCTGGGGACTTGAGCCAGTTTACGGTATTGAACAGGTGCTGTTGGCGCGTGCAAACCGGGTGGCCATGCCGATTGAAAGTCTGGAAACTGTAGCTGAACAACTCAAAGCCTTATTGGGCGAAAGTATGGAAGACAGCGTGGCATTGACGGAGCAGGGGCTTGACGAACTGGAGAATGATGACGGCGAGAAGTTATTGATGAAGCTCACCGACGCATGGTCCCAAAGTGACTTCACGACCTTAGACAGTTACCTTCAATGGTGTGACTGTATTCACACAGACTCGGCACGTCGCGCGTTGAAGCGTCTGCTGGACGATCGCAATCCGGTCATAGCCAGTCGGTTGGACCGGTTACACCACAGCGGCAAACAGGTGTTTGCCGCTGTAGGCAGTTTGCACATGATCGGCAGCATTGGCTTACCTGCGGAGATGCAACGGTTGGGCTACCGCGTCGAGAAAGTGTTTTAGGCAAACACCCCGGCCGTGTCTTTCATACGCGCTGACACTTCGCCCAGTTGATGTAAGGTGTCACCGAAGCTGAGTTCAAGCTGGGTGAGCACCTTGAAGTAGTGGCTGACGATGTAATCATCGGTGACGCCGATACCGCCATGCAACTGGACCGCATGCTGTCCGACAAAACGCATGCTGACCCCTAGTTGGTACTTGGCCCGCGCCACGGCGGCACGGCGCTCCGGGGCTTCGGTCTGGAGCTTGAGTGACGCGTAGTAGCTCATGGAGCGGGCAAGCTCCAACTGCATTTTCATGTCAGCGGCCCGGTGGCGCAGCGCCTGAAAACTGCCGATGGTTACGCCGAACTGTTTGCGGGTACCCAGGTAGCCCGCGGTAATGTCCATGGTTTTGTCCATCACGCCCACTGCCAGTGCGCAGCTGCAGGCAATGCCCACATCGACCGCGTATTCCAGTGCAGCAAGGCCATTGCTACTTACTAGCGTTGCGGGCGCATTTTTAAAAGCCACTTCGGCGGCGCGTCCACCGTCCTGTGTACCGTAGCCACGCGTGCTCACGCCACTGGAGAGTCGCTCCACCAAAAACAGTCCCATTTGGCTGTTGACTCTGGCGCTCACCAAATAGGCATGGGCTGCATCGCCTGCGGGCACCACACTTTTGCTGCCATTGATGACGTAGCCGCCCGGCACTTGCACGGCCTTGGCTTGGCATACATCCAGCTGATAGCGCGCCGCGCGCTCCTGATGCGCCAGCACTACCAAGGCCTCGCCACTGGCAATGCCCGGTAGCCATTGGGACTGGGTAGCCTCGTCAGCAAAGGCGCTGATAACGCTGGATGCAATCAGCGCTTGCGCCAGAGGCTCCAGAACAATACCGCGTCCGAGTTCTTCCATGGCCACCATCGCTTCGACCGGGCCCATACCCATCCCGCCATGCGCCTCAGGCACCAAGAGGCCGGTCAGGCCCAGTTCGGCCAGTTCGGTCCAAGTGGCGGCATCGAATCCACCGGCACGGCTGGCGGTGCGGCGGCGATCAAAGGTGTAGGCTTTCTCCACCCATTTGCGAATGGCATCGCGCAGCTGCAATTGGTCATCAGAAAAGTCGAAATCCATGGGGGTCTCCGTTGGGCGGTCTGTAGTGGTGCGATTAACCCAGCAGGGTTTGCGCAACGATGTTGCGTTGAACTTCGTTGCTGCCGCCGTAAATGGTGGTTTTGCGCATATTGAAGTAGCTGCCTGCCAGCGGCGCACACGCGCTTGCGCTCGCGGCCAGGCCCGCCTGGCCTGTAGCGAATTGGTCACCTTGCCAGCCGGCTTCCATTGCCTCGCGCACGAGCGGTATGGCGAAGGGGCCGGCAGCGAGCATCATCAACTCGGTGTAACGCTGTTGAATCTCGCTGCCCCGAATTTTGAGCAGGCCGGCAATGTCCAGTGCGTTCTTGCCTGTCTTCTCGGCCGACAGTACGCGAAGCACCATCATCTCCAGTGCGACAACGTCAACTTCCAGCTTGGCAATCTCGTCGCGAAAGCGGGTGTCGTCGTACACGCCTTCTGCCTTTGCAATGCGTTTGAGACGCTCCAGCTCGCGCTTGGCGCGGTTGACGTCGGCAATATTGGTGCGCTCGTGGCTCAACAGGTGTTTGGCGTAGGTCCAGCCCTTGTTTTCTTCGCCAATCAGGTTCTCATGCGGCACTTCGACGTTGTCAAAAAATACTTCATTAATTTCGTGCCCGCCGTCCAGCATGATGATGGGCCGCACGGTAATACCCGGAGACTTCATATCGATCAGCAGGAAACTGATGCCGGTTTGCGGCTTGCCGTCAGAACTGGTGCGTACCAGACAAAAAATCCAGTCCCCATATTGGCCCAGCGTGGTCCAGGTCTTTTGGCCGTTAACGATGTACTTGTCGCCGACGCGGGCGGCTTTGGTTTTCACAGAGGCCAAATCGGAGCCCGAATCCGGTTCGCTGTACCCCTGGCTCCACCACACGTCGCCGCTGGCAATGCCCGGCAAGAAGCGCCTCTGTTGCTCCGCAGTGCCAAAGGCCATGATGACCGGTGCGACCATAACCGGGCCAAAGGGCACCACGCGTGGCGCACCGGCCAGCGCGCATTCTTCCTCGAACAAATGCTTTTGCACGGCATTCCACCCTGGGCCGCCAAATGCGGCCGGCCAGCCGTGACCCAACCAGCCCTTTTTGCCCAGTATCCGCGCCCAGCGCTGCATGTCTTCACGGGTCAGGTGCAGCGCGTTGTGAACTTTGTACGAAATTTCGGAGGGCAGATTGCCGCGCACCCACGCGCGAATGTCCTGTCGGAATTGTTGTTCTTCGGCGGTAAATGCCAGATTCATAAACGCTGCTCCTCTTGTACGTGCCGCTTTTTAGCACGGGCGTGCTTTTTGTATTGTCCTACCTGTGACAAAGCACAGGCCATAATTCGCTGCCCATGAAAAATATAGTGATTCTTATCTCCGGCGGCGGTTCAAATATGGCTGCTATTGTGCGATGCGCGCAGCGCGATGCGTGGGCCGAAAAATACGGAGCACAGATTGCCTGCGTCATCAGTAATAAGGCGGACGCCAAAGGGCTGGTCTTCGCGCGCGAGCAGGGCATTGCCACCGAAGTACTTGACCACAAAGCCTTTGCAACACGGGAAGAATTTGACGCTTCACTGGCAGCCTTGATTGACCGTTACGACTCACTTGCAGCGCCTGCGCTGGTGGTGCTGGCGGGCTTTATGCGGATACTTACACCGGCCTTTACCGCAAAGTTTGCCGGTCGGATGACTAATATTCATCCCTCTCTTTTGCCGGCATTCCCTGGCTTGCACACGCATCAGCGTGCCATTTACGCAGGCTGCAAATTCGCGGGGGTGACGGTGCATATGGTCACGGCGGAACTTGACCACGGTCCCATCCTCGCGCAAGCGGTGGTTCCTGTGTTGCCTGACGATACGGCGGACGCGCTGGCTGCGCGCGTACTAACGCAGGAGCACGTGATTTACCCGCGTGCAGTCGCGAGCTTACTAAGCGCTTAAACCCGTTAACGGGCGGCTGGTTTAAACCGCAACTTTGGCAAACCGCGCCATACGCACACCATCGATAACAACCTCTTCGGCGAACATGGCCGCAGGACGCACCCACAGTCCGCGCTCGCCGTAAAGCGCACGGTACAGCGTCATGGATTCCAGCGATTCACTGTGACGCACCGTGTCCAGTACTTCATACAAATTGCCTTTGTAATGACGGTACTTGCCAGGTGGGGTGACGATTAAAGGGGGAAGGTTTTCTTCGCTCATGGGACAATCGTAGTCTATGCACCCAAAAGCGCTTCTGGATGCCTGCTCCGAACTGGTCAGGCTCACACTCAAATTCGACCACCCCGCAGACGCAATCGTCTCCAAATTCTTCCGTGATAACCGGGGTTTAGGCCCGCGTGAGCGCGCCACCCTGGCTGAAACGGTTTATACCGTATTGCGAAAAAAGCAGCTGTTTGACCATTTGGCTCCTTCTGGCAGTGGTCCCAAAGAGCGCCGGCTGGCCATTTTGGGTTTTTACGGTCCGGGCGACTTTTTGCGAAGCGCATTGAGCGATCAGGAAAAAAACTGGCTCGACCAATGCGAGCAGGTCAAACCCGAAGATTTGATGGAACGCCATCGGCACAACTTGCCGGAGTGGTTGGTGCAACCGATTAAAGATCAGGTGGGTGCAGGTTTCTGGCCTTTGATGGAAAGCCTCAACCGGGGTGCAGGATTGGATTTGCGGGTTAACGACTTCAAAGCCAAGCGCGCGGACGTGCAGAAAGAACTGACCCAGTCGGGAATCAAGGCTGTGCCAACGCCATATTCCCCTTGGGGCTTGCGCATTGCTGGCAAACCTGCACTCAACAAAATGGAGGCCTTCACTCGCGGCGACTTTGAAGTGCAGGATGAAGGTTCGCAGTTGCTGGCCATGCTCGTCGACGCCAAGCGCGGGGAAATGGTGGTTGACTTTTGTGCCGGTGCAGGTGGAAAAACCCTGGCGCTCGGGGCCGCCATGCGCAGCACCGGTCGCCTGTATGCCTTTGACACGTCGGCGCATCGTCTGGATTCTTTTAAGCCGCGTATGGCACGTAGCGGTCTGTCCAACGTGCATCCTGCGGCCATTGCACATGAGCGGGATGACCGGGTCAAGCGGTTGGCAGGAAAGATTGATAGGGTGCTGGTCGATGCGCCATGCACCGGGTTGGGGACTTTGCGCCGCAATCCGGATCTGAAGTGGCGCCAGACCATGCAGTCGGTCGAGGAAATGGCCGTCAAGCAGGCCGCGATCCTTCAAAGCGCGGCCCGACTGGTCAAGTCTGGAGGGCGACTGGTGTACGCCACTTGCAGCGTGCTGCCACAGGAAAACGAAGCCATTGCCGAAGCCTTTGCTGCTGCCAACCCGGATTTTGAAGCCCTGCCAGCCGGTGAAATTCTCAAGAATCTCAAAGTGGCGCAAGCCGAAAGTCTTTGTACCGGCGGTGAAACAGGGGCTTTATATCTGCGACTTTGGCCTCATTTGCATTCCACTGACGGTTTTTTCGCTGCAGTTTGGCAAAAGAAGTAAATACTTTGACGTAAGTTAATGTTTTTTGACTTATTGTGGAATTCGATAGCCAAAGTGGGCCGGTGCACTTAAAATCCTAGGGTCGCCTTGCTGACTTCGAGTCACGCTTGGCGCTTATTAACTATTAATCGTTGAAGGACTGGCATCTATATGTTGTTACCTGACTGGGCGTTGCTGAACGCGGTGATCGAGTGGCTGGCACAAGGCGCGTGGAGTTTGGCCTGGTGGCAAATCATTTTGTTTGCTTTGGCAATGACACACGTGACCATGATTAGCGTGACGGTGTTTTTGCACCGCCACCAAGCCCATCGTGCGCTCGATTTGCACCCGATAGCTTCTCATTTTTTCCGTTTCTGGCTTTGGTTGACCACCGGGCAGGTGACCAAGGAGTGGGCATCAATCCACCGCAAGCACCACGCCAAATGTGAGCAGGCGGATGATCCGCACAGCCCTCATGTGTATGGCATCAAAACGGTGCTCCTGCAAGGTGCAGAGTTGTACCGTGCAGAGTCCAAAAACAAGGAAACGATGGCCCGTTTCGGACACGGAACGCCTGACGACTGGATTGAGCGCAACCTGTACACACGGTTTTCGTGGCAGGGTGTGGGCCTTATGATGATCATCGACCTGACACTTTTCGGTGCAGCCGGTTTGGCGGTTTGGGCCTTGCAAATGGCTTGGACGCCTATTACAGCGGCTGGCATTATCAATGGAGCCGCCCACTATTGGGGTTACCGCAACTTTGAAGCGCCGGACGCGAGCACCAACATTTTGCCTTGGGGCATCATCATTGCCGGTGAAGAATTGCACAACAATCACCACACCTACCCGACTTCGGCCAAGCTTTCGGTCAAGCCTTACGAGTTTGATATCGGCTGGATGTATATCAGCATCATGCAAATGGTGGGTCTGGCCAAAGTGAAAAAGACGCCGCCCAAAGCCGCTTATGGTGACATCCGTCCTGTTGCTGATGAAAAAACGCTGGAAGCGCTCATCGCCAACCGCTATGAAATCATGGCTGCATACGCAGCCGGTGTGCGCCAAGCGGCTCGTGATGAGTTCGCATCCATGAAGGCTCGCAGTGCAGACGCTGCCGTCATCCAGACAGCAAAGCGCTGGATGCACCGGGATCAAGAGAAGGTACCGGCCTCTGCTGTGACTGAGCTGGCGCAAGCACGTGCCGCATCGCCCGTTTTGGACAAGATGGTCACCATGCGCGAAGAATTGCGCCAGCTCTGGCTGAATACTAGCGTCTCGCGCGACCAGTTGACCCTGGAATTGCAAGCGTGGTGCCGTCGTGCCGAAGAGAGTGGTATCGCCGCATTGCGGGATTTCTCCTTGAAACTGCGCGCTGCCCACATCTAAGTACGGTTGCTTTTCAATCTAAAAACCCCACTGTTACCCTAGCCGTTCAGTTAAAGTGTTGAAAAAATAACTGTCCTGCAGACCTTGGTAAAAGGCCGCATTTCCAATCAGAAGTGCGGCTTTTTTATTGATTAACCTTCAACTGCTTCCGATTCTCGGATCAGTATTTCCGCAGGAATATGTAATCCATCGCTCAGTCGTCGAATCATGTTGAGCGACAGTGGACGTTTATGGGCCAAGACTTCGTAAACTCGATTGAGTGGTCCGATGTACGGGATCAGTTCTTTCACGGTCATACCAGATTGATCCATGCGGAACTTGATCGCTTCGATGGGGTCGGGAGGATCCATGGGGTAGTGCTTGAATCCATAGGCCTGCACGAGAGTCCCCAAAACGTCAAGACGCTCTCCTACCGGAGAGTCTGCGGCCGGGTCAAGCTCGATAAGCGCTGAGACCTCTTGTAGGGCAATGAGGCAAGCGGCTTCAGTACGGATGGCATTATTTCCATAATCAGACTCCTTTGAACTGGTCAACGGTGGCCGCGTCAACCTTATCGTATTCGGCATGTGTCCCGATGAACTTTACGTAGACGTACTGCATCCTGTAAGCAATTGCCGCGATCAGCCGGTAGTCATTCCCTTTAATGTTGAACACAACCCCGTTGTTCGCGATGATGCTTGCATTGGCGTACTGATTCTTCACATCCTGCGGCGTTGTCCATTGCGCTAACTTAGCTTCGGCGAACCAGGCTTTTAGCGCACCCTCAGCATCGTTGCGGTTCGGTTGCTGCCAGTAGGATTCAAGATTTCGCAGGGCGACAATTTGCATTCAGCGAAGTGAAGTCCCGAATTGGGACTGATGCAACCATCCCATACGGTGCGTGTGGATTCAATTGACAGATGGGATAGCCACCAGGTACAAGCTCGCACCAATAAACAGGTCTGCAGTTGAAATTGCAGATTCCAAAAAGAAACCCATCCATAACAGTGAAGTAATGGAGGGGTTCGATTAGTTGTATTTTTCAACACGTTAACTGAACCGCTAGGCTGTTAGCGGGCTTTTTTTTATGGCGTAAAAAAGCCCGGACTTGCCGGGCCTTTTGAAAAGAGACTGAATTACTTCAGTTTCATTTCCTTGTAGTCCACATGCTTGCGAGCTTTGGGATCAAATTTCTTGATCAGCATTTTCTCGGGCATGGTTTTCTTGTTCTTGCTGGTGGTGTAGAAGTGACCGGTGCCAGCTGTGGATTCAAGCTTGATTTTTTCGCGTCCGCCTTTGGTTGCCATGGTGCTACTCCTTAAGCTTGGCCACGTGCGCGCAGGTCTGCGAGCACAGAATCAATACCGTTCTTGTCGATCAGACGCAGGCCGGCGTTGGAAATGCGCAGGCGCACCCAGCGGTTTTCAGTCTCGACCCAGAAACGGCGATATTGCAGGTTCGGCAGGAACCGGCGCTTGGTTTTGTTGTTGGCGTGGGAAACGTTGTTTCCTACCATCGGGCCTTTGCCCGTTACTTCGCATACGCGTGCCATGAGGACACTCCGAAAGATTAAATACGGCCGCAACTGGCGATCAATATGCACCCGCAAATCAGGCGCTACCAATCTCGCTACAACCTCACCTCGCCAATTAAAGGGTGGCGGTAACCCCATCCGCTGTTTCCAGCAAAGCCCTTGATTATAGCAGCGATTACCTAGACCAATGTTAGGTTCTTATTCCTGCTCCAAAAAGCGCTGCGCATCCAAAGCGGCCATGCAGCCCGTACCCGCGCTGGTAATAGCCTGCCGGTACACATGATCAGCCACGTCACCGGCAGCAAAAACGCCTGGGACACTGGTCATCGTGGCAAATCCCTGCAGTCCACCTTTGGTCGTCAGGTAACCACCTGCCATATCCAGTTGTCCGTTAAAAATTTCTGTATTGGGCGCGTGGCCGATGGCGATAAAACAGCCTTTTAAGGTGAGGTCTTCGGTGCTGCCGTCCAAGGTGCTTTTCAGGCGGATACCTGTGACGCCGGTGCTGTCGCCCAACACTTCGTCCAAGGTTTGGAAGGTTTTAAGCTCAATCTTGCCCGCTGCAACTTTGTCCATCAGCTTGTCGATCAATATGGCCTCTGCCTTGAATTTGTCACGGCGATGGACGAGGTAAACCTTGCTAGCGATGTTGGATAGATACAGTGCCTCTTCAACTGCAGTATTACCCCCCCCCACCACGCAGCAAACCTGTTCGCGGTAGAAAAAGCCATCGCACGTCGCACAGCCGGACACGCCGCGGCCCATGAAGGCGGTTTCCGACGGAAGTCCGAGATACTTGGCTGACGCGCCCGTTGCAATAATGAGTGAATCACAGGTGTACTGGCCGGAATCACCGTTTAAAGTAAACGGTCGTTTGCTGAGGTCCACCGCGTTAATATGGTCAAAAATGATGTCTGTTTTAAAGCGCTCTGCATGCTCCAAAAAGCGCTGCATCAATTCAGGCCCCTGTACACCTGCGACATCTGCAGGCCAGTTGTCCACTTCAGTAGTAGTCATCAATTGACCGCCTTGGGCAATGCCGGTGATGAGTAAGGGGTTAAGGTTCGCACGTGCTGCATATATGGCCGCCGTATATCCGGCAGGGCCGGAGCCTAGTATCAAAACCTTTGCATGTTTGGGAGTTGACATGGAGTCCTTTGTTGTATGAATTGTGTTGACGCGTGTACATTTCGGCCCACGATAGCCGTCGTAGGCGTTATTGTAAGAACCCATGAGAATGACTGACTGGAGTCCCCGAAAATGGCAATGCTGAGTAATGAGGATTTGATCCGAAGAGTGCCGTTATTTGCGCAGTTGTCCGCGTCGCAGATGGACTCTTTGGCCTCCGGCGTAATCAAAAAACGCTACCGGCGCGGCGAAATCATTGTTGAACAGGGCAAAGTATCCAATTGTTTGTTCATCATTCTCAATGGGCGTGCCCGCGTATTGATAACCGACCGTCAGGGGCGCGAAGTAATTCTGGCAACACTGCGCGAGGGCGATTATCTGGGGGAGATGAGCTTGATTGACAGCCAGTCGCATTCTGCGACGGTCGCAGCAGAGATCATGACAGACGTGTTAATCCTCAGGCGCGAAAGTTTTATGCAGTGTCTGGAGCAAAGCACATCCATGTCCATGGCCGTCATTCATGGTTTGGTTCAGCGCCTGCGTAGTGCCGACCGTAAGATCGGCTCGCTGGCGCTAACAGGCGTCTATGCGCGTGTTGCCAATGCCCTGCTGGAGTC
>CANBYM010000066.1 GCA_947373605.1 Comamonadaceae bacterium
GGGGCCTTCAGTCCAAGAAGATGCTCATACAGCGCGGTATCTTTCATGCTCAAGCTGGAAATATTGAATCACTGTATTGTCCCGCAGCAAGGGAAAAATCCCAGTGAAATTGACGAAGAACCAAGAAATTGTTACTTAAGGTGTTGCGAGTGTTCGAAGTGCAGCAAGTGTGGAGCCCGAAATGCAGAGTCACCTTGCAGGTTCAGTTCACCTAGATGAAACGCGGAGGAGAAACGAGTTGAAACCAGCCAAATCACCTAAAGTACCGATGACTCATGAAGTCACCAATTGGCTGATTTTCGAAACGCATCACACCGGTTTTGCGCCATCGCATCAAGTCGTTGGAACTACAAGTAAGGACGGAGCAATCCGCGTTAGCGATAACATTGCCACGTGGGACTTTGCGCAGCGTATCGCGAAGACTGATGGTGGTGATGCTTACCTACTCCAGCAAAGAGCTTTTGAAACTGATGGAGCAATTGGCCTTTCGTTAGACATCTGGTGCCAAATTAACGGGTTATGCACGATGCGCGACGTCACTGACGAATTCGATAGGCTGCTTAAAGCCGCACCCCCCAAACGGGGGATGACGTTAACGTAATCCGATTGAGCGTATGTTGCTGGGCCCCGCCTGGTGAGCGGGTAGTTCACGTTGAGACTTCTGCAAACACTCAAGGCTATTTTCCCGCCCTCCCCTGGTGCCTATACCCAAATAATATATAGATAAGTCTTCTTATCTACCGTTTTTACTTATGTCAGCAGACCGGCAAAGTCGTACAAGGTTTGACACAGACGGTTACCAGAAGCGGGTGCTCCCAGAACGACAGCTTATAGAACGCAAAATGACGCTAAACGCGTATGGTGGATTCATGCGAGTCACGGGATTTCGAAGTATTGTCGGTTCCTCTACTGTCCTGCTGTCCCAGTGCCCGCTTTAATATGGGCAGCACCTCACCCGCGAGTAGTTCGATGACGTTGGCAACCTTGGCAAACGGCAAGCCACCAATATCAATCTGCGCCAGAAAGCGCTGGTGACCGAACAGTTCGTGTTCGTAAAGAATCTTGTCGGCGATTTCCTGGGGGCTACCCACAAACAGCGAGCCACATGGACTGGCCAGCTGTGCATAGTCGCTTTTTGAAATCGTCCAACCCACATCGCGTTGCGGCAGGTTATGGCGCATGTAGTGGGTGTAATGCGGAAAGAATTCATCACGCGCACGCTGCGAATCTTTTTGCATATGCAGGTGGCCGGAGATGGCGACTTTCAAATCTGCTGCAGTATGCCCTGCCTCCAGTCCTGTCTTGCGGTACAAATCAATGAAGGGTTTGAAGCGTGCCGGTTCGCCACTGATATTGGCCAAATTCAAAGGCAGCCCAGCCTGACCGGCGCGCACAGCACTTTGCGGTGTACCGCCGGCACCGATCCAGATCGGCAGCTTGCTGGATAACGGCCTTGGTGCGACCTCCACATCGTCCATGGCCGGGCGAAATCGGCCTTCCCATGTAATGCGCTCGTTGGCGCGCAATTTCAGTAACAAGTCCAGCTTCTCGTTGTAGAGGGCGTCATAGTCCTGCAGCTCAAAGCCGAACAGCGGAAAGGATTCAACAAAGGCACCGCGCCCTGCCATCAACTCTGCACGGCCATCGGACAACAAATCCAGGGTGGCAAAGTCTTCAAATACGCGCACCGGGTCAGCGGAACTCAAAATGGTGACCGCACTGGTCAGACGGATGTTGCGGGTAACTGCGGCTATGGCGCCCAGCACCACCGTGTGTGCTGACACGGCGTAGTCAGAACGGTGGTGTTCCCCCACGCCAAAGACGTGCAGACCTGCCTCGTCAGCCATCTTGGCCGCCGCAATAATTTCCTTGAGCCGCTGCTGCGCGGCACCCGGACAGCGCGCACCGGCGGGAAGATCACCAAAGGTGTAAATGCCTATTTCCATGCTGACTCTTCCTTTCCGTGCGCGCCGCGTTTGATTAGTTGCCCAGACCGAGCTGCTTCATGAAGTCCTGGTTATCCCAGAACAGCCACTCGTGGTCCATGGTCTTGCCGCTCCAGTGACCAATGGTAGCCATGCCGATAGCAAAACGCTTGCCTGTCGGTGGAATTGTTTTACCGTCGCCAATGGGCATGGGCTTGGTAAAGGTGCCGGTCATCACACCGGTAACAGAAGTCCAGGTACCGGAACCAAAGCGGATCGGGTGCTCTTTGATGGTGATGTCCGGTGCGAATACAAACATGGCCTTGAGGTCATCAATGTGGTGCTCGATGCCCTTGGTCTCGTGTCCGTCAGGCCAGGTAACCACGATGTCGGGCGAATGGCTCTCTTTCAGGCGCTCCCATTTCTGGTTGCTGAAGACATCAAAGTCCAGCGTATCAAAGACATGCAGATTGCGCTCGACCTTAGGCGCCTGCTTTTCAGGCTTGGGTGGTGGCGTAGTGGGGTTTTCTGCTGGCGTTTGTGCCTGGGCCAAGCCCAGTGTGACGACGACTGCAGCGGCGAAGAGTGATTTGAAGAAGACGTGTTTCATTGTGTTTACCTTTTCGGTGTGATGAATGTGTGTGCGGATAGTTGTGTTTAAGCGCCGACCCAGGCTGGTGCAATGCCGGTGCCGCGTCCCGCGCCGTAGCCGAAGTAAATGTTCAGGCCTGCCAAAGGCTCTAGGTAACGGGCGTTTTTCAGACCACCCGCATCGGCCGTCAGGAAGCCCAAGCTCTCGGCAAGTACCTTGACAGTTTGCTTGGCAGGCTCAAAGTCGCTTGCATAGAAGACGGTTGCCTTGGTGCCATCGGCCAGGGTCGCGCCCTGCCCCAAAACCTGCTCAAACAAAGTGTTGAAGGCCTTGACCACGAAGGCGCCAGGAATGGCCTTGGCTATTTCTTCCGAAGCCGATGTGCTGTGGCCCAGGGTCAGACCCATGTAGTCAGCGGTGAGCGGGTTGGTGATATCCACCACTACTTTCCCTTGCAGATTGCCAACCGACTGCAGTGCCGCCACGGCATCACCGTAGCCCGTGGCCAGAACCACCACATCCTGCCCTTCGGCGGCTGATGCGGAGGGCACGGCTTTCACGCCCGGGTACTGGGCGGCCAACGCAGCGACCTTTGCCGCGTCGCGAGCAGTCACACTCACTTGGTGACCTGCTGCGCTGATTTGCTTGACGAAGGCCGAGCCCATGTTGCCGGCACCGATTACGAGAACTTTCATACGATTTCCTTTCAATGGTTGAGGAGTTGCTTCAGTGCCTTCACTGCGTTGTTGGAAGGCATGGGTGAACTGTATTTGTTACTCAGAGTAAGATAAATACACCGTATCAACATGAACTATTTCGGAATTCATAACAAATGGACAAATTCCTCGAAATGAAAACCTTTGCGGCCGTCGTGGACGGCGGCAGTTTTGTGCAGGCTGCCGATGCACTAGACATGTCCAAGCCGGCCGTGTCACGCCATGTAGCAGAGCTGGAGCAGCGCCTGGGCGTGCGCCTTTTGCAGCGCACCACCCGCAAGCTGTCATTGACCGAAGAGGGCAGGCTGTTCTACGGAAGGTGTAAAACTGTGCTGGCCGATGTGGAGGTGGCTGAGGAGGAAATTACATCCCAGTCGATCGCTGTGAAGGGACTGATCCGGGTGAATGTGCCGGTGTCATTTGGCCTGTGGGAACTTGCACCGCTTTGGCCTGAATTCATGACTAAATTCCCGGATGTCGAACTGGACATTACCTTCGCTGACCGAATGGTGGATCTGGTGGAAGAAGGTTATGACCTGGCAGTGCGCATTGCAAGGCTTCCGAATTCATCACTGGTAAGTCGAAAGCTGGCGTCTACCCGTTTGGTGCTGTGTGCATCGCCGGCCTACTTAAAAAAACATGGCAAGCCCAAAACCCCATCCGAACTTTCGGACCATGCGGTGCTGTCCTACAGCCTGCTGGCTACCGGTGACCAATGGAATTTCGATGGTCCCGGCGGCAACGTCTCGGTCACCGTCAAACCCGTCATGCGCACCAACAATGGCGACACCTGTATTGCAGCTGCACGCCAACACAAGGGCGTGGTGCTGCAGCCCTCATTCATGGTGAATGGGGATTTGCAAAGCGGTGCATTGGTGGAGCTGATGCCAGCATACCGGTCCACCGAATTCGGCATCTATGCGGTTTATCCGACACGTCAATATGTGTCGCCTAAGGTACGCGCCCTGATCGACTTTCTGGTTAAGGCATTGAAGAATGTGCGCTAATGCCCTGCGCGATCAATCCAGCTTGCCGGCGGCGGCAAAGGACACCAACTGGTCCACAAGGTAATGCACGCGTAGACTCAGTTGCGCCTGGCGCTTCCAAAGCGCATGGACCTCCACGCTGGTTGCGAATTCGTCTCGTACGACCATCAGTTGTCGTTGCTGGATGGCGCGAGTGTTGCCTGTTGCCCGTAAGCCTACAAAATAATTACCTCTGTCAACAGGAACAGGTTCCGGAGCCGGCGCAATTGTTCACTCATGGGGTGTCCGCCATGACCGGGCCAAGCCGCAGTGCGAGGCTCAACTGGTCGACCAATTCGGTCCAGTCGGAGTCCTGCGTCAAGGACTCTCGCAAAAACGTTGCTTGCGACGGCGTCCAGTACGGCGCGTCCGGCAACCGCATTCCGTCCGCCATCGCAGCATGTAAGGTGAGGAAATTCAGGATGCCCTCCGGATGGCTGGGCAAACCGAGCTGGGAAAAGAGGTGGCGGAAGTGGTGCATGCATTTCATGTTGAAACACTTGCGAGTGTGCTGACTGTGCTGAGGCGAACACTGAAGCTGCCGGGTCAATGTAAGCCTTCGCACCCACGACGGCACGGCGCGGGGAGATCTAAGTTCACAAGCACGTTGCGATTACATGTACTCGTTCGCATGCGAGAGACATAGGCGACCCTGAGGTAACTGGACGCGGCTAGGATGTCGCCCTCACTCCACGTCAGGGAAGCCGAATCCTGCCAATGCCGAACCTGAGCCTTTAAGCCTGGCTAGTCGCTGGCTGCGCGCCTATCGCGCCAATGCATCTCCTTCGTTTGGCAAGAGATGCAATGCGTGGCGTAGTGCAACTCTCCCCGGGATTGAGCGATCGCAGACGGTGTTATGACCAGACTGCAAGTGAGGAGAATAATGAGCTCGCGCATGAGGAAACTGCACCTACTCCGCGGGTAGCAATACGCTGGCCGAAACGGTGCCATGGGCGCTGATCCTGCTGAATTCGGGCGTTGAGAACAAGGCCGACCGGGCTGCTGAAGGCGTGGCGTGCGCCCAGAGCGCAGCAGCACAGAGACAGGCAGAAGTATTGAACATGACCCGCCCTACTTCTTGATGGTGAGTTCGTCGTGAACGGCGTGGGCGCCGTCCGAGGCGCGCGCAATCCTGAGCGCTTCGTCGATCTGGGTCTGGCTGTCAAGCATTCCGATCAAACGAACATCGCCCTTGAGTGTCACCACGCTAATGTCGAAGCCCTTGAGCAATTCGTCCTGATGTAGGGCCGTTTTCACATGCTCTGTCACGTCAATGTCAGATACGTTGCCACCGGCCACCGGGGGCACCGGCGGCGTGGCAATTGCGTCTCGAGACTTACTACAGCCGCCTGCCAGTATCGTCACGGCGATTACAGCGGCTAATGCAAGAAATTTGGTGTGCTTGATCATGCGAGGAAATCTCCAACTGATGGGTCATCAATGAATGGCCCCATCAATACCATGGCGCGATTCGACACACAAGTCGGTGCGGTGTAAAACACTGGTGCTTGGCTACCGTAGCCTCGCTCTGTTCAGCATCCTTCACTTGTGCTCGCCTCGTTTTCGATCTGTAGCGCCTTTACGGCATCCAACGCAGTCGCTCCTTCCTCCTCCCGATCCTTTGCTGCGGCGTTGCAGTGACAACGCGCGCAGCTGTCCATGTTTTCGCTACCGCCGTCCTCCTGATGCCTGGCCTGAATGCTGCCCGCGCGCACCAGCAGGCGCAGCGAGCCGCACCAGATCGTCGTCAGTCGAAGAGTTCATTCCAGAAGGATCGACGCTGGCCTTGCGAGCCTTGCCGCCCGTGACCATAGTCCTTGTGCCCGAAATCTGAGTCCTTGAAACCCTGGTGGTTGTCATGCCCTCGGCTCGGCACCTGATCATGAACAGGCGCGACGGGATTACCACCCACCTGCATAACCGATCGTTCGATCAGCTTGTCCAGTTCGCCTCGATCCAGCCAAACGCCCCGGCAGGTTGGGCAGCAATCGATTTCGATGCCTTAGCGAGCGGTCATGACGAGGTCAACGTGCTTGAAGACAGGGCAGGGCATGCCGGAAATCCTTTGTGTGTTGCATGGAAGCATGAGTCGGCGCGCTTATGTAATTCTTAGGCGCTGACGACCAAGACTCTGTCGAAACGGAGCTGAGCCCAACGAGGCGGTGAAGTCAATCTCGATCGAAGACATCAAGAAAGGTCCGCACTGCGCCGGCGGATTTACGGTGGACGCGAAGGCACTGTGATTGACAGGTGCCACACGGCGATGAACATCGCGGCAATCGTCAGGCCGATGATGAACCCGTTGATGCCGAACACCGCCATGCCACCGAGTGTGGTGATCATCACCACATAGTCCGGCATGCGGGCGTCCTTGTCGACCAGGATCGGCCGCAGCAAGTTGTACACCAGCCCGTGTACCACGACCCCATAGGCCACCAGCACCAGGCTCTTTCAGGCTGTGCCCGCCAGCAAGAAGTACACCGCCACGGGCATCCAAACCAAGCTTGCACCGATCATCTGCAGCAGCGAAAGATAGGCCATCAGCACGGCCCACAGCAGTGCGCCCTTGACATCGAGGAACCAGAAAGCGATTCCGCCCAGAGTGCCTTGGATCGCTGCGACCAAGAGGCTTCCTCTTACTGTGGCACGCACCACAGTCATGAACTTCCTGAGCAATTCCTGTTTGAACTGTGGCGGAATCGGGAGCGCCATCTGGGCCATGCGCGCCAATTCGTCCCCGTCCCGAATTAGAAAGAAGGAAAGGTACAGCGTTACCCCGAGGCGCGCGACAAAGGCGAACGTATCCAGCCCGAGACTGAAGGCCTGTGCGGCAATAAAGCGGCTGCCCTGCGCCAAAGCGGCCGTGACTTGCTGCTTCAGGATATCGAGTCCGTCAAAGCTGCTTGCTTCAACAGCGCAGTTACCCAATCGGGCAAGGCGTCGAATACGCCGCGCAGGTACGCCGCATTGGCGAACATCATCACCCGGTAGGCGATCAGCGCTTATATTTCCACACAACTTAATGCGCAGAGCCCATGCTGTCTTTGGGAAAACAAGTAAGCCAAGGATCCCGCCATGCAGACCGACCTGCACGACTACTTAGCCCGCATCGCCAAAACGATCGCCATGACCCGGGTTTCGATTGAATTTATCTCACTCGTTACGATGCCGCACAGGTTTTGCCCTCACATCTGAACACTGACAAACGAAATGTAGGTCCCCCAACGAACAGACTGCTGCCATGGCAATGCGCAGCATCCCTAAATACGAACAGTCCGTTCGATTTGGATGACCTACATGCAAGCACTCGTCTACAACGGCCCCGGCAAAAAGGCGTTGGAGGACCGCGCCAAGCCCATCATTCAAGCGCCCACTGACGCGGTGGTGCGGATCACAAAGACGACGATCTGCGGCACTGACCTACACATTCTCAAGGGAGACGTACCCACTTGCCTGCCGGGAACCGTGCTGGGGCATGAAGGCGTCGGCATCATCGAAGAAGTGGGCTCCGGTGTGACGATGTTCAAGCCGGGCGATCGGGTACTGATCTCTTGCATCAGCGCCTGTGGACGCTGCGACTACTGCCGCAAGGGCTTGTATTCGCACTGCACCACCGGTGGCTGGATCTTGGGCAACAGCATCGACGGCACCCAAGCCGAGTTCGTTCGGATTCCGTATGCCGATACCAGCCTCTACCCGATCCCGGCCAGCGCTGATGAGGAAGCACTGGTGATGCTCAGCGACATACTGCCCACCGGTTTCGAGTGCGGCGTGCTCAACGGCAAGGTGCAGGTGGGTGCCAGCGTTGCCATCGTAGGCTCGGGGCCGATCGGCCTGGCGGCCCTGTTGACGGCGCAGTTTTATTCGCCCGCTCAGATCATCATGATCGACCTGGATGACAACCGTTTGTCGGTAAGCCAGCGATTTGGGGCGACCGAGATCGTCAACAGCACCGACGGCAAGGCCGCAGAGCAGGTGATGAAACTGACTGGAGGGCGCGGCGTGGACACCGCCATTGAGGCAGTGGGTATCCCGGCCACCTTCGAGTTGTGCCAGAACATCGTCGCCCCTGGCGGCACCATCGCCAACGTGGGGGTGCATGGCGTAAAGGTAGACCTGCACCTGGAACGCTTGTGGTCGCACAACGTGACGATCACCACGGGCCTGGTCGACACGGTAACGATTCCGATGCTGCTCAAAACGGTGCAGTCAAAGCGCATCGATGCCGGCAAGCTGATCACCCACCGCTTTAAGCTGGACCAGATCCTTCAGGCCTACGAGGTCTTTGGCAAGGCATCGAGCACTAAGGCGCTGAAGGTCCTGATCGAAGCGTAACAAGGCCCGTACATGAAAACATCGATCCGATTCCAGTTGAACGGGCAACCCGTCACACTGGACACCGACGACGACCGCTTACTACTGTGGGTGTTGCGCACCGAGCTCGGAATGACCGGCACCAAGTACGGTTGTGGCGAAGCGCTATGCGGCGCCTGCACTGTAACGGTCGAAGGCAAGGCTGTCAGGTCGTGCAAAACACCGATGCGCAATGTAGCCGGCAAAGCCGTTATCACTATTGAGGGATTAGCGAACAAAGGGTCTGCAGGCGGCAATTTGCATCCGCTGCAGCAAGCCTTCATCGATCACGGCGCGTTCCAGTGCGGCTACTGCACTTCGGGAATGCTGATGTCAGCCGCCGCCTTCCTGCGTGAAACCCCGAAGCCTTCTCGCGAGGCGGTTGTGGCGCACATGGATCGCAACCTGTGTCGCTGCGGCGCGCATCAACGCATCGTAGACGCCATCGAAGCGGTGGCCCAACAGACGGACACGGCTTAATGAGTACCGATTCGGGCCTCGACCGCAGAAAGTTCTTCCAACTGGTTGGCGGTGGCGTGGTTGTTCTGGTGAGCCTCGGTCCCGATTTGCTGTGGGCCCAGGATGCCAAGCGCTTGTACCCGGAAGACTTCAACGCTTACTTGGTGGTCGGCGACAACGGTCGTGTGACCGTGTTCTCAGGCAAGATTGAGATGGGCCAGGGTGTAATGACATCGCAAGCGCAGATGGTGGCCGAAGAACTGGGTGTCGAACTCGCGGCCGTCGACATGGTGCTGGGCGATACCGACCGCTGCCCGTGGGACAGGGGTACGTTTGGCTCGCTCACCACCCGAATGTTCGGCCCGGCCCTGCGCGCGGCGGGTGCGCAAGCGCGGTTGGTGCTGATGACTCTGGCGGGTGAGCAGCTGGGTGTGCCGGTGGACCGGCTCAGAGTCCAAGGCGGGGTCGTAACGGTGGCTGGGGAGCCAGTGCGCTCGGTCAGCTACGCGGCACTGTCCAAAGGGGCTCGAATCACCAAGATCGTCGACCGCAAGGCCGTTCTGATCGCCGCCGCAGACTTTAAGCTGATGGGCACTTCACCGCAGCGCCTGGATGCGCAGGAGAAGGTGACTGGCGCGGCAAAGTACGCGGCCGACATTCGGCTGCCTGGGATGCTATACGGCCATGTGCTGCGCTCGCCTATGCATGGCGCGAAGTTGAGCACGCTGGACACCTCCGCTGCCGAAAAGCTTGTGGGCGTCACAGTCGTCAGGCGGGGTGATCTGGTCGCCGTGCTGCATGCGGATCCTGAGTCGGCCTCCAAGGCACTAACAACAATTCAAGCCACATGGTGGCTGCCCGACGCCAAACCGGACCCGGATAGCATCTTCGACCATATCGTTGCAAAGTCTGCGGCCCCAGCTGAGGTCGTAAGCCGCGGTGACATCATTGCTGCAAAGGCTGGTGCGACGCGGGTCTTCGAGACGACGTTCCAGAAAGGCTATGTCGCCCACGCGGCGCTGGAGACGCACGCCGCCGTGGCCGAGTTCAAAAGCGGCCGCATGACGGTCTGGGCGTCGACGCAAACGCCCTTCCCCGCTCGCGACCGGATCGCTCAGGTTCTGGGTCTAAGCGGCAAGGACGTCCGGGTAATCACCCCGTTGGTGGGTGGTGGCTTCGGCGGCAAGAGCGCTTTCGGTCAGGCTATCGAGGCAGCAAAGCTGGCCCAGATCACAGGGATGCCAGTGCAGGTGTCGTGGACCCGCGCCGAGGAGTTTTTTAACGACACCTTTGACCCAGCCGCGGTGGTGAAGATAGTGTCGGGCGTGGATCAGGCCTGCCGGATTTCATTATGGGATTACACGGTGCATGCCGCCGGTGTGCGCGGCACGACCTTGGCCTACTGGATGCCCAACGCCCGCATCCGCTCGGCCGGCAAAAACGGCGACGCTCCAGCGGCTGTAAGGACCAGCGTCCATCCCTTCGGCACTGGCGCTTGGCGCGGACCCGGCGCCAACATGAACGTGTTCGCAGCCGAATCTCAAATCGACATCATGGCGTCAGCGCTAGGTGTCGATCCGCTTGAGTTCCGCCTTCGCAATCTCACCGACTCGCGAATGATTCGGGTGCTGCAGGCAGCTGCATCCGCTTTCGGTTGGAAGGCTGCAACTGCTCCCAGCAACCGCGGTTTCGGGCTGGCCTGTTCTATCGACGCCGGCACTTACGTTGCGACCATGGCCGAGGTCAAGGTCGATGCAGTGAGCGGACGCGTCAAGGTCGTGCGAATCGTCTGTGCGCAGGACATGGGCCTCGTTGTCAACCCTGAAGGTGCGAAGATGCAGATCGAAGGCGGGCTGACGATGGGCCTGGGATATGCGCTAAGCGAAGAGCTTCGCTTTCGCGGTGGCGAAATCCTGGACCGCAACTTTGATTCCTACGAGATACCCAGGTTCAGCTCGGCAACGCGGGTTGAGGCTGTACTGGTGAAGAACGACGAGTTGGCGCCACAGGGTGGTGGCGAACCGGCGATCACGACAACGGGTGCGGTCCTCGCGAATGCCGTTTTCGATGCGGTCGGTGCTCGGATGCTGCGCCTGCCGATGTTGCCCGACAGGCTCCGCAAGGTGATCGCAGCCAAGAGCGCCGTCTGAGGGCAGGACTCACAGCGATAGCGTTCGAAAGCACACAGACATGGTCGGTGGTCAGTTGTATGGTGTGTTTCATGGACATCTATCGACTGGCAACCAATCAACAAGCGCCTGGAGCCCGTCAAGTAATTGGCTGGTTTTTGGTTGCGATCGTCGTCAGCATGTCGGCGGTTTCTTCACTTATGGCACAACCGTTGCAGTTGACTCCTTTAGTGACTCCAGCCAACCAAGAACATCACGTTGGCAAGGTCGTCCTAGTCCAGTTGGTGACACCCGACTTGATGTTGGCCAAACGCTTCTATGGCGGGCTCTTCGGTTGGCACTTTCGCGATCTCAGGCTCGGAGGCCAGGACTATGCCGAGGCTTCTCAAGATGGCCAGTTGGTTGCAGGGTTGGTGCATAAGGCAGTCGCCACTGGTGAGCGCCGGCAATCGAGTTGGTTGACCTTCCTAGCTGTGCGCGATGTTGATGCCACGAAGAAGCTCGCTGTGGCTAATGGTGCGAAGGTCCTGCTTGAACCGCATACGATTCCCAACAGAGGGCGAGAGGCGGTATTCTCGGATCCACAGGGGGCAGTCTTCGCGGTTCTCGCCTCCAGTAGTGGCGACCTACCAGACGAGATGGCCGATCCAGGGGAATGGATTTGGAGTTCCCTTAGCACTACGGACCCAGACGCAAACGCAGGCTTCTACCAGACGCTGTTTGACTACGAGGTCTTCGATCTGCCGGCGGATGAAGGTGCACGACATCTGATGCTGGCGTCGGACAACTACGCCCGAGCCAGCGCGAACACCTTGCCTGCGGGCCGGCCAAACGCCAGGCCCCACTGGTTGAACTATATCCATGTAGAGGATGTGGAGGCTTCGAGCGCCAAGGTCGAATCTCTCGGCGGTCGCGTACTCGTAGAGTCGCGCCTGGACCGACATGGCGGCAAGGTGGCAATCGTCGCCGACCCGCTGGGCGCTCCGTTCGGTCTGCTCGAATGGCCTAGTGCGCAGGGCAAAGAGGTGATGAAATGACTGACCTGCGTATTCGCGGTACTGCGGCCGTTATGCTGCTTGGTTTGAACATTTTCCTGATGGCGAGTTGCGCCGTCACCGACGGAGGCTACGCTTACAGCACTGACGTTCGCATCGGCATGGACTACTACGACCCCTGGTTTGGCGACTACGGTGGCTGGGGCCCGGGCTATCGCGTGGGTCCACCGCGCCAGATCATGCCTCGACCCGATTTCGACAGAGGTCGCCCACCACACCGAGGGGGTTACCAGCCAGCACCAGGTACCCATTTGATTCCGTCGATCCCCTTACGACCGCATCCTCGTGGTTTGCGGCCACGCGGCTAAACAGGATTTGGCGGCAGTTTTCTGTGAAGCCTAAATGGTTCAGCTGATCGAGTTGCTTTGGAGCGCTAATGGTTGCTGATAGATAAGAATCCAGAAATAACATTGCCCTCGAAAAACGTACTCCTGATAGCTGCGCCAGTTGAAGGCATTCACAAAACAGCAGCACAATTTCCAAGGGTTGTTGATTGCATTCCAACGAATCGTAATGGCCCGCAAACGGTTGGTTTTAACCCGCTTATTTACGCTTTAGGAGCTTCAAATACTGCAATCCAATATGTGCATTCACTTGATAAGGAATAGCACCATGAGTGTCAGCAGCATCAACAATAGTTATTCCTATATGCCCCCTGTTGCCAGCGCTCAGGGCATCCAGAAATCTTTCAACCCGATAGCTTCAGATTCAGATGGCGATGGCGACACACCCAAGACACATGGAGGGCATGGAACAGGAATGGGCCAGGCACTGGCGCTAGCTCTGCAAAGTCTGGGATTGACACCCACGTCAACAGGCACAAGTTCCACCACCTCAACGGCAGGCAACCTAAGTACGGGCACCGTGCAGGATAGTGACGGTGACAACGATGGCAGTGGTGCAACTAAAAGCATCGGCAATGACTTGCGCAGCTTCATGAGCAATTTGTTCCAAAGCATGCAAAGTTCCAGCCAAAGCACAACAACGACAAGTGTCAGAGGGAGTAGCAGTGGTAGTAATTTCGCCAGCGGACTCTCCGCGGTAATTGCGCAAGTAAGCAACGGATCTGCGCCTGAGGGTCTGCAGACATCTTTCAATCAGCTCACCGTCGATCTCCAGCAAAGCAGCAATAGCAATTCCGGTGGCACCAATTCCAATCAGGCGGCACTGCAGCAACTACTCACGCAGTTGCAACAAAATCTCGGTTATGGCCAAGCCGGCAGCAATGCCGCCGTAGGAAACTTCTTGAGCACCAGTGCTTGAGGTCGCGACACTCTATAGACCCCAAACTCTCCACAAACGTTACTAATCCGCGAGCCGCTTATGAGCAAGGAGCAACCGCCTGCTGATCTTCAGGCCGCCATTAAACTACAGTTGGGTGGCCACTTTGTTGAGGCTGATGCACTTTATGACAGGCATCTCGCAGTGCACCCGCGGGATGTGCGGGCCTTGTGCTTGCGTGGCGTTCTGGCGCAGCAGCTTGGTCTGCCCGACGCAGCGCTTGGATTCCTCCAAAAGGCTTTAGCTTTCGAGCCGGATAATCCGGTCGTGATGCTCACCTTGGCCAATGTGTACGCGAAATCGCGGAAAAGTGATGTGGCGCTTCAGCTGTATGAACGACTACTTTTTTTGCAGCCCAGCAACGCGCGAGCGCTGTTCGAATATGCGCAGGTTCTGCAGCAGCGGCGTAGCTTTCAAGAGGCTATTACCTGTTATCTGAAACTCATCGTGATAGAGCCTGGTTTCTTTCAGGCCTATAACGACTTGGGTGCCGCCTGGATTGCCTGCGGTGAATGGACGCAAGCAGAGAACTGCATTAACAGGGCATTAGTGCTCAATCCCGAATACCCCGAAGCGCATACCAACCGGGGTGTCATTTACCAAAATTCAAACCGTCATGAAGAGGCTATTGCCAGCTATCACGACGCCCTACAGTACCGGCCCGATTACATTGGCGCGTTGCTGGGTCTTGGCGCCATCTATTCGCTGCAAATGAACTACGTGGCAGCAGAGCAGTTTTACCGACAGGCGCTGGCAGTTGATCCTGAGCAGGTCGAATCTCACCAGAAACTCGGTGTGCTTCTGCACAAACTCGGGCGCCCTGATGAGGCACTATGGCACAGGAAGCGGTCCTACGAAATTGAACACATATTCCAGGACCACACGAAAAATCCGGTCAGGACTGTTTGTGTGCTGTTATGCACCGATGCGGGCAATGTTCCTGTGGATGATTTATTGCCACTATCCCGCTACTCCCGTGTCAGCTATGTGATGGAATATGTCACTGACGCTGACTTGCTAGTCTTGCCCGCATTCGATCTGGTATTTAATGCCATCGGTGATCGCGATTACTGCGATGGCACTGACGAAGCGGTTCAGCGCTTTCTGCGGAACACCGCAAAGCCCGTGATGAACCGGCCAGAAACTATCAGAAAGACCGGTAGGGACAACATCCCCCGCCTGTTGAGCGAAATTCCCGATGTTGTATGTGCGCCAACATTGCGACAACCCTTAAGCAGCTTTAAGAAGGTGCTGCTCGATAGTACGGACCTGACATTCCCCGTCATTATTCGACCCGCAGGTTCGCATGGCGGAAAGCATTTGGAAAAAGTGGAATCCGCACAGGACCTACTGGGAGTCACGCTAGTCAAAGCGTCACATTATTACGCCAGCAATTTCATCAACTATCGTTCTGCAGATGGGTACTTCCGAAAATACAGGATGATTTTTATCGATCGCAGACCCTACCCCTACCACCTTGCGATTGGCAAACACTGGATTGTTCATTATGTGACGGCTGAAATGGACGGGTGCGAATGGAAGTTGCAGGAAGAACTGAACTTTTTGCGCAATCCGCAGGCAGTACTAGGCCATGCGGCGATGGCCGCAATTGAGCGTATCGGCAGCGAAATGGACCTAGACTATTGCGGGATTGATTTTTCAATGCTTTCGGACGGACAGGTGCTGGTGTTTGAAACCAATGCCACCATGTTGACCCATGACGAACCGGCTTCCAGCCAACTGGAAAGCAAGAACCAATATATACACAGAATATTCCAGGCCTTGCATCGGCATATCGATGCGACATCGGCAAAAGCACGGTCCGATCAGGCGGGGTAGCGAGCCTGGCAAGCGCACTAAATACTTTCCCAAGGATTTACGAATTGCAGTAACGGACGGTCAGGATAACAGGCAATTTGATACTGGGCACTGCAGGATCCGCTCCAATTTTTTTCGCCTTTTAAACGTACAAATTGACGTTGTTACCGGATGTATCTGTCGGGTTGGGTGCGGGTGGTGGGCTTGTCAGTGCTGACGCGCTTTGAGTGCTTGCGCCCCTATGGCTACCCCGCAAATTCGAGAAGGCTTGCTGCGCCGCTGCCAGGTCACCACTTTGCAAGGCTTTGCCCAGTTGGGCCAAGGGGCTGTTCGGGTTGCTCAGCGCATTGGGCGGGGTGTTTGCGGTGAGCGATGCGTAGGCCGTCTTTGCCGCATCCAGATTGTTGGATTTCAGGGCCTGTTGAAGCGCCTGAAAGTTCTGTTGCCTTTGTTGCCACGCTGCAGCATTGGTGGACTGCGTGCCCTGGCTGCCTGAGACTTTCCATGCCATTTTGGTTCTCCTTCACGGTCCACCGCTCCACCACCATGGTGGGACCAAGTGTTCTGTGCTGCCATTGCTATCGGTTGCAATGCCCGATAACCCCAACGTCTTTACACAAAAGGCAATGTAAAGATTGGAAAAATTGACTCAGGTCATCCCTTCTGTAAAGCGCAGGTTAAGGCCAGGTTAAAAGCACCGCGAATCCCCCCTTTATGAAGCAAACCCTTTTGCGGCGCGAACGGACACTTGTTCGTACCAAGCAGCGCGCGGGCGTGCACTGCGGTACTACTCATTGGGATTGGAGACTGTCATGGGAATGCGCGTAGATGGATCAAGCGGCGCCTCGGCCGCTCAAAGCACCGGTGCTGCAAGCTGGCAGCAACGCCAGCAAAGCTTTAAGGACTTGTTTTCGTCATTGCAGTCCGGAGACCTCGGTGCTGCGCAAAAAGCGCTGCAAAGTCTGACCGGCGGCAATGGTTCGGTGAACAGCAGCAGTCCGCTGGCCCCTATTGCCCAAGCCCTGCAGTCCGGTGATCTCCAGGGCGCACAGAAGGCGGCACAGCAATTTCAAGCCAATCGTGCAGCCCATCACCACCACCATGGCGGCGCAGCGACGCAGGCGGTAGCCGGCACAACGCCGAATCAGCCCACCAGTGGCCCGGGGTCATTGTTGAGCGCGATTGCCTGAGAGAGTTTCATGCACCATACCGATCCGATTGCAGGGATCGCTGCCCATGCACAACTGATAGCTACCGCAGGCTACGACAATAAGGTCATTCTGTGGGACGCGGCTAGCCGTAAGAGCATCGCGCGATGCAGCCATGACCACTTGGTAAACCACTGTGCGTTCAGCAAGGACGGCGCTTACCTCGTAACGGCCAGCAGCGACTACTCGGCGCGCATTTGGACGGTGCCGGACCTGCGCTTGGTAACGGTGTTGACCGGTCATCAGGATGACGTGGACATGGCGGCGTTCTCAGCGGATTCGCAGCGCATTGCCACTTGTGCATTGGACCGACGCGTCCGGATATTCAGCGCGACCGGGCAATTGATTCATGATATGCCGGGGCACACTGGCAATGTGCTGTCGCTGGCATGGACACCGGATGACAGACACGTTGTCACCACCAGCGTGGATGGCACCGTGCGCATCTGGGATGCACAGTCCGGCCAGCCTGCAGGCGTTACCGCCCTGGATGTGCGCACTGACAGTGTGGAGATCGGCCCAGACGGAACGGTGTATGCGGGTGATGACCGTGGACGCCTGGCATTGATCCGCGCTGGAGAAGTTAATTATTTTCAGGCGCACCAGGCGGGTATCAAAAAAATCGCCCTCAATGCTGAAGGTGACAGGCTGGTAAGCCTGAGTTATGACCGCAGCCTGAAAGTCTGGGATTTGAGTGATGCTGGTGCGCCGCGTGAAGTCCAGCACACCTTGCTGCCGGAAACGATATGGGCCCGCGCCGCGACGGTGCTGCCCGATGGCCGCATTGCTGCCGGTACGTTTGGCTCCACTTATGCACTTTTCGATCCCGCAAACGGGCAATGGGACTTGCAAGGCGTGGCCGCAGGCCCTTCCATTAATGCGGTATTGAGCGTTGGCGGAAAAAACTATGCAGTGGGCGATGCGGGCTGTGTGTGTGTCGATGGCGTGCCTATCGCGCAGATGGGCAGCCTGTGCAATTTTCTGGTGGCCAGCGGCGAGGCGGTGTTTACCGGCGGCCAGATGGGAACACTCTTTGATGCACACACCGGTGCCGTGCTGTACCAGCACCATTCACCTTTGAATTGCGCCGTTGCGTTTGTTAAAAATACGGTGCCTCACTTTGCCGTGGGAACCTACACCGGCGAGGTGCTTATTTTTTCCAACATGGCTGGCGCTGCACCGGTACCGGTGGAGGAACTGGCGGTGTATGAAAACGCAGTCAAGGGACTGAGTTTTGATGGAGGACTGCTGTTCTCCGTGTG
>CANBYM010000067.1 GCA_947373605.1 Comamonadaceae bacterium
CAGGTGTATGAACATAAACTAGGGAGACATCGCCAACTTGGTGGACGCGCAAATGGTTTTGCGGTTGACGCTGCACTGGTGATCACCACGCTTGTGGAGCGAATGTCGGGTTCGGGGCAAGCAAATTCGGCGGCGGAATTACCATTTTCGTGGGCAATCCCGTCTGCGGTATTGGGCTGCTATCGGTAGTAGCCGTTTGTGATCTGCCTCACCCACAGTGGTCGCTGGTAATCAAGAACTACTCTGTAGGCTGCTCAAATAAATGAATTATGGAGACTGGCTAACGCAAAGCCTCCCAGCATTCCTTTATTTGGTAAGTACTTACGGATATACTAATTAAATGGCAACTGAACTGCATGACTACGGTCCCCTGCTGATCGCGTCTCGCCTTCGTAAATTGAGCGAAGCGTTTTACGCTGGTGCTGACGAAATTTATCGCGCACACGGTGTCGATCTGCCCTCGCGCTGCTTTCCCATCTTGTTCCTGTTGCGCGATCGTGGCCGCTTGGGCATCTCAGAAATTGCGATCAGCCTTGGTCAAACCCACCCGGCTGTAAGCCAGATGAGCCGCAAGTTGCTGGCGCACGACGTCATTCAGGAGTGGGGCGACCCGATGGACGAGCGGCGTCGCTTGTTGGGCCTATCGCGGCGTGGTGCCCAGCTCATGAAGCGGTTGACGCCTGTTTGGACAGCCATTGCGGCTGCTGCCCAGCAACTAGACGCTGCACATCCGGTCTTGGCCTCGTTAACTTCTATCGACCAGGCTTTAGCGGTTACAGACTTCGCCACCCGCATCCGATTCCACCTAGAGAAGGACTGAGCACTATGGGCACTGCTGTCGCAATTATCGACTTTGAGCCGCGCTACGCGACAGACTTCAAGCTCCTCAACCTGGAGTGGTTGCATCTGCATTTCCGAGTCGAACCCATAGACGAACAGGTACTGTCCCACCCTGAAGACATTCTGCGTGACGGCGGTGCAATTTGGTTAGCCCAACATGGGAGCGCCATTGTCGGCTGTTGTGCGCTTATCGCTAAGGGCGACGCAACCTACGAACTCTCAAAGATGGCGGTCACCGCCAGCGCGCAGGGCAATGGACTGGGACGTCGCCTGCTTGAAGCGGCCGTGAAGGGTTTCTTTGAAAATGGTGGACGCTTACTCTTTCTGGAGACAAATACTGCTTTGAAGACTGCAATCGCGCTGTATGAGAGCTCGGGATTCGAACACATGAAGCGGCCGGAGCCGTCCCCTTATGAACGGGCTAACGTCTATATGGTTTACACCCGCAATCGCTGATTCAAGGTTGCAGCGCCATACTTCTAAAACAGCAGTTTTAACAGCAAATAACGAATTGAAGGCTTTTTGAACCACGATTTACTCGATTGCATTCAATCTGCCGCATGCTTAAATGAGGATCGAATAAGCGGTGTTCATTTGAGTGCACTACTGGGCTCTTTCCCGGTATGCCGCCTAACTTTGCAAAGCCCTGGCCATTGCGCAGCTCTGGATGGACTCAATTTGGCACTCCTAGCAATCGCGACCAGTGTGCACAACCTTAGTCAACATTCCATTTCGGGAAAGACAGAAGTTGATGTAGCAGGCCGTAAAAATTTTTAGCGAACACGGCAAACGTGAATATCTATCAAAGATTTTTTAGATCAACTGATGAGAAGTATCGTGTTTGCCAAACAGCGATGGGCCTGAGTGTTTTGTAGGATGGAACGTATATGAAAAATAAGGCAAATTGACTGCCAGGCAACTGATCGGCGCCCAATGCTCTGGGACTTTAATGCTGGTAAGACTCGGCCTTTTGAACGCCGTTCCCGCCTGCACTGATTTGCTCACCAAACCCTGGGTGTAAGAAGCCGGGGTTGAGGTACTCAATCAACTGTTTTACGCAGATTGCAATGTTGCAACGGCAGGTGGTTGTTTGTCTTCGCAGTACTTGGCCGCATGGGTCATTGCACGATTTGAGGGACTAGAGGCCGCCAAATCAGCATTGCACTATGTGGCGCCTGTTGGAGAAAAGGAACTGTACGTTGACCGCGCATTGGCAAATATTACCCCATACCTGCAAGCTTACGCTTCGTAGTGAACACGGGTTACACCCCATGCTTTAGAGTGCCTTTCAAGGTATTTGCTTCCGACGCCGTCGTAGTCACCTTGACCAAACAGCCGGCTTGAACACTGAAATAGACAGCCGACAAAACCAATGTGCCAATTAATTTAACTATGTTCATGCGATTCATTCCTGAATGACTCATTTACATTGGCAGGTGATCAGCGCGAAACAGCCCAACCCCGTGCCGCTGAAAGTGTAGGAGCAAACTCCCAAGCGCGGCCCGTGATCTCTCCGTACAACTCAAGGCTACGCTTAACGGTTTCGTCACCGGTAACCGCGCAGCGTGCTACGTGGTCGTTGCCCTGGTAGTTCTCAATCGCGTAAGCCGCTAGTCCAGCGAATGCGTTTTCAGAGTACGAGAACGACTCAGCACCTGTAAAGTCGTGGACGATGTACTTCAATTGGGCGCACTCTGGATGCGTCAGATACTGCCGCACGGCGTCCAAAACGTCCCGCAGGTCTGCGTGGCCGGTATAGGTGCAGACGACACCTTCAGGCTCAAAAACTATTGCGTGCAGCATCCCTTTCTTCGTCCCTTGTTCCGCTTTTTATGTGTCATTTTCTGGTTACTATAAATGGGAATTCTTAACAAAGTGCATGGGTTGTTTACTCAATCACACACCAACCAACTTAATTCTGGGTTAAGGATGCGTTCATAAGATTCCACTCGGATCTGCACAATCCCCGCGCTTGTAATCCCTTAGTGCGGCCATTGAAAGATGGTTTTGCCCAGCCCAGCGCTGGGTTTTTTTGGGGGTTGAAAAATCACTCTTTTGGGTGATGGCGTAATCCGCTTGATACGACAAAAACAAGCGAGGGAGGAAGAAAGCAACATGCGATTATTCAAGAGTCTGTTTCGTCTAGGTGACCCTGCGGACGACGACATATTTTTGCGGGTCCGGCCAATACTTCATGGTGGTTATGGCGTCTATGCCAACTCGATACTGTTAGCGTTCCACACCCACCAAGCGGACGCCGAAGCGCACTGCCTGCGGTTGCGCAATCAACAAGTTGCTGACGAGAAGTGAGGCATTACAGGTACGGCGCTGGGCTTTCTTTTTGGATGAAAGACATGAGACTTTCAGCGCATGCTACGGTTGAGAGCAGACAAAGGTAGTGGAAATGTCGGATCAAATAATCTGCAAATCATGCAGGCATCATGGGGAGCCGGGAACCGTCACCAAAGGAAGCTTTGCCGCCCGCGATGGCCGACTTACGGTAGTTCAATTGGCCTGCTCGTAAGCTGACATACGCTCCGAGCGATAGACGTTCACATGATGGCAAAGGCTGCCATGTTGGAGTCGGCTAAAACTTGCATCAATTTCCTAGGACTAGGAAAAGGCGATTTGCATTTTTTCGCTTCAGATTACTTACGCAGTGATGACGGCTATTTAGGTCTAACGCGTAAACAAATTTGATCCGTGCTTTTTTAGCAAATTTACACATACTTTCAGTAAAGGTGGTTATGCTCCTAAGCAAATAAATGATCTTGATCAACGACCGTCGTGTGGAACTATGCAACTTTCAGATGAGCCCAATTTCAAGCCTGAGAGTGGCTATTTCACACACCACGGCTGGCTAGCACCTGGCGTCAGGCTATTTCGCAATCTGAGTTTCCCAGCGAAATCTGCGTGGGTTGTAGCAGCGATGTTGGCACCAGTACTGCTGCTTTTGGCGCAACAGTACAAAGCCGCTACGGACAATGTAGCAACGACAAATTTGGAGAGGCAGGGCCTCATTTATGTAAATGGTGTCACAGACCTGATGCGGGACCTCACCAGCCTGCGATCGGCCGCCATGTTCAAGGAAGCTGATCTAAACCAAAAACAATTGGCTGTGAGCGCGTCGTTTGAAAAAGTTCAGCGGTTGGAAAAAGAGTATGGGACTGTTTTCGGCAATGAAACCAAAGAAAACTTTGCAAGTCTTACTAAAACGATTACGGAAGTTTTGCAGAACCCGGTTCGTAAAGATGCCGATGAAACTTACATTGCACACATCGCGGCGTCAGATAACGCACTTAAGGTGCTCGGGGACATAAGTGATGGTTCTCAGCTTTCGCTTGATCCCGAGCTGGATACTTACCACTTGATGATGATCACCGTAATTGTGGGCCCACAGTATGGGGAGTATTTGAGTCGCCTGCGTGATCTTGCCGTCTTGAGTTTGACAGTGGATGCCGGTAAATCTATCCCGCCTGCCCGCCTTCGCGCCATGGACCGAAGCATAGTAAATATCGACTACGTTGACCCCATTTACGAAAATTCGTACGGTAAAGGTATAGAAGCATTTCCCGAAGTCTCCTCCCACATGGACATGAAGGGTGTAGACAGCTCCCGCGAAGCCTTTATGCAGGCAATTGAAAAGCAGGTGATGTTGGATGTTCCAACTGGTGCGGTAGCGCCCTTTTTGGTCTTGGCGAATGCCGCGGTTGACAAACAACTGACCCTCAATCAGCAGGTTGGGCATCGGCTCGACGATCAACTCGTCGCACGCAATGAACGACTTAGTCGGGAGATGTGGACCAATTTCTCATTTGCGGCGATTTTCTTGTTGGTTGCCTTCTATCTTTTGTTGTGCTTTTACTGGGTAACGAAGGGGGGACTCGAACTCATTAGCTCACATTTACAGGAGTTGGCCAAGGGCGACTTACGCCGCCGCCCAGCAGATCCACTAGGCAAGGATGAGCCAGCCATGCTGATTTTGGACGTGCACAAGGTCTATGACGCCTTGCATAACTTGATCCGAAGTGTGCGCCACGGGGCACATGAACTGGCCAATACGAGTTCGGAGGTTTCCCGTGCCAGTCTGGATTTGTCACATCGTACAGAAGATGCGGCATCAAACCTGGGGCTACAAGCAAGTGCCGTCCAACATATCAACGAGCAGATTAACCAGTCTGCACAACGTACCCAAGAGGCTGCTGTCATGGCCGGTGGCAACGCTGTAGTCGCTGAGCAGGGCGGCAAAATCATCGGTGACGTGGTTGAAACTATGCAAGCAATTCGAGTTTCATCCAGCAAGATAAGTGAAATCATTGGAACGATTGATGGCATTGCATTCCAAACAAACATTCTTGCCCTTAATGCAGCTGTTGAAGCTGCACGCGCGGGAGAAACTGGAAGAGGCTTTGCCGTCGTTGCCACTGAAGTTAGGAGCCTAGCAGGGCGCAGCGCCACGGCTGCGCGCGAGATCAAGCGACTGATCTCCGATAGTGAGCAAAAGGTTATAACCGGAACCAAGGTCGTAGAAGACGCAGGCAGAAATATCTCTGAAATCGTCGCTAACGCCAAGCAAATCAACTTGTACCTGGACGATATCGCGCAAGCAACACGTGGCCAAGCTTCCGAAGTGGCACAGGTTGTAGATGCCATCGGTCAACTTGACATGAACACGCAACAAAACGCGGCTCTCGTGGAGGAAACCAGCGCCTCCGCTGCCGCACTTAGTGAGCAGGCTTCAAAACTATCGGGAGAAATTGGCCGCTTCCAAGTTGCTTGAAAAAAATACTTCAATTAGGCGCAAGCAAGAAAATGAAGGTGTCGCATATGTACTGGAGTGCATTTAAGGCTGTGCATCGCGTTGCCCTTGGTATAGCAATCTTTATGCTGAGCGTCACAGCCTTTAGCGAAACAGTTGTAAAAATCGGCATACTTTCTTTTGAGAGCAAATCTGACACGGCAACGCGTTGGCGTCCGACGGCCAACTATCTGGAATCCAAGATTACAGGGCATCGGTTTGAGGTCATTCCCCTTAACTACGATGAACTCAATTTAGCGGTGAAATTCGGAGACGTTGACTTCGTCTTGACCAATCCAGAGCACTATGTCGTCCTGCGCAATACCTTTGGCATTAGCCCTATGGTCACGCTAACCACACTGATCGGAACCGAAACTGTTAGCAAATTTGGCAGTGTCATCTTTATGCGCAAAGAGAAGGCAACTACCGGGAATTTAAATGATGCCAGAGGTAAGCGTATTGCTGCCGTAGGTCTTTATTCCTTGGGAGGCTTTCTGGCTGCAGCTGACGTATTTCATCAACAGCATCTAGATCTTCAGTCTAACGACGTGGTGAGTCTCAAATTCACTGGCACGCCGCATAGCAAAGTCGTTCAGGAGGTTATGTCAGGTGACGCAGACGTTGGAGTAGTCCGAACGGGCGTGCTCGAACAAATGGCGCAACAGGGCAAATTGAATCTCAATCAGATTCAAGTGCTGAATATCCAACCAGCAAGCCAGTTTCCTCAGCTTTTGTCGACCCCGCTGTTTCCGGAATGGCCCTTAGCTGCAATGCCAAAAACAGAGCCAGATCTGGTTAAAAGATTAACTATCGCGCTACTCAACATACCGGCAGACTCGTCGTTTGCGCATGCTGGAAATTACGCAGGGTTTACCCCGCCCGCTAACTACGCTGGTGTAGAAGATCTGATGCGACGGCTTAAGGTCTACCCGGGTGTCGACACAGTTCCAATTTGGACCGAACTTTGGTTGAATTACTCGGTTGAAATAGAAATTTCCATATTCATTCTGTTTCTTGCTGGAGCAGGTGCATCCGCATACCTCTGGATCGCCAATCGCAAGCTGTATCGACTAACTCTTCTTTACATTGATGCGCAAGCGGGTCTCAAGGTTATGGCTGCTGCATTTGAGAGCCAAGTTGGCATCATCGTGACCGACCAACTCACTACTATTGTGAGGGCCAACGACGCATTCACGAAGTTGTTTGGTTATACCGAGCGACAAGTTCTTGGCAGTAGCACTTCGATCTTGCGTGCAAATATCGTATCTGAGGGAACACTTCGCAAAATCTGGCCTATCCTAATCTCCAAAGGATATTGGCAAGGTGAACTGCAATGCCGCCACCGCAGTGGAAGTGAGATACCTTGCATCGTAGCGATCACTGCGCTGCGCGACGATACCTCTGATATCACTGGATTTGTTGGTTCGTTTCTGGATATATCTATCCAAAAAAGTGCCGAAAGGGAAGCCAGACAGCTTGCGCACTATGACCCGCTTACGGAGCTTCCAAATCGGCGGCTATTTATCGAACGATTGACTGCGGAAATAGGCCTTGCATCTGAGGCTCCATTACTTGGTGCGCTGATGTTCATTGACTTGGATGACTTCAAAGCGCTTAACGATACATATGGTCACTCTGTCGGGGATCATTTGCTGAAATTGGTTGCGGCCAAGCTCGGCAAGTTTGTACATTCACAGATGCTGGCTGCGCGCCTGGGAGGTGACGAATTTGTCGTAATGTGGCCGCGCATAAATGCTGATGCTTCGGTCGCACTAAAGTCAGCGACTGCCTTGGCACATGAAATCCGGCGGGCTTTGTTGGATAACTTTGAACTCCTCAGTCCTGACAGCGTTGATGATCACGGTAAGTCATTGCAATACAAGATCACTGCCAGCATGGGCGTTGCGCTTTTTGGCGACAAGGTTGAACCCGTTACAGAAGTCCTCAAGCGAGCGGACGTGGCAATGTATCAGTCAAAGATGGCTGGCAAAAATGCAGTCAGCATCTTTGACCAGCAAGTTCAAAGCGCAATTAATTCAAGAGTTGCACTGAGCACTGATTTAAATTCGGCACTCTTGAAAGGACAGTTGGAGGTGCATTATCAATTGCAAAGCACGACGGAAGGATATGCGGTGGGTGCGGAATGCCTTTTGCGTTGGCGACATCCCGTACGAGGTATGGTACCGCCAGGCGAATTCATTCCCATCGCAGAAGAATCTTGCGCTATTGTTGAGATTGGTTACTGGGTAATAGAGCAGGCTTGCGCTACATTGGCTAGATGGTCTCAAATCCCAAGTTTGGCGTCGCTGACATTAAGCGTCAATGTAAGTCCCAGGCAATTTATTGACCAGGACTTCCACCTGCGGGTGGAGAAATTCCTTCATCAAGCGGGCGTGACTGCAAATCGGCTTTGCCTGGAAATTACAGAAGGGATCGTGCTGAATGATGCTGAGAATGTCATTGAGAAAATGAAAGAGTTGGTCAAAAGTGGACTTTCTTTTTCCATAGATGATTTTGGCACTGGCTACTCTTCACTGTCTTATTTGCAGCGTTTACCCCTGCGTGAATTGAAGATCGACAAGAGTTTCATTAATAACCTTGCTACCAATTCAAATTCTGAGGCGATCGTGCGTGCGATTATTGCGCTTGGCCTGAGTATGCGGATACAAGTACTTGCCGAAGGTGTGGAAACTGAAGAGCAACAGCTACGCCTTAAAACGTTGGGGTGTGAGCGCATTCAGGGCTACTTTTTGGCTCGACCTATGGAACTCGATGCGATGGAAAAACTACTTCTGCGATAAGCGACGGCATAATTTTCATGCGTGTGATACACGACCCCTCGATCACCATCAAAGAGCACCCGATCCGCTATTGTTCAGGCACCTGGACTTCAGTTCCCGGTGTGATGAGCGGCACCTTCACCAAGCCCGTTCCCATAGGCGAAGGTAAGGCGATTGCACCGAAGGCACGCGTTTTTTCGATTGGCATACCATTGGTCATTGGAGCGTCAAGACATTTGGCAAGGTTCAATTCCAATTCGATATCAACGCTCTGCAAACTATGCTTTCGCAGTTTGATATGAATCCCGTTAGGGTGCATGCTGACCTTTTAGATGTTGGCGCCGATTCACGACGTGCCAATTCCAACCTGACCATTTCTTTGGATCAAATTTTCAATTGCACTAATTCAATCGGGCGCTCGACTTACTCGCACGAACGAATCTTCTGGCTCTACGAGACCGTGTGCCATAAACTGGCCGCATAAATCTTTAAGGCGTTGGAATGAAGGCATCGCTAAATCCCTTTCGGCTCATGGCAGAGATGCTGCTTATTTTTGCGCTTGCCGAGGGCGGCGTAATGCTCATCCTGCCTTGGCTGGCACCCAACGCCAGCACTGTCAACGGTGCTTTTCTCGATGTCGGCATGGTGCTGATGCTTGCAGCGCCTCTGGTTTATTGGCGTGTTACTGTGGCATCTAAAGCCGCGAGTCGGTCTTTTGACATTCGTCAGACATTAAGCAGTGCAGGTCGGCCCGTATTTTTGCTTGTTGCTACAACCCAAGTTGCAGGCCTGCTGATTACTGCGGTTGGCGTCTGGTGGAACAGTGTAAGTCTTGATGCCCAGATAAAAGGCCGCTTTGATCAAGGCGCCGAACGTACGCAGACAGAGGTGGTTCGACGCCTTAATCAGTCACTGTACGGCCTCAAAGGTGCACGTGGGGCGATCGCTGCGAACCCTAAATTTAAGCGTGCTGAATTCCGGGCTTACGTCCAATCACGCGAGTTACCGGTTGAATTCCCCGGAATTCGCGGTTTTGGTTTCATTGAGCACGTACTTCGTGGTAATTTAGATAAGTTCGTCGCAGCTGAGCGTAAAGATGGTGCGCCCAGCTACCAGGTCCGAACCTCAGGTACAGCGGATGATCTTTTCGTCGTCAAATACGTTGAGCCGCTTGCCACCAACAGCGCGGCGCTAGGTTTCGATTTGGGGCAGGATCCGACGAGGCGAGCCGCGATTAGCTATGCAGCTATGACGGGACAACCCACCCTGCTTGCCGGCATTGAGTTGTTGCAAGACGCCAAGAAATCTCCTGGACTTATATTCTTTCTTCCGGTGTACCGTGAAGGAACAAATCCCCAAACAGTCGACGAGCGCAAGCGAGACTTACTAGGCATCCTTTACGCGCCCATCGTAGCCTCTGAACTGCTGGGTACAGTGGCAAGTGTGACGGACAACTTGATAGATTTTGAGCTATTTGATGGAGCCGACGCCGACCCTAAAAGGGTGATTTTTGATGCGGACGGTATTTTGTCAGTGCCTGCGCCTGGCAAAGTTGCACCTCTACGCAAGCACTCCAAGCAGCAAAACTTTGAAGTGGGAAGCAGAGTACTGACGCTACGTGCAACCAGCAGTACACGGTTTGAAGCTGCGCAAGATCGCTCCAGTCTGATCGTTATTGGAGCGGGAGGCACTTTAATCAGCCTGCTGATCACCATTTCTACATGGCTACTGGCCTCTGGCAGGCAGCGGGCACGGGCGTTGGCCAACTCCATGACAGCGGAATTGGACCGCATGGCGCGCGTTGTGCAGCACACGGCCAATGCGGTCACCATCATGGACAGGGATATGCGCATTGCTTGGGTAAACCACGGCTTTAGTCAGATCACCGGTTACAGCTTCGAGGAGGCGCGTGGCAAGACGCCATCCGAATTGTTGACTTCCGGTAGAAGCGATGATTCATCCATTCAGGCACTGATCGACGGCGCGATACAAGGCACTCCATGTCGGGTGGAGTTGATCAATCGGGCAAAGGACGGTCATGAATATTGGACTGACACAGAGGTGCAGCCCATGCGCGATCAGCAGGGGGAACTGATAGGCTTCATGGAGATCGGCACCGACGTTACGGTACAAAAGCAGACGCAGCGTAGGCTCGAAGTTGCCATGCGAGAGTCCCGCGCTTTACTCGACTCCCTGGAGATTCACGCCATCGTTTCCATTACCGACGCGGATGGCATCATTGTGGAAGCGAACGATGCTTTCCTGAACATCAGCCGCTACAGCCGCGACGAACTGATCGGCAGCAACCACAACATCGTTAATTCCGGCTTCCATTCTCAGGCGTTCTGGCAGGAGTTTTGGCGCACGATCAGCAGTGGAATGCCCTGGCGCGGGGAAATTTGCAACAAAGCCAAGGATGGCACGCTGTATTGGGTCGACAGCATGATTGCGCCGTTTGTAGGCGACGACGGCGGCATAGAGAAATATATTTCCATCCGTATTGATATCTCGGCGCGCAAACAGGCAGAAAAAGCGTTGAGTTTGAGCAATGCATTGATGGAGGAAACGCAGTCCGTCGCCAAGGTCGGCGGATGGGAGCTTAATCTGATAACCGGTCGGCTGTATTGGACCGCGGAGACTTACCGCCTGCATGAAACCACTCCGCAGGAATTCAATCCCACAGTGGACGCCGGCGTGGAATATTTTTTGCCCGAGTCGCGGGAACGAATTCGCAAAGCTCTAGACGAAGCGGTCACGAAGGGAATTGGCTATGACCTTGAACTCGAAACGCTGACCACTAAAGGGCGTCGCATGGACGTGCGAACCACCTGTACGGCCACCATGGAAGACGGCAAAGTGGTCCGACTCAGCGGCATTTTTCAAGACATAACCGAGCGTAAGCAATATGAGCGCTCACTGCAGGAGGCACGTGATAAGGCGGAAATTGCGACCCAAAGTAAGGGACAGTTTTTGGCAAACATGAGCCATGAAATCCGCACGCCCATGAACGCGGTGCTGGGCATGCTCACCCTACTGCTAAAAACAGACCTGAGCCAGCGACAGCTCGACTATGCCACCAAGACCGAGGGTGCAGCCAGCTCATTGCTCAGCCTGATCAACGACATTCTGGATTTTTCAAAGGCCGAGGCCGGCAAGATGGAGCTGGACATTCAGCCGTTTGGCATCGAAAAGATGATGCGCAACCTGTCTGTTATCTTGAGTGGCAATTTGTCCGCCAAGGCAGTGCAGATTTTGTTCGATATCGATTCAAGAATCCCTGACGTGGTGCTGGGTGACTCGATGCGGCTGCAGCAGGTGCTCATCAATTTGGGAGGAAATGCCGTCAAGTTCACACCACAGGGGGAGGTCGTGGTGGCATTGCGCTTGCTGGAAATCCGTGAGGGGGTTGCAACAATCGAGTTTGCTGTACGCGACTCCGGGATAGGGATTGCACCGGAAAATCAACATCATATTTTTACCGGGTTCTCGCAGGCAGAAGCGTCGACTACGCGAAAGTTCGGGGGCACGGGCCTCGGGCTTGCCATCAGCCAGCGGTATGTGGAACTTATGGGCGGCAAGCTGAAATTGCAAAGCGACGTGGGTGAGGGCAGTATTTTTTCCTTTTGCCTCTCAATGCCTGTAGTCATCAACCCTCCGGCGGAACTTCACAAAACACCGCGTAATGCCCTACCTCCCCGGCGAGCGTGGGTGTTGGATAGCAACTCGGTAGCGCAAGCGATTACGGAGACCGCAATTAAGTCCTGGGGATGGAGCGTGCAATGCATACCTGATGGAGAGACTGCCATGGCATTGCTGGAGGCACCATCAACCCACCAGCGGCATGACCAAGACCCGGTTGACGTCATTTATGTGGCCTGGCATTTGCCCGGCATGGACGGTTTAGCGACAGTGGTAGCCTTGCGGCAATCATTTGCGCGCAGGAAATTTGCGCAACCTACCATCGTCCTGATTGCTGCGAACGGACGCGATACGCTGGACCTGCTTTCTCCTCAGGAACAGCTTTTGGTCAATAGTTTTCTAGTCAAGCCGCTGACCCCATCTATGCTACTGGATGCCACACTTCGCGGTAATGTCGGCGACGACTTGGCGGTGCGCAAGTCTTCAGCTGCCAGCAGTCGGAGGCTTGCGGGAATGCACATATTGGTCGTTGAAGACAACCTGCTCAACCAGCAGATTGCTGAAGAGCTGCTGAGCGCCGAGGGCGCTAAAGTTTCGCTGGCAGCCAATGGGCAATTGGGCGTGGATGCCATTGAAGCGGCAACTGAGCAACGGCAATTTGACGCTGTGCTGATGGACATCCAGATGCCGGTGATGGATGGTTATGCAGCAACCGGCATCGTGCGCGAACGCTTGAAGCTGACCGACTTACCCATCATTGCCATGACCGCGAATGCCATGGCCAGTGACCGAGAAGCATGCATTTCTGCAGGTATGAACGAGCATATCGGCAAACCGTTCGACATGACCAAGCTCACCGAACTTTTGATTCGCGTAAGCGGCTTTAAAGCGCCACTTTCAGACTCTGATGCCCCCACAGTTTCGGCAGCATTGTGCAGCGAACCGGTGGTTACCGGTCTGGACATTCAGGCCGCATTGGCGCGCATGGCGGGTAACAAGTCTTTATACGTACGCGCAGCGAGTGACTTCAACAAGATTCAGGACACATTAATCCGGGATATCCAGGAAGACCTCGCGCGCGGGAAAAAGCAAGATCTGGTCATGCGCCTGCACACACTGAAGGGAAACGCCGGCACGCTTGGCGCTAACGAACTCTCTGCGCAGGCCGCCAAACTGGAGTCCATCTACAAAGGCGCTGGCGAAATAAAGGACAGCGAACCTGAGCTGGCTCGCCTTGAAACACTCCTGCAGTCAACACAAGGCGCGTTGCAAGAAGCCATCATTCAATTGGCTCCGGACCCTGCGGTGCAAGGGGCTGTATCAGGGAAGGCCGCAACGCAATCCGTCGGCCATGAGGGCGTTTCGGCCTTGCGAGGTTTAGCGGCGTTTACATCCGCCTCTGACATGGAGGCATTGCTGTTATTCGCAAGCGCGCGAGATGCATTGTCAGGTCTGCCATTCTCCAAGGTTGATGCATTAGATGAGGCGCTGCAGAATCTGGATTTTGAAGCTGCGCATGCGCTTTGCCAGGATTTTTTGTCATTGTTAGGTGCAACGGAAAAATGAGTATCCTAATCCCGCCTTGCTCAGCGGGAGAAATCAATTACCGCCCTGATGTTTCTAGACCTAGATCACTTTAAAGACGTCAACGATACGCAGGGACATGACACTGGAGACCAACTTTTGGTTGAGGCGGCGCAGCGTATCAAAGAGTGCATACGTGACAGCGATACCCTCGCGCGTTTGGGTGGCGATGAATTCACGGTCATATTTTCTGAATTGCACAATGGCCGCGATGTCGGGCCAGTAGCGGCCAAAATTATCAGTTCGCTTTCAAAACCATTTGTATTGGTCGGGCAGGAAATCGTGCTGTCAGCCAGCATAGGCATTGCCGTCTACCCGGAAGATGGGCTAAACAATACTGAACTTTTGAAGCATGCCGATCAGGCTTTGTATGTGGCAAAAAATGAGGGGCGCAGTTGCTTTAGGTTTTTTACGAGAAGTATGCAAGAGGCTGCTGAGCTGCGTATGCATTTGACGTCCGACTTAAGGTATGCCTTGCGAGAGAGGCAGTTCGAACTGTTCTATCAACCCATAGTTGACCTTGCAAACGGTGCCATCAACAAAGCCGAAGCTTTGATACGCTGGCGCCATCCAAGCCATGGACTGGTCAGCCCGGGAGTTTTTATCCCGATTGCGGAGGAATCCGGAGCCATCCACGACATTGGAGACTGGGTATTTTACGAGGCAGCAAGCGAAGTCTCCAAGTTAGTTACTTCGTATCCAGGTTTCCAAATCAGCATCAACAAGTCGCCGGTTCAGTTCGCGCGTGATGGTGATCTACAAGGTCGATGGATCGATTATTTGAGGCAACTTAATTTGCCAGGAAGCAGCATCGTGGTTGAAATCACTGAGGGGCTGCTGATGAACACGAATCCGGCTATCAGTGAGCGATTACTCAAGTTTCGTGATGCAGGTATTCAGGTGGCCATTGACGACTTTGGAACCGGCTATTCGTCTCTTGCGTACCTGAAAAAATTTGATATCGATTTTCTTAAAATTGACCAGTCTTTTACCCGCAACCTAACCCCAGAGTCATCCGATTTGGCAGTCTGTGAAGCCATCATTGTCATGGCGCACAAATTGGGCCTCAAGGTCATCGCAGAGGGAGTGGAAACTCTGGAGCAACGCGATCTATTGAAGCTAATCCAATGTGATTACGGGCAGGGCTACCTTTTCGCTCGTCCGATGCCCGTGGCTGAATTTGAAGACTTTCTGGTGAAATCTGTAGCTCAGAGTGCTATTAAATCGACGATCGTGCTGTAGCAGGCACGTCATATGATTCGTGCGAATACCCGCTGCATCGATCAATCGCCATTGCGGCAACGCGGTCTGAAGCGGCATCGCCTAACCTATCAAAACAACTTAACACGCTAAAGTAAATTGAATTCCACGCCTGATTTCCAACCTGTTGCAGCTGAAATTGTTGAATACCATGAAGTGACGGAGGGCCGGGTCATACATGGGCACGATATGACCTTTCATGCGCCTATGTTTGGCACCGCGCATTCGGATGGAGGCTGCATAAGCCTTGAAAGCTCGTGTGGATGGGGCAGCGTAGTCAATCCTGGCGGCCATATTAAGGGGAGCAAACGAGTTTTCAACGCAACGTTGCAGGCTCCGGGAGGCAACATTGAAATTACTTCAGCGGAAAGTTGCCTCATTATTGGGCGCGAAGTGACCTTAACTGAAGCAGTTAAATGTCAAATCTTTGCGCACACGCTGCGAATTGGAAAGGCTTCAGGTTGCATGATTGCAGGCCGTGACATTGAAATCCGGCAAGTGATGTCGCATCGGCAGGAGCCCAACGTCATCACCATGGTAGTTCCAGAAGTGCCAGACCTCAACGAGATGCTTGTGCCGATCAATGCGGAAATGGCCGATATGAAATCACGGCTAGACGAGCTGACACAACGCATTGACCACTTTAGGGCAGATTCGACACTGGCAAAGTATTTATCGATCCGTGCAAAAGTCCGCTCTGGGATGCTTAAGCTCACCGATGACCAATCCAAAGGATATTTGGAAATGGCTGAGCGACTAGAAGAATCAGCCAAAGCAGTGGAGATTGCAGTGGCAGAGCGAACCCCCATTGCAAGGGCGCTGGCCGTTGCCACGAGACATGTCCAAGATATTCGCGAAGCGCAACATGAGCGTTTGGCTCAATGCAGATGCAACGTAGCACACGTTCAAGGTGAAACCATAATTCGCCAGTTACTCGAGGCACACGATGGTGCGGATCTGAGTTTGATACCGCTGCCTATGATTCCAAAGATTCTTTTTCGCAATGACGCGTCACTCAAGTTCTTGTACGCAGTGCATGACGGATCAGTTGCTTGGACTGCGGATCAGATTTGACGCCTATTGACGCGCGTCTAGACTACCCGCAGGGGATCCGCTGCAAATGACGTAGTGGGCAAGAATTTTCCGTCGACTTCAGCGGGTGCGGGCGTTGTTACCGGTTCGATTTTCCACATCAGTAACCTTTATTTTGGCCTGGCCCAAAACTGAATGTCTCGTATTGCGTTGGCGCGAGCCAATGCATCGTCCAAGGAAGAAAAATACTCAACATCGAGAACCCGCACCGGCATGCGCAAAGCACCCTCGCCGCCGACCCACATCAATATTTTCGGAGCAAGAATATTTCGCAACTCACGAAGCTCATCTTGCAATTGGCTGCAACTATTGACAGCGCAGTTGAATAAAACCACGGCGATAGACTGCTGTAGAGCAATTGGGGCGAGCGTCAGCTAATGGCTCGATGGCAGTAGTCCACTTTGAAGCTTGGATAACCCGCGAGCGGTCATTGACGCCGTGACTGTGAGAATCGGCGTATGTCGGCTATCCGCAGATGACTTCGGTGACCGCTAGGACCGCTTTGGGTCGGCAGTTGCCTACCCATTTTGGGCAGACTCTGAAACTTGCTGAATTATTCGTTTGCTCCTGGCAAGTGCTCCATTAAGTCTTCGACATTGCATCCAAAAAATTCACACAGGCGATCAATGGTGTCGGTTCCGGTTCCATAGCCTCTTTGGTTGAGGATCTTGGATAAGGTCATTCGATTCAATCCAGTCGCCGCAGCCACCTCGCTAATTGAAACGCGCCGCCCTTCGGCGAACTGCTTTTTCTCCATCATCTCGCCCAGCTTAAATCTAATCATGATTAAAAAAAACAACAATAGATAAAAATTTTTATCAAAAGACTTGAAAAATAAGCGATATGGCGTAATATTGGCATCAAGTGATAAAAATTTTTATCGCTTGCAACTGAAATTCTACAGGAGTGTGTCAATGGAAGAGCAAACATATCTAACGACAGAGGAACTTGCTGCGCGCATCAAGTACGACGTTCGCACCATTCGCGAAAGGCTGATGGACAGCGTCTTATTGGAGGGGGAGCACTATTTCCGCCCATTTGGAGGACGAAAAATATTGTTCATTTGGGACGCAATAAAGCGGGACATGATGATTTTGGCGTCTCAGCCAACCACTTTTACTACCGGCATACCTATGGCTAATGGGAGGACACTCCATGGCTAAGGTTACCGTTAGAAAAGAAACGGGCAAGTTGGTGATCGACTTCACATACCGAGGTGTGCGCTGCCGTGAACAAACAGCCCTAGAAGATTCTGTGGTGAACAGAAAACGTATCCAAAGCCTGATTGATAAGCTACAAAAGTCTCAGCGAGAGGGATCATTTGTCTATCGCGAATTTTTTCCAGGTAGTGCGCTTGCATCCCGTTTTGAAGCCAATGTTCTTATCGCCAAAGAAGCGCCTCAACAAATTCCGGCAGCCTATGTAGGCCCGCTGTTCAAAGACTTCGCCAACACCTGGTTCGATGAACGCAGCATTGAATGGCGTCGCAGTCACATCAAGTCGCTGCTGTCCACATTGAACGGTCACCTGATCCCCTATTTTGGGGGAAGGGTGGTCGGCAGTATCACCAAGTCTGATGCTCTTGAATTCCGCGCCACACTCGCCAAAGTTAAAGGTCGCGGTAAACAGGAAGGGCTCTCAGCCAAGCGGATCAATGAAATCATGGGTCTGCTGCGTCAAATCTTGAACGAAGCCGC
>CANBYM010000068.1 GCA_947373605.1 Comamonadaceae bacterium
CGCATTTTCAGAAAAAGTTTCATCGTCTCCTGAATAATCAGGCTGCTGGCTAATGGGCTGATGTTTGAACTCAAGCAATGTCTTTTTTGCACAATTCACAGCAATCCGATACAGCCAAGTGTAGAACTTGGCTTCTCCGCGAAATTGGTGCAGTGCCTTGAATGCACAAATAAAGGTTTCTTGTGCAATGTCTTCGATCAAATCCACATCGCGCACCATGCGTCCGATAAGGCGCTGAATGCGCCGCTGGTATTTAACGACGAGCAAAGCGTAGGCCTTGTGATCACCTGCCAGGGTCCTTTCCACCAGCAACGCATCTGCTTCCCAATGTTCCTCAAGTCCTCCCGGGTTAGCCATTAGCTATCGGCATGCGCTGAAACGCGCAGTTCAGATTCTGGATCCACTAAGCCTCGCCCCTGAACAGCAATGGCCCTGCGCAATGCCAACCATCTGGCGTGGTCAAACCGCTCTTCAAGAAATAGCCATGTCGTTTTTCCAGCGTCAGACTTAAGTTCAAGCAGCATTAAAAATTGAAAGTCCAGACATAAATTGACGCTTTGCACCGGAACGTCGCCAAAGTCTGGCCAAAGCCATTGGGAACCATCCCACTGCAGCAAACCAACCGGACTTCTGCGCCATGCCAAAAATGATTCGCCAGTGCTGCCCAAGGCGATGCCCGCCACACCAACTGGCCGGATCATTGAAACTTGCTGCATCCGGAAGCATGCCGTCCCAACCGCAGCCATAGTGGTCAATGCACTTCCTATAAAAAGATGCCACCCTGATCGAACTACTTCGTAGCTGACCGCAGGTGGCAAATGCATGGAGGCTCGCCGGTTAAACCATCAAATACGTTTGAAAACCAAAGTACCGTTGGTGCCGCCAAAACCGAAGTTGTTCTTCACTGCGACTTCAATCTTCATATCTCGCGCAGTATTGGCGCAGTAGTCCAGATCACATTCGGGATCCTGATTAAAGATATTGATGGTGGGCGGACTCTTCTGGTGGTGCAAAGCCAGCACGGTAAACACCGACTCCAAACCGCCTGCGCCTCCCAGCAAATGTCCAGTCATGGACTTGGTGGAGTTCACTACGACATTAGAGGCATGCACACCTAACGCAGCCTTGATAGCGTTGGTTTCATTGGTATCGCCCAGCGGCGTGGAAGTGCCGTGTGCGTTGAGATAATCCACCTGATCTGCATTGATCCCGGCATTGCGCATGGCATTAACCATGGCACGTCTCGGACCATCCATACTGGGGGCTGTCATATGACCGGCATCCGCACTCATTCCGAAGCCGGCAAGCTCCGCATAGATCCGGGCGCCACGAGCTTTGGCATGTTCGTATTCTTCGAGCACCATCACACCACCACCCTCACCCAGCACAAAACCATCGCGATCTTTGTCCCAGGGGCGTGACGCAGTAGCAGGATCATCGTTGCGCGTGCTAAGCGCACGCATAGCGGCAAAGCCACCCACGCCTAAAGGAGACACGGTCGCTTCCGAACCGCCTGCAACGATTACGTCAGCATCACCATACTCAATCATCCGGCCGGCTTCACCTATGCAATGCAATCCGGTGGTGCATGCCGTAACAATAGCAATGTTGGGGCCCTTGAAGCCAAACCGCATCGACACATGGCCTGCTGTCATATTAATGATTGAGGCCGGCACAAAGAATGGAGAAATTCGACGCGGGCCGCGTGACGCGTATTCAGCGTGTGTCGCCTCAATCAGCGGCAATCCGCCAATGCCGGAGCCGATCACACAACCAATTCGGGTAGCCTCTTCATCACCCAATGCCGCGCCGGTTGGAAGACCTGCATCTGCAACGGCCTGGACCGCTGCGGCAATACCGTAGTGAATGAAAGTATCCATAGTCCGCGCCTCTTTGGAAGTCATATAGGCTTCCAAATTAAAGTCGCGAACTTCACCTGCAATTTGGCAGGAAAACGCAGTGGCATCAAACTTACTGATGCGACTGATGCCGGATTTACCGGCCAACAAATTCGACCAGGCCTCGGAAACTGTGTTTCCAACGGGACTGATACATCCCAAACCTGTGACAACAACGCGACGACGGGACATAGAGTTCAGGGTGCAGTTGGTCAATAAAACACTGCCATCCAAGGCAGCGGAGATCTATAAAGCGATGCCTGACAGCCCGGCAATCTCGCCGGGACGGTCAGGCGTACTGATTTAACGCTGTGTAATGCGCCGATCAGGCTTTCTTGTGTGTGCTTGCGTAATCCACTGCGTTTTGCACAGTCGTGATTTTTTCGGCGTCTTCGTCGGGAATTTCAATTCCAAACTCATCTTCCAAAGCCATCACCAATTCCACTGTGTCCAGAGAGTCTGCACCCAGATCAGCAACAAATGCTTTTTCGTTGGTAACTTGTGACTCTTCAACACCGAGTTGCTCGGCAATGATTTTCTTGACGCGTACTTCAATATCGCTCATGGGTTCCCTCTGAGGGTTGTAAAAGAATCCGAGATTTTACCTGCGATGGAGACTGTTGCTCCAATCAGGCAGCCGAACGGACTAATCGGCTTGATTTGCCACTTACATATACATGCCACCATTGACGTGCAGTTCCTGACCCGTAACGTACGCAGCTGCCGGTGAAGCCAAGTAAACCACGGCATGCGCGATATCAGCAGGTTTTCCCAAATGTCCCAGCGGGATTTGACCCAACAAGGCCTTTTGCTGATCTTCACCCAAACCTGAAGTCATATCGGTTTCTATAAATCCGGGCGCAACACAATTCACAGTGATGTTGCGCGAACCCAGTTCACGTGCCAACGCACGGGTCATACCCGCAACACCCGCTTTGGCGGCCGCGTAGTTGGCCTGCCCCGGGTTACCGGACGCTCCCACCACCGAAGTGATATTGATTATGCGACCATAACGCTGTTTCATCATGGTCCGCATCACGGCACGGCTCATTCGAAACACACCCTTCAGGTTGGCTTCGATAACGGCGTCCCACTCGTCGTCCTTCATGCGCATGGCCAAATTGTCCCGGGTAATACCGGCGTTATTTACCAGTACGTGCAGCCCGCCTTGCGCCTTTACCAAGGCGTCCACGGCAGCTTCAGACGCCGTGGCATTGGTGACGTCCAGCGTCAGAGATCCACAGCCCGGAAAATCTGCCAATGCCTCTTTAATTTTTTCGGCACCAACATCTGTAGTTGCGGTTCCGAAGACTCTTAGTCCGCTTTTGGCCAGCTCCAACGCGATAGCGGCACCGATACCGCGCGATGCGCCTGTCACCAGCGCAATCTGACCCTCAAATTTTTGTTGTGTCATGCTAACGCTGCCCTCGTGTCTACAAGGGTTGCCGTGTCGAACATGGCCAGACCCGTCATCTCTGCATCAATGCGCTTGGTCATTCCTGCAAGCACCTTCCCGGGACCACACTCGACCAGACATTCAATTTGCCTTGCTTTAATTGCTTTGACACATTCGACCCAGCGCACTGGACCAAAGGCCTGCCGGTAGAGCGCGTCGCGAATGCTGTCCGGCTCGGATTCAATGGCAACGTCAATGTTATTGATTAGTGCAATCTGCGGCGCCGCAAACTCAATATTGTCCAGCCGCTCTTTCAGATTTTCGGCGGCAGGGCGCATCAGGCTGGAATGGAATGGTGCCGAAACCGGCAGTGGCAACGCACGCTTTGCGCCACGGGACTTCAGCAATTCACAGGCTTTTTCTACAGCCAATTTGCTGCCTGAAATAACCGTCTGCGAAGGATCATTGAAATTTGCAGCCTCTACTACCTCGATGGACCCTTCGCCAAACGAACGGGACACTTCCGCACAGCCAACTGCGACATTTTCAGCGCTCATACCCAATATTGCGGCCATTGCGCCAGTGCCAACCGGCACGGCCTCTTGCATTGCACGTGCGCGGAGCCTGACCAACGGCACTGCCTGGAACAAGCTCAAAGCGCCTGCAGCAACCAGCGCGCTGTATTCGCCCAGTGAATGCCCGGCCACGGCCAGCGGCGAAACACCCACCTCAGACATCCAAACCCGATAAGCAGCAATGCCTGCTACCAGCATTACCGGTTGGGTGTTTTCGGTCAACGCCAGCGTTTCCTTCGGGCCCCGCTGAATCAGTGCACCAATGTCCTCACCCAACGCGTCGGAGGCTTCAATCAGTGTTTGAGCAACTACGGGATGGTCGCCCCATCCATCGAGCATGCCGACCGACTGTGAGCCCTGACCAGGAAATACAAAAGCAAATTGTTTCATGCGTAGAAATCGATTGAAATATTAAAGTTTAAGCAGCACAGCGCCCCAGGTGAATCCACCACCCACACCTTCCAGCATTAATTTCTGGCCGGGCTGCACTCTGCCGGCGCGCACCGCCGCATCCAGAGCCAACGGAATAGACGCGGCAGATGTGTTGCCATGCTGGTCTACGGTGACGACGACTTTGTCCATGGACAACTTCAACTTTTTGGCTGTGCTTTGCATGATCCGGATATTGGCCTGGTGCGGGATCAACCAGTCAATATCAGACTCATTTAAATTGGCCTTGGCCAGTGCGGCGCGCGCAGCGTCTTCCAGCACTCCGACGGCAAGCTTAAAGACTGCCTGTCCGTCCATCTTAAGTAGCGGATCGCCCAGCACATGACCACCGGACACATGTCCGGGAACACACAATATTCCGACATGTTTGCCGTCCGCGTGCAAATCACTGGCAAGTATGCCGGGCTCATCAGACGACTCCAACACAACCGCCCCAGCACCGTCGCCAAACAGTACACACGTGGTACGGTCAGTGAAATCCAAAATTCTGGAAAACACTTCGGACCCGACAACCAGCGCTTTGTTGGCGGCACCCGTCTGGATCATTGAATCTGCAATTGTCAGCGCGTATACAAAGCCACTGCACACGGCCTGAACATCAAATGCAGCACCTCCATTGGCACCCAACTTATTTTGCAAAATACACGCGGTCGACGGGAACACCATGTCAGGCGTACTTGTCGCGACAATGATGAGGTCGATATCTTTTGCCAAAACCCCAGCGGCAGCCAGTGCGTTTTTACAAGCCTCAAGCGCTAAGTCGCTGCTGTAAACACCGTCTGAAGCGAAATGTCTGGCACGTATGCCTGTTCTTTCGACAATCCACTCATCCGAAGATTCGACGCCTTTGAGCGCCAGCTCGGCCACCAGATCGGCATTGGTCAATCGGCGTGGGGGCAGGTAGCTGCCGGTTCCGGTGATTTTTGAATAACGTCTCATGGGTGTTCGGAGTGCACCCGCCCAAGTCATTGCACTGCAGACTGCGACACCAATAGTGGCGAAGCATGGGCAATGCGAACCTGAACGCGGTCCAGCAAGTTGTTTCGGGCTGCATCATACGCCCGCTCCAAGGCATTATTGAACGCCAGAACGTCAGCCGATCCATGACTTTTGAAAACTAGACCCCGCAGTCCCAGCAAGGCGGCGCCGTTGTATCGCCGATGATCAACCCGATTTTTAAGCGCCGATAAGACAGAATAAGCAGCAATTGCGGCAGCTTTGGTGAAAATATTCTTTGAAAACTCGTCTTTCAGAAAGCTGCCGATCATTGAAGCAAGGCCTTCACTGGTCTTTAAGGCCACGTTTCCTACAAAACCGTCACACACCACAATATCGACCACTCCCTTGAAAATATCATTGCCTTCAACATTTCCATAAAAATTTAAATCACCTGATTTAGCTGCACTTCGCAACAATTCACCGGCTTTTTTTATAACTTCGTTGCCTTTAATAACTTCTTCGCCAATATTGAGAAGTCCAACCGAAGGCGTCGCCTTTCCACTAAGAACCGACACCAAGGCAGAGCCCATCACAGCAAACTGCAACAAATGCTCGGCAGTGCAATCCACGTTGGCACCCAAATCCAGCACAGTAGTTGCGCCTCCGGTAGCGTTGGGGATTTGCCCGGCAATAGCGGGGCGCTCAATTCCATCCAGCGTCTTAAGAACGTAGCGCGATATCGCCATCAATGCGCCGGTATTTCCCGCCGATACTGCCGCTTGAGCGGCACCATCTTTTACTTGCTGAATGGCCACACGCATCGAAGAGTCCTTTTTCCGTCGCAGTGCGACTTCCAAAGGGTCATCCATCGTGACCATTTCCGTGGTCACGATTATCTTGACACGCGGGTGCGAAAAATCTTGAAATGCGGTTGCCAGTCCGACCACCACCAAGGAAGCGTCAGGATGCTGCTCCAAAAACTGAATGCAGGCTGGCAAAGTGACCTTTGGGCCGTAGTCCCCACCCATACAGTCAACCGCAATGGTGATCATGGAAATTTCACTCAAAAATCAAAAAACTGAAATTCTCAAACGGCCCAGAAAGCAAAAAGCCCGCCGCTACAGTGTGCCTGCAGCGTCGGGCTTTGCATGGACTCAACCGTTCAGGCTTCTGATTTGGTCTTTACAACCTTACGGCCACGGTAAAAGCCGGTGGGGCTGATGTGGTGACGCAGGTGAATTTCGCCGGTTGTCGGCTCAACCGCAATACCGGGCACGTCCAAAGCGTTGTGCGAACGGTGCATGCCGCGCTTGGAAGGGGACTTTTTGTTTTGTTGAACGGCCATTTTTGGCTCCTGAGCAAAGGGTGTTGCACAGCATGCAACACGTTAAGGTTAGTAAATGCGACGGTTTTTGCGCGCGAAGCCTTTGATTATAGCCCAATACCGATGCAAAAACATCTCAGGATTTCTTGAGCCGCTGGAGTACCGCAAAAGGGTTTGCCTTTTCCACCGGATCATCCACAAAATTAGGATCCGCCGCCTGCAGCTTGACCACTTTGGGGCAAACGTCATGCTTCGGGGACGGCGGCATGGACATCAGCAACTCATCTTCAATCAGTTCGAGCAAGTTAAATGATTTGCTAAGCACCAGCACGTCTTCTTCGGATTCCTCATCCTCAATGGCGGCCAGCTCTTCACTGGCCACAAAACGGAACTGACGGTCAAACGCCACGGGCACGTCCACCGGCCCCAAGCATCGCTGGCAGGTCAACATCAGTGAAGTATTTGCTGACAATTCAATCCAAGGCTCCGCCAGACCGGACGCATCCGACTGCACATGACCTTGAACGGAATACTCCACCAGTGTCTCGCCGCCGAGTCCTGCTGTTTCCTCCATCAGGCGATGAAAATGTGCCAACTTTTCAGAGGCACTTTGATGTGCGCCTTCGTTAGCAAAAGCAGCGACGTTAAGCGTTTGAGGCGCGAATTCATGTTTCATGTGAACAGTGTAAGAGAATCGCCTCATGCACACTGTTCACTACCGAAAACTGATTCTGGGCTCCACGTCGTCCTACCGGCGCGAACTGCTGGCGCGCTTGCGAGTGCCGTTTGAGGTATGCGCTCCCGGAGTAGACGAAACACCTTTGGACGGCGAGACGCCCGTTGCGCTGGCGCGCCGACTGGCATTGGCCAAGGCGAAAGCTGTTGCACAACAACACCCCGCATGTGTCGTCATCGGCTCGGACCAGGTTGCCGATCTGGGTGGCGTTGCACTCGGAAAGCCGGGCAGTCATGAACGCGCCGTGGAGCAGCTGCAGCAAATGCGTGGCAAAACCGTCATATTTCAGACGGCATTAGCGGTAGTTTGTGCGGAAACCGGCTTTGCCGCCGAGGACCTCGCCGAGGTCAAAGTGCAATTTCGCGACTTATCAGATGCGGAAATCGAACACTATTTGCGCGCTGAGACGCCTTATGACTGTGCGGGAAGCGCGAAAAGTGAAGGCCTGGGCATTGCATTATTGAAAAAGATTGAGAGCGATGATCCCACTGCGCTTGTGGGACTGCCCCTGATACGTACAGCAACTATGCTCCGCGCAGCCGGCATCCCGCTTCTGGGTAGCGGCGCATGACCGGGACGCTGTACCTGGTGCCAGCGCCGCTGGATTTCGGTTGTAGCGAAGAAAGTGCGCTGACGCAATCCATGCCCGATGCAACCCTGGAAGTGGCAGCCGGGCTGCAATTTTGGATATGCGAAAACGCCAAGTCCACACGGGCTTATCTGAAACGTATCGCTGAGTTCTATCCTTTGGTGGTGCCAATTCAAAGCATGCAACTCACCGAATTGCCTCGTGAAGTACATAAAAAGGGGGACCATCTGGGACAGTTTGACGCGCGCCCGCTACTCAAAGCGGCGCTGGAGGGCAACGATATGGGACTGGTCAGCGAAGCCGGTATGCCCGCAGTGGCCGACCCCGGGTCTTCTGTAGTACGCGCAGCCCATGCTCTGGGACTACCGGTGGTGCCATTGGTAGGCCCGGTTTCCATGTTGCTGGCGCTGGCTGCCAGCGGCCTGAACGGACAAAACTTCGCGTTTGTAGGCTACGTCCCTGCAGACCCGGCGCAGCGGGCGCAACGCGTTCGGGAACTGGAGGCCTTGGCCCTGAAAACCGGCCAAACCCAACTCTTTATCGAAACACCGTACCGCAACGGGGCCCTGCTTCAAACGCTACTCACTACCTTACAAGCCCGCACGCAACTGGCGACGTCCAGCGGCTTAACGTTAAGCAGTGCGTGCTGCATGAGCAGCGCAGTGAGCGTGTGGAAACAAAAGGCCTGGACCTTGGACAACACAGTACCAACCGTTTTTGCCATCGGTAAATAAAGCCCCCGTGGCGCGCGAAATCAACGCAATGCCGGCGAGACTTTCAATGACTGCACAGCGCCGGCGCCTATAGACGCGCCAAATCGCTTCACTAGGCGCTCGGCCACATTGTCTTTGCGGGTGTAGTCCACGATTTCTTCTGCTTTCACCACTTCACGGGCTACATAGTCCAAGTTGCCCAATTGATCCGCCAAGCCCAGCTCGATAGCCTGCTGGCCGGTCCAGAACAAGCCACTGAAGGTTTCAGGTGTTTCTTTAAGCCGGTTACCGCGGCCTGTCTTCACCACGTCAATGAATTGCTTGTGAATCTGGTCCAACATCGCCTGCGCAAATGCGCGTTGCTTTTCGGTTTGCGTGCTAAAAGGGTCCATGAAACCCTTATTCTCACCAGCCGTCATTAAGCGGCGCTCCACACCGAGTTTGTCCATCAATCCGGTAAAGCCGAATCCATCCATCAGTACCCCGATGCTGCCGACCACACTGGCCTTGTCCACAAAGATCTGATCTGCGCCTACCGCAATGTAATAAGCCGCAGATGCACAGGTTTCTTCCACCACCGCATAAATGGGTTTGTTGTGCTTGGCCTTCAGGCGGCGTATTTCATCGTTGATGATGCCAGCCTGTACCGGGCTGCCGCCGGGTGAATTAATCAGCAGGACCACCGCTTTGGATCCTTCATCTTCAAATGCGCTACGCATGGCGGCAACAATCAACTCGGCACTGGCTTCAGAGCCAGAGGCAATTTCACCCTTGATTTCGACCACCGCAGTATGTGGTTTAGTCACATCCGCAGTCGTGCCGCCACGCTCCATGCCAAGCCACACTGCAGCGGCCAGCAAGACAATCCAAGCGATGCGAATGCCGTTACGCCAGCGGCGCGCAACCCGCTGTTCCACCAGGCTGGCCATCACCAGTTTTTCCAGCGTTACGCGCTCCCAGTTTGCGCCTAGCGACGGATTGCTTTGCGGTACTTCTCGGCTTTGCGCAGTTCCATTGGCCACGCTGTTTACTTCTTGGGCGGTCGTAGGTTCAGAATTAGGTTCAGTCATTTAAAAATCTACAGGTTGAAGGTTGCGGGCAGTATGCCAGTGCACCACACCGTCGGTTTCGGATACTTCGATCTTCACCAAGCCGCCACGGCAGGGGCCACCGCGGCAGGCACCGGTTTGGGGGCTGTACATGGCCCCGTGGGTGGCGCAAACAATCCAGTGCCCAGTCAAATCGAAAAAGCGATTCGGCTGGTAATCCATTTCCATCGGCACATGGGCGCATCGGTTGAGATAAGCATACACACGACCGTCATACCGGATTGCAAAGGCCATGCAGGTTTGACCGCAATACACCACATCAAACGGCACCGCCTCCCCGCTATCGGCAAGATCTTTTGAATTGCAAAGCGCTAAAGTGCGCGACTCAGATGGTAGAGACAAGGCCTGCTCCTTCAGTCCCCGGCGAGCAGCCAGTCATGCAGGTCGCGCACAGTGTGCGCCACAAACAGGGGATTGAGGGCATGAAAATCAGCAGTTTCATGTGCGCCATAACTCACTGCAACACTGGCGCAACCGGCGTTGACGGCCATTTGCAGGTCATGCGTGGTGTCGCCAATCATCAAAACACGATCAGCGCTCACACCGAATTCAGCCATCAATTCATGCAACATTCGCGGATGGGGCTTACCCGCTGTTTCATCGGCGGTACGTGAACCGTCAAACATGCCTTTTAGTTCCACCGCCTGAAGCGCTTCATTCAGGCCCGCACGACTTTTCCCGGTTGCCACGGTCAGCAGATACTGCTGTTCTCTGAGTGCAGTTAAAAGCGGCAATACGCCGTTAAACAGACTGATGTCGTGCTGGTGCAGCATGTAGTGGTGTTTGTAGCGTGCACCAAGTTCCGGGTACTTTTCTTTTGGCACATCCGGTGCTGCATGGGCCAAGGCCGGCATCAGTGCCATGCCGATGACATAGGCTGCATCTTTGTCGGAAGGTACTGTGCCCCCCACATCCGCCACCGCCGCTTGAATACAGCGGGTAATGAGTGCCGTCGAGTCAAATAAAGTGCCATCCCAATCGAAGGCAATCAAATCAAAGCGGCGGCTGGCGAGTTGTCGGACGTTCACTGGCACGGGTTTGTTCGTTAGAGACATGGGCTAAAAGGCCGCCTTCGGGGTGTCGGACGGAAAGTTCGCCAACAAAAAGCTGGCCAGTTCGGGGGGCAATTCTGCGCGCAAATCAACACGCTTGCCGGTTGCAGGGTGTTTGCAGCCAAAGCGCCAAGCGTGCAAAAACATGCGTTTGAGGCCTTCGGAGCCCGTCGCCCGCTGCAGTTCTTTGTTCAAGGCGAAGTCACCGTATTTGTCGTCACCCACAATGGGCATGCCCTCGGAAGCCAGATGCACCCGGATCTGATGCGTGCGCCCTGTCTTGATGGTCACCTCCAACAGCGAATAATGCCTTGGCGCGCTCGCCGCGTTGACGGAATGCACCTTGACGAGTGTTAGCGATGGCATCCCATCTGGGTCATCCTTGCCTACTACTTTGACGCGCCGCTCACCCTCTGCACCGCCGTCTTTGGCAGAGTGCAAATATTTGTGCAGCGGCTTATCCAACACCTTTTTGTTGGCAGGCCAGTGGCCCAGCACCATCGCCAGATAGGTTTTTGCGGTCTCACGCTCGCGGAATTGGTCCTGCAGGTTTTTCAGCGCACTGCGCTTTTTAGCGATCAGCAAAATGCCGGAGGTTTCCCGGTCCAAACGGTGCACCAACTCCAGGCAAACGGCTTGGGGGCGAGCCATGCGCAACTGTTCAATCACGCCGAAACTCACACCGGAGCCCCCGTGAACCGCCAAACCGGCAGGTTTGTCGATCGCCAGAAAGTGATCATCTTCAAAAAGCACTGAAAAAGTTTTTGCAGGCACATTCCCGGACGTCACGGCATTTCCGGCGGCTTGCATGGACTGCGCCTTATCCTGTGCGCTTTCCGACACGCGCACCGGCGGAATGCGCACCAAATCACCCGACGCGATACGGGTTTCCGCACTACACCGGCCCTTGTTGATCCGCACCTCTCCGCTACGAATAATGCGGTAAATGTGTGTTTTAGGAACGCCTTTGAGGTGGCGCATCAGGAAGTTATCCAGCCTTTGCCCGGCAGATTCTTCATCCACTGTCACCGTTTTTACTTCAGGGGCAGCAGTCAAGGGAATGGCCCCTATAATGTGTTTCACTAGTGTTGTACTGTAAGTGGTTGATTTAGATGGAGTTTAGTCCACGCCCCATTTTCACGAAACGCTGGAAGGTCGATGCCGCCGTCAAGCCCGGTTCACAAACTACACGCCAAATGCCTGTAGTGGTGACAGGTAACCACGGTTAATCCGACGAATTGAAACCCTGATACGGAATACCCAATGCTGGCAGACCCACGGTGTGCCGGCGGATTTAAACGAGATGTTTGTGTTGTGGAGCCTGATTGAAATGTGTCTGCGGAGCGTATTCGCTCCGCTTGGAGACACTTATCAGCGCACAGCCCGCTTACCCCTGGCGCAACCTGCATGGCCTTGGCCTGCAAGTTCACAAACTATTCTGCTCGTTCCCATCCACGCGCCCACGCTTCGACGTCAAATTTGACATCGAAGCTCATCGGCAATTCCACTTCGTTTCATTTCGTCAGTTCAGGCACCGTTAGCCCACTTCGGGCATGTACATACTGATGAAGGACGCAATCCATGAAACGGATGCTTATCAACGCTACGCAGGCTGAAGAACGCCGCCTGGCCATTGTCGACGGACAAAAACTCCTCGACTACGAAATCGAAATTGAAGGGCGCGAACAGCGCAAAGGTAACATCTACAAAGCGGTTGTGACCCGTGTAGAGCCGTCACTGGAAGCATGTTTTGTCGATTACGGTGAAGACCGCCACGGCTTTCTGCCGTTCAAGGAAATCTCCAAACAATATTTCCAACAAGGCGTCTCCGCCGGCAATGCCCGCATCCAGGACGCTATCCGTGAAGGCCAGGAACTGCTGGTTCAAGTTGAAAAAGAAGAGCGTGGCAACAAGGGCGCAGCCCTGACCACCTTTGTTTCGCTGGCCGGTCGCTACGTGGTGCTGATGCCCAACAACCCGCGCGGCGGCGGTGTGTCACGCCGTATTGAAGGTGACGACCGCGCTGAACTCAAAGAAAACATGGACCAGTTGGAATACCCCAACGGTATGTCCATCATCGCCCGCACCGCGGGTATCGGTCGCAGCGCGCCTGAGCTGCAATGGGACTTGAACTACCTGCTCAAACTTTGGGGTGCTATTGACGGTGCAGCCAAGGGCGGCAAGGGCGCATTCCTGATTTATCAGGAGTCGTCACTGGTCATCCGCGCGATTCGCGATTACTTTAACCACGACATCGGCGACATCTTGATCGACACGGACGACGTGTACGAACAGGCGCAGCAGTTCATGGCCCACGTCATGCCCGAGCATGCCGCTCGGGTGAAGCGCTACCGTGACGACGCGCCGCTGTTCAGCCGCTTCCAGATCGAGCACCAGATCGAATCGGCCTACGCGCGCACCGTGCAACTGCCTTCCGGCGGCGCCATCGTAATCGACCATACTGAGGCTTTGGTTTCGGTGGACGTGAACTCGGCCCGCGCCATCAAGGGCGGCGACATCGAAGAAACCGCGACCCGCACCAACCTGGAAGCCGCCGACGAAGTGGCCCGCCAGATGCGCTTGCGCGACTTGGGCGGCCTTATCGTGATCGACTTTATCGACATGGAAGAGTCCCGCAACCGCCGCGAAGTGGAAAACCGCTTGCGCGACGCGCTGCGCCAGGACCGCGCCCGCGTCCAATTCGGAACCATCAGCAAATTCGGCCTGATGGAAATGAGCCGCCAGCGTCTGCGCCCAGCCCTGTCCGAAGGGGCATCCATCCCCTGCCCGCGTTGCGGCGGCTCCGGCCATATCCGCGACACCGAATCCAGCGCTTTGCAGATTTTGCGCATCATTCAGGAAGAATCGCTCAAGGACAACACCGCCTCAGTGCTGTGCCAGGTGCCGGTGGATGTGGCCTCGTTCCTGTTGAACGAAAAGCGCACTGAGATCGCCAAGATCGAACTGAAGCAGCGCATCAACGTGCTGATGGTGCCCAACAAGACTTTGGAAACACCCAACTACAAGCTCGAACGCCTCAAGCACGACGACCCGCGCCTGGACCACATCGAAGCCAGCTACAAAATGGCCGACGATATGGAAGAAGCCACCGGCGTGACGCGTCGCTCGCAAGAACCCACCAACAAGCAAACACCGGTGATCAAAGGCGTGTTGCCCGATGCACCGGCACCACTTGCACCGGTCAAGCCCGAGGCTCCCAAGGCAGCGCCGGTTGCTGCCGCACCCGTGGTGCCCAAGCCCGTACCGGGCAGCACTGGCTTCTTTGGCTGGATCAAGAGCCTGTTCGGTGGTGATGCTGCAGCCCCGACTGCACCTGCATCCGTTGCAACGACCAAGGCCGACGACAAGCGTGAAGGCCGTACTGGTGGACGTGAAGGTGGACGCGACGGCAACCGCAATGGTGGCCGTGGTGGACGCGGCGGTGAACGTGGTGAAGGCCGTGGCCCGCGTGAAGAGCGTCCCGAAGGCCGTGGCGATCGTCCTGAAGGTCGCGGTGAAGAACGCGGTGGACGTGGCGGCCGTGGTGGACGTGGCAACCGCGGAGGCGAGCGACCTGGCAATGGTGAACGTCAGGGCGCGGCGCAACGCGAGCGCTTTGATGCAGAAGGTAAGCCGGTAGAGGCCAATGCAGTTGCATTAGACGCAAGCCAGGACCCCAATGCGCGCGAAGGCCGCCAGGAACGCGGCCCACGTACAGAACGTGGTGAGCGTAATGGTCGCCAAGGCAATGGACGCGGCGAGCGCAGTGAAGGTGCCGATAGCCGCAATGGCGCCGAAGGCACGCATGAGGCCGCAACGGACGGCAACGCAAACGGCAACCGTGGCGAAGGCGAAGGACGTGAAGGCCGGGGAAGGGGCCGCAATGGTCGCCGTAACGACCGCGGTCCACGCACCGATGCCAATGGCGTACCCGGTGATGATCAACAGCAGACGCAATTCGGTTTTGCAACGCCTGAAGGCTCCGAAGAGCAAGTGCCGCAAGCCGCACCCGGCGCGCAAGGTGAGCGTCCCAACGAGCCGCGCGAAAAACGCTCCCGTGACCGCTATGGCCGTGATCGTGGTCAACGCGGTGACCGCGGAAACCGCAGCGAAGAAGTCAATGTCGATGATCCGCAACCGCAGTCTTACTTCACGCGGCCTGCCGCAACGACGGAATCCACAGATGCACCCGCGGCACCTGTAACAGCCAGCAGCGAAGCCGTAGTGCCTGAGGCAGTCGCAACGCCTTCGAGCGTGGCGAAACCTCCGCCAACCCGTCAGGAAGCGCAAATTGCAACGGCGAGCACACCCGTAAGTGCACCTGCTCCAGTTGCAGCACCCGCACCCGAGTCAAAAGCCGCATCCGGCATGCCTGCTGTAGCCGGCTATGCATTGCCGATAGAGTCATTGCACCAGGTAGCCACCGGTTCGGGCCTGCAGTGGGTCAACTCTGACCCTGCACGCATCGCAGCAGTTCAAACTGCCATTGCGGCCGAACCCAAGCCTGTGCACGTACCGCGTGAACGTCCCGCCCCGGTAACGTTAGACGAAGGTCCATTGATTCTGGTCGAGACCAAACGTGACCTGCGTAACATGACCTTACCGTTTGAGCAGGACACTGTTGCATAAGCAGTGGCACTGGCATTCGCCAAAGGAAAAGGGGCTCGCAAGAGCCCACCGTTCAGTTAACTTGTTGATAGAATACTGTACGTTTAAACGGGGTATCCCCTTAGCTCCAGTTCTGCCAGAATGACGAAATGGCGGCAAACCCGGAATTTCCCAAGGCTGGACTGGACTATCCCAGGACTTGGGTGCAGTTCTTAGACTGGTTCCATTCTGAGGATGCCTGCCGGCAGTATCTAGATAACCTCCGTTGGCCAAACGGATTCATTTGCCCGAAGTGTGGCGTGGCTGACAAGCCGTGTCGATCGACCCGCGGCCGACTGATGTGTTCTCACTGCAAATCCCAAACGACCGTTACGGCCGGAACCATATTCGACAAGACGCGAACGGAGCTGCGCGTTTGGTTTGCCGGGATTTGGTACATCACCAACCAAAAGCACGGCATCAGCGCCTTGGGTTTGCAGCGTGTTCTTGGTCTTGGAAGTTATGAGACAGCCTGGACCATGTTGCATCGTCTCAGGCGAGCAATGGTTCGTCCTGGCAGAGATCTGCTGCATGGAGAGGTCGAGGTCGACGAATCGTACCTTTCTATCACCGACCGCAAAAATCCGATCAGTGCGGTTGGCAGAAAGAGCAATACAAGCAAAGTGCTGGTGGCCATCGCAGTCGAGATGCTTCAGCCAAAGGGATTTGGAAGGATACGGATCAGGCAGATTCGAGAAGGAGACTACGAGAGCCTGATGCCGTTCATCCAGGAGACCGTTCGACCAGGCTCGCTGATTCATAGCGATGGGTCGGCGGCCTACAGAAACCTTGAAGAACTGGGCTACCAACACCGCAGAACGGTGCACCTTGGCTCCGATACACCAGCCCATGAGTCGATGCCAGGCGTGCACCGGGTTGCAGCTCTTCTGCAGCGCTGGCTATTGGGAACCCATCATGGAGCAGTGCAGCCCGGCCAACTGGACTACTACCTCGACGAATTCGTTTTCCGGTTCAATCGAAGGACTTCGGCTTCTCGAGGATTGCTGTTCTACCGGCTGCTTCAGCAGGCTGTCGTCACGGAGCCAGTGACGTACAACATGGTTGCAAAAAGCGTCTAAGTGACGTAATATTGACGTCAATTCAACACACGAGATGCATAATTATGTCTAGTGAAAATGAACCAATTAGGCTGAGCTTGACTATTTCACCTGAATTAAATGCAAGATTAGATGAATTGGCGGCTGCTTCTTATAGCACCAAGAGCGAGATACTCAGAAAGGCAATCGCGCTATTTGACGTAGTCTCGGAGGCAAAAACTGAGAAAAAACGATTTGGAATTCTTGATCAAGATAAAAAACTTTTAACTGAAATTATTGGTCTTTAACGATGGAGTCGATATGACAAGCAAACTTATATCTAGTGATCCAGATATTTTTGGTGGAACGCCAGTTTTCCTTGGTACTCGAGTTCCGGTAGCAGTCCTTTTCGAAAATCTCGCTGACGGACTTACTCTTGAGGAAATCTTGGAATCGTATCCGTCATTAACTCGTGATATTGCACTTAACGTTCTTAAAGAGGCGGAAGCATCATTTGAGAGAGAACAGGCAGTGGCATGATTCGAGTTCTGATTGATGAATGCCTGCCAAGGCAGTTGAAGCGTTGGCTTTCCGAATCTGATAGAGATCTAGAAATTCGGACGCTCAAAGATGCTGGGTGGGAGGGTCTTAAAAATGGTGTCCTCCTTAAAGCGGCAAATGGAAAGTTCGACGTGCTGGTTACTGCCGATAAAAATATGCACCATCAGCAAAACTTTGTCGGTCTCGATATTTCAGTTTTGGTTTTCCCAACCAATAGAGCGAAGACTGTTGAAATTGGCGTGAACGCTCTCACTCAATCTCTGAAAAATATTAAACCCGGACAAAAAACGGTTATGGACATGGCTCAAGTTCAAAACTGGAGCAATTCCGTGCTGGAAGCTATAGTTGTAAAGGATGGCGTTATTCATCACGTTTTCCGACCGTGAGCGTAGAAGAATCTTGGACTACTTATGGAGCTAAGGGGATACCCCGT
>CANBYM010000069.1 GCA_947373605.1 Comamonadaceae bacterium
CGGAGGCCAAGGTGGTTAACGCTAGTATCAGCGGCGACACCACCTCCGGCGGGCGCAGTCGTCTGACTGCCCTTTTGTCCCAGCACCAACCGGGTATTGTGATTATTGAACTAGGGGCCAACGACGCCTTGCGCGGACTGCCTCTGGACATGACGCAAGACAACCTCAAAAGCATGACGCAGGCCGCACAGACCGCCGGTGCCAAAGTGTTGTTGGTGGGCATGCAAATGCCGCCCAACTACGGGCAGGATTATTCAAAACGATTTGCTGCGACGTTCGTTGATGTCTCCAAGCAAACAAAAGCTGCGCTGGTACCGTTTTTGCTGAAGGGGGTGGCAGATGCCCCAAACGCGACTGCCCTGTTTCAGGCTGACCGCATCCATCCGGTTGAAGCGGCACACCCTGTCATTTTGGACAATGTGTGGCCATCGGTGAAAAAGTTATTGAAGTAGCGCGGCATTCATGAATTACTTAAAGAAGAAAGCAGGACTCTGATGGCACTCCAAGTCATGAGTGCACAAGACGTCATCGCGCAGCTTCACAGCTTCGACACAGTGATCGATGCGCGCACCGAAGATGAATTCGCGCTGGATCATCTGCCGGGTGCGGTGAACTGGCCCACGCTGAACAATGAAGAGCGCATTGTGATCGGCACCATGTACAAGCAGGTCAATGCATTTGAAGCCAAAAAGCGCGGCGCCGCCATTGCCGCACGCAATATTGCGGCCCATCTGGAGCGCGAGGTCATTGACAAGCCACGTGACTGGAAGCCATTGGCCTATTGCTGGCGCGGCGGCAAACGCAGCGGGTCTCTGTCACTTATTCTGGACCAGATCGGCTTTCGGGTCACGCTGGTCGAGGGGGGCTACAAAGCGTTCCGGGCGGCTGTGATTGAAGACATCCCCAGGCTTGTGAGCCCGTTGCATTTGCAAGTGGTGTGTGGCACAACGGGCTCGGGTAAAACCCGCCTGCTGCATGCCCTGAAAAGTCTGGGTGCGCAGGTACTGGATCTGGAAGACATAGCCCGGCACCGTAGTTCAGTGCTGGGCGCCATGCCGGGCATGCCTCAACCTTCACAAAAGCGCTTTGACACGCTTGTCTGGGAAACACTGCGCCGCTTTGACACCAGCAAGCCGGTGTTCATTGAAAGCGAAAGCAAAAAAGTCGGCAACGTCGCCGTTCCCTCCGCACTCATCGAAAAAATGCGATCCAGCACTTGCCTAGATCTGGCGCTGCCAGTGGAGTCGCGCGTGGAGCTTTTGCTGGGAGACTATGACTACCTGACCAAGGATCCGGCCTACTTTTGCAGCAGGCTTGACATTCTGGCGGAATTTAAAGGCAAGGTAGTCGTGGCTGCGTGGAAGGAAAAAGTCATGCAAGGGGACCTGCGGCCGGTGGTGAAGGACTTGTTAACCACGCATTACGATCCGGGATACCTGCAATCGATGCAACGCAATTTCAATGCGTACGCGCAGGCAAAAACTCTGTCACCGGCGGATCACAGCATGGCTGCCATGATCGAAGTCGCCAAGACGCTGGTTTGATTAACCGCCGCTGGCGCCTTCTGCGTCGGGATTTGCCGGTTGCGCAACGTTTTCTGAGGCTGCAAGTTCTGCGGCATCGTTAGGGTTGCCGTCTTCTGGCCTGCGCTCAGCTTTGTTCTTCAGCTTTTCTTCTTTCTTCTTTTTCTTAGCCAGTTCTTTTTGTCGCTTTTCGTATCCGTAATTGGGTGTTGCCAAAGTGTGCTTTCGTTAGTTCACGCCACTGTAACATCCTGCGGCCATTGCACCGTTGCGCGATAGGCATACCAACTGGCATAGCCCAGCAGCGGGCCCACCGCCAAAAGTCCCAGACTCCATGGGATAAAGATCGAGGCACCCACCAGCAGGGCAATGACAAAGCCCCATAGCAGCATGGCGGCGGTGTTGTGGAACATGACTTCCAGACTGGTGATCGCCGCAGAAATGGCGTCAGTGTCACGGTCCAGGATCATGGGTATCGACACGACCGAGATGGAAAAGACCAGCATCGCAAAGCCACCCCCAACCACCAGATAGGCAGCGACAAAGTCGAGATTCTCGGGATTGAAGATGGCCGTAATAACACCGGTCGTAGACGGCATGCCCGTATTGAAGAAAATGGCAAATACCACCAGCGATGCGCGGCCCCACAATAGCTCTAAAACGATGAGCACGAGCACCAACATGCCCATGCTCTTGAGGTGGCTGTCCCAGCATGTAACCGATGCTCCCAGCTCCGGTTGCAAGCCTGCCTCGACCCGGCGGCTGACTTCGTACAGACCCATAGCAAAGAAAGGGCCGACCAGCAAACATCCCGATGCAATGGACATGGTGTACTCCGGTTTGGAGCGAAACACCGCGCCTAACACCAGCGCCATGATCCAGAACGCGATGCCGAAAAACGCGCTGATGCCGGGTTGCGAACGCAAGTCGCACCAGCCTTGGCGCAACCAGTGAAACGGAGCAAAGAAAGAGATTAGAACGATTGTCTTGGCCGGTGCGTCAGAGGGCGGCGGGACATAGGGTGGCGGTGCTTCATATTCAGGTAATGACATAGTCCCAGCTTAGTCGCAGCTGACACCCCTGAATAGTCAGGAAAACACCGATAAAGATCAATGCCCTTTAACGCAGGACCCGCAGCGCCTGCGCAATATCGTCTTGCAAATCCTGCACGTTTTCAAGGCCGATACTGAAGCGCACGACGGTACCGCGGGACAGATGTTTGGGCACGACCGATCGCATGGTTTTCAAATCGTAAGGCACTACCAGACTGACCGGGCCCGCCCAGCTGTAGCCTAGTTTGAATAGTTTCAGTGCGTCGCAAAAGGCGTCGGTCTGATCATGGGTAAATCGTTCGTCCAGAATCACGCTGAACAGGCAGGCTGCGCCACCATAGCCGTTGTTACACAGGGCCTGCCAGTGCGCGAATCCGGGTGAGTCCGCCAGCGCGGGATGCAGCACTTGTACGAATTCCGGCTGTGACTGCGCCCAACGCGCCAGACCGCGGGTTGCCTCATCCTGAGCGCGATAGCGCAGCCCGATGCTGGGCAATGAACGCAACACTAATTCGGCGTCATTGGCACCAACGGCTAGGCCCAGGCGCATATGGGTGAGCTTGATTCGCAGTGCCAAAGCGTGGTCACGGGTCATGACGCTGCCCATCAAAACGTCGCCGCCACCACTGGGATATTTGGTAACCGCGTGCGCAGTAATGTCTACGCCCAATGCCGGTGATTCACCACTGACCAGGTCAAATGGCTTGTACGCAATGCCCGCGCCCCAGGTGTTATCGAGTGCAGTTAGCACCTTGCGTTGTTTACAAATGCGAACCAAGGCAACGAGGTCAGGGAATTCCAGCGTGACAGACCCTGCCGCTTCCAGCCAAACCAGCTTGGTGCGGCTGGAAATTTGTGCTTCCAGATCCTGCGGGTCCAAGGGGTCGTAATACTGGTGAGTTATGCCCCAGGCCAGCAACTCGCCTTCCGCAAAAGTCTTGTTCGGACCATAGGCATTGTCCGGAATCAATACTTCGTCACCGGCTTTCAAAATCGACATGGCCACCAGCGCCACTGCGGCCAAACCGCTTGGCACCAACAGGCAGTGTTTACCGCCTTCTAGAGTACACAGGCGCTCTTCCAGCGCGTAGGTGGTCGGTGTGCCGTGCAAGCCGTAGGTATAAGCGGACTTGTCTTTCCACTCGCGGCTACGCATAGCCGCAACCGAAGGAAAGTACACCGTAGATGCTTTGAACACACCGACTTGCGGTGCTGCAAAACCTTCAGGTGCAACGTAGGGGTGGTGGATCAGTTCAGTGGATAGATCAGCCATTCAAACCAACGATCAAACGCTCCATTTTTCAATTAACTGCGCCGGACGCATGGCGTCATAGCTTTCAAATGGCTGGTGTATCCACGGATTGGTTGGCAGAAATTCCACCGAATAATCGGGCACAAATTTGGACAAGGCTTTGGTCCAGATCACTGCGCTGCGAAGCTCCGTAATGGGCTTGTAGTTGTTGCGCAATTGATTGAGAACCGCATTGAGCGTGTGGCCGGAATCCGCCAGGTCATCCACCAGCAGCACCTTGCCCGCGATCTCACCCTTGGGCGTGGTGATGTAACGCGCGATGTCCAGATTGCCTTGCAGGGTACCGGCGTCTGCGCGATAGGAGCTTGTGGACATGATGGCCAGCGGCTTATCGAATACGCGGGATAAAATATCTCCAGGGCGCATGCCGCCGCGCGCTAGGCAAAGAATGGTGTCGAACTCCCAACCCGACTGAAAAACTTTAATTGCAAGTTTTTCAATCAGGTTGTGGTACTCGTCATAGCTCACATATAGGTGCTTGCCGTCTTCTGTCAACATTGCAGGACTCCTGTGATTATTAATCAGCCAGATAAGGGTGGCGCATCATGATGGTGTGATCACGATCCGGGCTGGTGGACACCATATGAATGGGCACACCGGTTACCTGCTCAATGCGCTGCAAATACAAGCGAGCATTGACGGGCAGTTTGTCGTATTGCGTAACACCCACGGTGCTGTCGGACCAGCCTTCCATAACTTCATAAATGGGTTGGCATCGTTCAATATCGTCGGCCCCCATGGGAAGGATATCGATCCTTTCACCGTCCACTTCGTAACCGGTACAGAGCATCAGCTCCTTGAGGCCATCAAGCACATCGAGCTTGGTGATGCAAAGTCCGGACAAGCCATTAACCTGAGCAGAACGTTTAAGTAACGCAGCGTCAAACCAGCCACAACGGCGTGAACGGCCGGTGGTAACGCCCTTTTCCGCACCGATCGTACTCATGTGATAGCCCGGTGTGCCCGGCTTTTCCCAATCCAATTCTGTGGGGAAAGGACCGCCTCCAACGCGGGTGCAATAAGCTTTGGTAATACCTAGGATGTAATGCAACATTCCCGGACCTACACCCGAGCCGGCGGCAGCGTTGCCCGCCACGCAGTTGCTGGAGGTGACATAAGGATAGGTGCCGTGGTCTACGTCAAGCAAGGTGCCCTGAGCGCCTTCGAACAGCAGATTTGCACCGCTGAGATGGGCCTCGTTTAATTCACGCGACACATCGGCAATCATGGGTTTGAGCAACTCGGCGTGCTGCATGGCCTGCGTATACACGGCATCAAATTCAATCTTGCCGCTCGACATAAACGGCTTGAGTTGCTCGCCAAAATCAAATGTCGTCGAACCAAGGTACGTGATGAGTATGTGGTTGTGCAAGTCAAGCAAATCACGCAACTTGCTGGCAAAACGCTCAGGATGTTTCAGGTCCTGCACACGCAGAGCGCGGCGCGCAATTTTATCTTCGTAAGCGGGGCCGATACCACGACCGGTGGTTCCGATCTTTGCGCCGGAGCCCTTTTCGCGGGCCACTTCCCGTGCCAGATCTAACGCCACGTGAAACGGCAAAATCAAGGGACATGCTTCGCTCACTCGCAGGCGCGAACGCACTTCCACACCGGCTTTCTCAAGCCCTTCAATTTCTTCAAACAATTTGCCTGCTGAAAGCACGACACCGTTACCGATGTAGCACTTCACACCCGGACGCATGATGCCGCTTGGAATCAAATGCAAGGCGGTCTTTACGCCGTTGATGACCAGCGTGTGCCCGGCGTTGTGCCCCCCCTGAAAACGCACGACACCTTGTGAGCTTTCGGTCAGCCAGTCAACAAGTTTTCCTTTGCCTTCGTAGCCCCACTGGGTGCCCACGACGACTACATTACGGCCTTTGGTTGTATTCATTTCGGTCATTTCTCAAACAGCTTTTACTACCCAACGGTCAGCGATCTGCACCAGCTCGCGATCGCACTGGAATTCGTCTACTTCATTTTCATGCCCCGGCAGGACGCGCACCACGGTTTCACCCTGCTTTCGCAATTTGGCGATGGCCTCGCGTAACGACGGCGCTTCGCCCCAAGGCGCACGCACCGCCAGATGTAGGGGCTTGGGTTCAACCGCCTCGGCCAGGGCCTTCACGTCCAGACTAAAACCCACGGCCGGACGCTTGCGCCCGAACACGGAACCTACTTCGTCATAACGGCCACCGCGCGCCAGGGCATCGTTGGCCGAACGGGAAAAGATGGAAAAGCGTGCACCGGTGTAATACGCGTAACCGCGAAGGTCCGACAAATCGATGGACACGCGGGCACCCTCGATATGTCCGGCTAACCACCGCAAACCGCCGATCGCTTCCTGAACTTCCGGAAGCGCCGGCAAAGTCGCTAGGGCGCGATCCAATACCGATATGTCGCCATACAAGTCGACCAGTTGCTGAAGTCCCTGGGCAATCGGTAATGGCACACCCGCAGTGAGTGCCTGAATAGCGCTTCCATCTTTTTCAGCCAGCGCCACGTGCACCAGTTCGCACTGGGACGCAGGCATTCCAGAGGCACCCAACAAGGCATTGACCACCCTAGCGTCAGCGAGATCGACGGTCAGCGCACCCGCATTTACAGCCCGCAAAGCATCCAGCGCGAGCGTCAGAATTTCGAGGTCCGCTTCAACGCCTGCATGGCCATAAATTTCGGCGCCGAATTGCAAAGGTTCACGCGTTGCGTGCGGACCACCAGGGCGGGTATGCACAACCGGTCCGCAGTAACACAGGCGAGTTACGCCACGCCGGTTGAGCAAATGGGCGTCTATACGGGCCACTTGCGGAGTCGTGTCGGCACGCAGGCCCATCATGCGGCCCGACAACTGATCCACCAGTTTGAAGGTTTGCAGGTCCAAGGCCTCACCGGTGCCGGAGAGCAGCGATTCCAAGTGTTCAAGCAACGGAGGCATGACCAACTCGTAGCCATAGCAACGCGCCATGTCTAGCAGGTCTCGACGTATTTCTTCGATGTGGCGCGCCTCGGAGGGCAGCACATCGGCAATATGATCCGGTAGGACCCAAGCAGACATGTGAAAAAAGGGGGACTGTTAAAACGCGGATTTTACCGACCTTCAGGGGCCGATTTCATCCAAGCAGCAGGCAAATCAACAACAATCCGCTGATTATGCTGATCAGTGCAAAAAAACGGATTTGTCCATCGTCCAGTTGCAGGAGCTGCGTAAACGTTTTTCGCCAATTTTTGGGCGATGTGAATGGGAAAAGGCCCTCGAAAACCAGGACGAGGGCCAATGCCAGCCAGAACGTATCGCTATCCAACACGAGACTTCAGTGCCAAGCCACTACTTCTTCACCGGAGTGGCGCCAGCGCCGCCGTTGCGAAATACTTTGAAAAACTCATTGGATGACGGGTCCAGCACCATGACATCACTCTTAGCGGCAAAACTCGACTTGTAGGCGTCCAGGCTGCGATAAAACTGTGCAAATTGCGGATCTTTTCCAAAAGCTTCCGCATAAATGCGTGCGGCCTCTGCATCGCCTTCGCCCTTGATTTTTTGCGCGTCGCGGTAGGCGTTGGCGATGGTGACTTCGCGCTGGCGGTCTGCATCTGCCCGGATCTTTTCACCCTCAGCCGCACCGGTTGAGCGCAGCTCATTAGCCACCCGTTTACGCTCCGCCTCCATACGGCGGTAGACAGACTCGGTAATCGCTTCAACATAGTCAACGCGCGTAATGCGAACGTCCACCACATCAACACCCCAAGGCTTAGTGCCCTTGACCTTATCCAATACTTCGGCTTTGACGTCCGCCATGAGCGCTTCCCGCTTGAGGGACAAAAGCTCTTTCACCGTACGTTTATTGATTTCTTCCTGAAATGCGTTGCGAACCACGCGGTTGAGCTGACTGGCACCGGCACTTTCATTGAGACCCACATTGCGGATGTAGTCCGACGGTTCGGTAACGCGCCATCGCACGTACCAGTCAATGACCACACGCTGCTTTTCAGCAGTCAGCATGGGCTCAGAGTCGGTGCTGTCAAGCGTCAGGAGCCGTTTGTCAATGTAGGAGACATTTTGAAATGGCGGCGGAAGCTTGAAGTTCAGACCAGGCTCTGTGATGACCTCTTTAATTTGACCCAAGGCATATACCACGCCGAACTGGCGCTGGTCCACGACAAACAAAGTCGAGCTGGCCAAAGCGACCAACACCAACAGCGAAGAAAAAATTAAACCAAGGCGATTCATGCGGCTCTCCTACCGTACATCACGTTCACGGGTGCGGGCAGCGTCACGGCTGCGCGCGTCATTTGAATTGCCGGCAAGCGGTGTGTTCGAACTTATGCTGCCGGGTACCAACTGCGCGGCAGGATCGACGGCGGAGGGAGCGGCAGGACTATTCGCCCCCATTTGCAAAATCTTGTCCAGCGGCAGGTAGAGCAGGTTGGAGCCTTGCTTAGACTCCACGACCACCTTGGTTACGTTGCTGTAAATCTGCTGCATGGCATCCAGATACATGCGGTCACGCGTGACTTGGGGTGCCTTCTGGTATTCGGCAAATACCGAGCGGAAACGCTGTGCGTCACCCTGTGCCTGTGCGATAACTTTAGACTTGTAGGCGTCAGCCTCTTCTTTCAGGCGCGATGCTGAACCGACTGCGCGTGGAATGACGTCGTTCGCATAGGCTTGTGCTTCGTTCTTGGCCCGTTCACGCTCCTGCCCCGCCTTCAGCACATCATCAAACGAGGCTTGCACCTGCTCGGGGGGACGCACACCACCCTGCTGCAAATTGATACCTACGATTTCCACGCCCACTTTGTAACGGTCAAGAATACTTTGCATCAGCGCGCGAACTTGAGGGGCGATCTGGTCGCGCTCCTCTGATAAGGCGGCATCCATTTTCATGCGGCCGATGACTTCACGCACCGCCGTCTCAGCGGCCTGCACCACGGCCTCGCTCGGGTTCTTGCTTTCAAACAAATAGGCACGCGCGTCACTCAGGCGATATTGCACGGCAAACTTGATATCCAGAATATTTTCATCCTGCGTAAGCATGGCGGACTCTTTAAGTCCAGTGGCTTTCAACACGGAATCGCGGCCCACATCTACAGACCGGATTTGGGTCACAAAAACCAATTCATGGCGTTGAATTGGATAAGGAAGTCGCCAGTTGAAGCCTGCATTGACGGTGGACTTGTAACGGCCGAATTGCGTGATAACTGCCTGTTGACCTTCTTGCACAATAAAAAAACCGGTCCCCAACCAGATCAAAGCAACCACACCAAGAATCAGGCCGATGCCAACGCCGGCATTTCTCATATCCGGCTTGAAACCATTGGAACCACCGCCTGGAGGCGTTCCCTTACCACCACCGAACAAACCGCTTAGTTTGCGATTGAAATCGCTCCACAGTTGGTCGAGATCTGGTGGGCCGGAGTTTCCTGCATTGCGATTACCTGTGGGCTGTGGGTTGTCCCTGACCGGCTTCGGCGTTTCGCCATCTGCATTGGGTTTGTCCGAGTTGGCTGGATCAGCTTTTTGTTCGTCACCGCGCCCCCAGCGTGAATCGTTCAGATTGAACATATTTTTGATGCGTTGCATGATGCCACTCCCCTGTAACCGCGGTATCTGAATATTCATTGGGTTAACTCTCTACGTGTATGCGGTGATTGTGCCTAATTAAAGGTCAGCCCCGCGTGGTTCGGGGTTACTCGTTAAAGCATCACTGTTGGTATTTTCCGCTACGATGAATCCTAGCTTTTCCCGCAACAACGGCAGTCCAGTCAGGCTTCGTGCACTCACAAAAATGCGGGGTGTTTGAACACCTTCAATTTCAAAATCGTCCATCAGTTTTACAGGCTGATTCTCTGCCGCCAGCGCATCAATCTTGTTGAATACCAATAACTGTGGGACATCTTGCGCCCCGATTTCAGTTAGCACGCGCTGCACTTCAGCAATTTGTTCAACATAGCCAGGATTGGATGCATCCACTACATGCAACAAAAGGTCCGCCTCAATGGCTTCGCGCAGTGTTGCCTGAAACGCATCCACCAGACCATGGGGTAGATCACGAATAAACCCGACGGTATCCGACAACGACACAGAGCGCCCTGCCTCGCCCAAATATAACTGTCGGGTCGTGGTATCCAACGTTGCAAATAACTGGTCTGCCGCATAGGTACGCGCCTTCACCAAGGCGTTAAAAAGGGTGGACTTCCCCGTGTTCGTGTAGCCAACGAGGGAGATGTTGAACGCATCACGCCGTTCGCGCTGGCGTCGCTGCGTCTTACGCTGCAACTTAACCTTCGCAAGTCGCTCTTTCGTGCGCTTGATGGTCTCGCCAATCATGCGTCGATCCAGCTCAATCTGCGCTTCACCCGGACCACCGCGCGTACCGATACCACCGCGTTGCCGCTCCAAGTGGGACCACCGCCGCACGAGCCGGGTACTCAGGTACTGAAGCCGCGCGAGTTCCACCTGCAACTTGCCTTCGTGACTGCGAGCGCGTTGCGCAAATATTTCAAGGATTAAAAAGGTCCGGTCGTTGACCGGAAGTTCGAGCCGCCGTTCCAAGTTACGCTGCTGGCTCGGACTAAGTGCTTGGTCGAAAAGAACTTCTGTAGCACCGGCCTGCAGCGCCAATGCCTTGATTTCATCCGCCTTACCGGTACCCACGAACAATGCCGCATCAGGTGCCCGGCGTTTGCAGACAATCTTTGATACCGGTAGCATTCCTGCGGACTGCGCAAGAAGAGACAATTCTTCCAATTCGTGGTCGAAATTCGGCGATCCCAAGTCCACGCCAACCAAAATAGTTCGCGCAAACCCTCCGTTTTTTAATTCAGTCAAATGGAAATTTGCGCCTTGCAATAGCCACGCGCGTGGCTAGGTTTCAGGGGGCTGGAGCTTCATCCGCGCCATTTGCTGCAAAAGTTACTGCGCGTCCTGGCACTATGGTGGAGATGGCGTGTTTGTATACCATTTGCGTAACGGTGTTACGTAGAAGGACAACATACTGATCGAATGACTCGATCTGTCCTTGCAATTTAATACCGTTTACCAGGTAAATCGAGACCGGCACATGTTCCCTACGCAAAGCGTTAAGGAATGGGTCTTGTAATAATTGGCCTTTATTATTCACGATATTCTCCGTGTTTGAAAAAAATATAATTAAGCTGCAACGATAGCACAGTAAGAGGTGTTAACTGGTTGCAGGAATGAGATGACTGGATTGTTACACATTCAATCATCCTTATCCGAATAAGGATTAGCGGACGTTTTCATTTCAATGCGTAGGGGCGTTCCCACCAAATTGAATTCCTTGCGAAAGCGCCCTTCCAAAAACCGCTTGTATGCTTCCGTGACGTGTTCAAGTGAGTTACCGTGAACCACAATGATCGGCGGATTCATACCCCCCTGATGCGCGTAGCGCAATTTGGGCCGGTACATGCCGGTTTTCTTCGGCGTTTGGAACTGCACTGCCTCCAGCAAAAGGCGGGTCAACACCGGCGTAGGCATTTTGCAATTGGCCGCCTTGTGGGCCTGCGAAATCGATTCCCAGAGCGGCCCCAAGCCTTGTCGCTTATGAGCTGAAATGAAATGAACCGCCGCAAATTTTAAGAAGCCCATGCGAGTTTCGAGGGAGCGCTTTACCAGTTCACGTTGGTATTCGTCCACGGCGTCCCATTTGTTGACCGCTACCACGACAGCGCGCCCGGACTCTAGGATGTAACCCGCTATGTGCGCATCTTGATCCGTAACGCCTTGTATGGCGTCAATCAACAGCAAAACAACGCTGGATCCTTCAATCGCCTGCAGCGTTTTAACAACCGAAAATTTTTCGATCGCCTCAAAGACTTTACCCTTGCGGCGAAGACCAGCCGTATCAATTAATTCAAACTTTTGACCGTGGCGCTCAAATGGCACGGCAATCGCATCGCGTGTCGTACCGGGAAGGTCAAAAGCGACCAACCGCTCTTCTCCTAGCCATGTATTGATAAGCGTTGACTTACCGACGTTTGGTCGACCAGCTACCGACAATTTGATGACCGTTGGGTCCTGCACCGGCTCTTCGTCTTCCCCCTCCGCAATGATGGGATCGAGGGCAATATCAACCAGTGTGCGAATGCCCTGCCCGTGCGCCGCAGAAACTGGCACCACCTCTCCGAGGCCAAGCTCAAAAAACTCGCCTAGCTGCAAACCCTGGGTCATTCCCTCGGCTTTGTTGGCAACCAATACACACGGTTTGCCCAGCTTGCGCAAGTAGTTCGCAATATCGTGATCCTGGGCTGAAACGCCTGCCCTTGCATCCACTACAAAGACAACCACGTCGGCTTCAGCAACCGCTTGGCGCGTTTGACGCGCCATTTCCTTGTAAATACCTGAATGCGCGTCCGGCTCAAAACCGCCTGTGTCAATAACGATGTATTCCCGTTGGCCCTGCTTTCCATTGCCGTAGTGGCGGTCCCGCGTGAGACCGGCGAAATCGGCAACGATCGCGTCGCGCGTTTTTGTCAGCCGGTTAAAAAGCGTCGATTTGCCGACGTTGGGTCGACCGACAAGGGCGATAACAGGTTTCATAACGGCAGTGGCGTGCTATTCAGGGCGAAAGCCATGCACTGTTCCGTTGCGCGTTACGACGACCAGTGCTTGCTGGGCCAACACCGGGGTAGCCGAAATTCCGGAGCTGTCCAGTTGAATACGATTAAGCGGAGCACCATCTTCCTTGGACAAAAAGTGCAGGATGCCGGAATCATCACCAAGCACCACTGCCCGACCTAGCAAAAGCGGTGCCGTCAGCACCCGGAAGCGCAAGCGTTCAGACGTCCAGAGACGCTCACCGTCAAAACGTCGCCAGGACGCAATTTTTCCATCTGCTTCAGTGCCGATCAAAATGTCAAAGTTTCCAGCTATTCCGGCGTTGCCGTTGGCTGTCTTGGACCAAATCGTGCGGCCGGAGGCAGCATCAACACAAGCTACTGCATACTGAAACGCGCGCGCACATACCTGATCACCAACCCGGGAATAACCGGCGACCACGTCGACCAGGCGCTCGACCTCGTTGGTACCCCTGCTGTTAGCTAGGGCGGCCTCCCACTTCATAACACCATTGAGAGCATTCATGCCAACCAATTTGCCAGCCACTCCTACGACCAGGGTATCACCCACCGCCAGCAGTAAACCTGACTGCCCCAAAACCAAAGCGTCGCCACTGCGTTGCTGCTGCCAAAGCCTGCGGCCTGTCATGGCGTCAAACGCCATGGTTGTGCGATCACTGGAGAGGGTAAAGATGCGCCCACCGGCAACAAACGGCGCGGTTAATGTTGACGCAACCAATTTCTGGCGCCACAACACCTTAGAGCCATCCAAAACAATCAGCGTGTTGTCTTTGCTCACCACCGCGGAAATGCGCCCATCGGTACCGACTCCGGCGCTTAGGGTTGTGGCGAGGTTGACACGCCAGATATCGGCACCGGTAGAGGTTTCAATGGCTGCTACGGTTCCATTGGTCGACGCAATGAACACTTGGCTGCCAACCACGTGAATGTCTAATGGAAACCCTACCGTGCCGATGGAATTGCTCCAAGCCTGCTTAATTCCCAACAAGGGCACGTTGGCCCCAAGCGAAGCAGGCTTTGGCTTGTCAGGACCCGCACATCCTCCAAGCAACAAGGCGAACCCCGCAACCAACAAGGTGACATTGCGCTTGTTAAGCATGCGTAACAAATCCAACATCACTTGGCCACCTCGTCCGCAGCAGGATTAAAACCCATCGCATTCAATTTGACTTCGACGAGTCTGCGGTATTCCGTCCGGGCATCCATGGCTTTGTACGCTTTCACATATTCGGCCTTTGCTTCCGCCTTTTTGTTCTGCGCCATAAAAATATCGCCGCGTCGATCGGCAGCCAATCCGGCAAATTGCTCACCGGAAACACCATCGAGTGCTTTTAACGCATCGTCAAAAGCCTTTTCATCCATCAAAAGCGCTGACATACGCAATTTGGCAATGGTGGCGTAGCCCTGATCAGAAGACTTTTCTGCAACCCATTTCAAGGTGGACTTTGCAGAGTCCAACTTACCGGATTCGTACAAGGTTTTTGCGATTATCAGACCGGCTTGCGAAGTATAGGTATTTGAACTAAAGCGGTCCCGCATATCACTAAAGGCACGGTCTGCCTTTTCGGCATCACCGGCACCGGCAACTTTAATGACCTCATCAAACATTGCCGCCGCTTGCGAAGCCTGACTACGCTGCCAGTACTGGTAGCCATTCCAGGCGGCTACTGCACCCAGCACCACAATCAATAGCCAAGTGACTGCATTACCGTATTGCTTCCAGAAATGCTTAAGTTCATCAAGCTGTTCTTGTTCTTCGAGGTCTAAATGATTTGCCATGGATCTATCAAGTTAAGCGTGGGATTGTAGGCTTTCAGCCAAAACAGAAAGTTCACCGAGAGAGTGAAGGCGCTGCGGGATCGACGCGTCGCGTAGTGCCTTGACCGTAACGGAGCCATTTGCGAGTTCGTCGGGCCCGAACACCAATGCAAAGCGCGCGCTGGTAGCGTCTGCACGCTTAAACTGCGACTTGAGGCTGGACATTCCCTCGGAAGTGGAAGCGTGCATCTGCACGGTTACACCGTGCCTGCGCAACGTCTCAATGCACGCCATCACTTCAGGCAAGGCTGCTGCGTCAGCCGTAATGGCATAGACGTCCAATGGCGCCGGTTCAATGGCAGAACCGCCGGCTTTTAGTAGTTCAAGCACGCGCTCTACTCCCATGGCCCAGCCCACCGCAGGCGTATGCTTGCCACCAATTTGCTCCATCAAATAGTCATAACGTCCGCCCGCGCAGATGGTGCCTTGGGAGCCCAATTCGGTGGTTACAAACTCGAACACGGTCAGGTTGTAATAGTCCATGCCGCGCACCAAGCGCGGATTCATGACATACGCCAGCCCATTTGCGTCCAGAACAGCGGTCACCGTGGCAAGGTGGGCCTTTGACGCTTCCCCCAGGAAATCCATTAATTTGGGCGCAGCTTCAATCACTTCCTGCATCGCGGGGTTTTTGCTGTCCAGTAGCCGCAGGGGATTAAGGTGCAAACGGCGCTTGGCTTCCGCATCCAGCACGTCCATATTTTTTTCAAAATAAGCGATCAAGGCGGCACGGTGCAAGTTGCGTTCTTCGGGCTGACCCAAGCTATTAAGTTGCAACTCGACATTGCCAAGTCCGAGCTCCCGCCACAATGCGCTGGCCATCAGAATGAGCTCGGCGTCCACTTCACCACCGGAGAATCCAAGCGCTTCAGCGCCGACCTGGTGAAATTGCCGATAACGCCCGCGCTGCGGACGTTCATGGCGAAACATGGGCCCCATGTAATACAGCCGTTTGGGGCTGTTGTACAGGAGTGAATGTTCAACCGCCGCACGCACGACACCTGCGGTATTTTCCGGCCGCAATGTCAGCGCCTCACCATTAAGCCGATCGTCAAAGGAGTACATTTCCTTTTCGACAATATCAGTCACCTCACCAAGTCCCCGGATAAACAGCGCTGTGGGTTCGACTATGGGCGTACGAATATTCTCGAACGCATATCGGCGCATCAATTGGCGGACGCGGTCTTCGAACGTTTCCCAAAGCGCCGAATCCGGCGGGAGAATGTCATTCATGCCTTTAACGGCAAGTAATTTTTCCGCTTTGCGCGGTGGATTTTGCTCTTGCATGCAGTACAAATTTACAAGGCGGTCACGCCCTGATTTCCGAATCGTTGTTGAATATAGTTCTCGACAACCGCCTGAAAATCAACTGCGATGTTGTCACCGCGTAAGGTCATTTTCTTTTCGCCGTCGATAAATACAGGAGCAGCCGGTGCCTCACCGGTACCGGGCAAACTGATTCCGATATCTGCGTGCTTGCTCTCACCGGGTCCATTGACGATGCATCCCATGACCGCCACTTTTAAAGACTCAACACCAGGGAAACGGTCTTTCCAGACCGGCATTTGGGCGCGCAAAAAGTCGTCAATTTGTTTGGTAAGTTCCTGAAAAGTCGTGCTGGTTGTACGCCCACAGCCCGGACAAGCGGTCACGCTGGGAACAAAGGTGCGCAATCCCAGCGATTGCAGAATTTCGGAAGCAATCACCACCTCTTGAGTACGCGACTCACCGGGCGAGGGAGTGAGCGAGACGCGAATGGTGTCGCCGATCCCCTCTTGCAAAAGCACTGCCAGCGCTGCGGCAGATGCCACCGTACCTTTGGTACCCATACCCGCTTCCGTGAGGCCTAAATGCAAACCATAGTTGCACCGGCGGCCCAATTCACGGTACACCGCAATCAGGTCCCGCACGCCGCTCACTTTGCAGGACAACATGATCTGATTCGAAGCCAGACCGATCTCTTCGGCCCGCTTGGCGGATTCCAATGCCGAAGTGATGAGCGCCTCGTACATGACGGGCTTTGCATCCCATGGAACAGCCCGCCGACTGTTTTCATCCATCATGGATGCGAGCAACTCCTGGTCCAAACTGCCCCAGTTCACGCCAATGCGAATCGCCTTGTTCCAACGAACCGCAGCTTCAATCATCTGCCCGAACTGGCGGTCGCGCTTATCACCCTTTCCTACGTTGCCCGGATTGATGCGGTACTTAGAAAGTGCCTGCGCGCAATCCGGAAACTCCGTCAACAACCTGTGGCCATTGAAATGGAAATCACCAATCAGCGGAACATCGATACCCATGCGGTCTAACTGCTCACGTACGTAGGGAACGGCCTTTGCAGCCTCCGGTGTATTCACGGTAATGCGAACCAACTCCGACCCAGCCAGCGCGAGTTCCTTGACTTGTATTGCAGTACCAACCGCGTCCTCGGTGTCCGTATTGGTCATGGATTGCACCCGCACCGGCGCGCCCCCACCTACGGTGACAATGTTAGTGCCCCAGCTAACAGTCGATTGCATTGACTTTCGCAGGCTTGGCGTCGCCAGTTCAATGGGGAACTCGATACTCACTATTTCACCTCGAATCGTGCAACATTGTCTTTGCTGATCGCATCGAGGCTAAAGGCTTGGCCCCGCACTTCGACAACCGTCATATCAGCGCGCCCAATCACAACTGACAGTGGCAATGCGCCTGATGCTGCAGCCGCTTCGCCCTTTGCTAGAGTTTTTCGCAATTGAACGACCCCCTTTGCATCGGTTACTTCTACCCAGGATTCGCCCTTGGCTTTGAAACTCAGTACTCCGCCTACCGAGCCCGAAGCTGACGGTGCATATGCCGCCTGAATTGCCGCGACCGGCACCCTCGCAACAGCGGCTGAGGCTGGCGTGGCCACCATTGGTGCCGAGGCGGGAGCGGCTACCAAAGGTGCGGGCTCAATCACCGGCTTGGGTGCATCAGCGGGCTTCGTGAGGTCCGGCGTTGTCGTCGCGAATCTCACCTCCGGCTGCACCGGCGCAGGTGCAACCACCGGCGTAACCGCAACTTCTGCTACTTCTTTGGTGGCGGAGGTTAATGGCGTTGCCGCGGTAACTTGTG
>CANBYM010000070.1 GCA_947373605.1 Comamonadaceae bacterium
CCAGAGCCAGGAACTGAGGAAGCATTCCTGGGTGGGTCTTTTGACTTCTGCTCAACGTAGCGGACTGGTTACCGCTTGGTCTGGTCAACACCGGGCTTGTTCGGATTTCTCCTCACAAGCCCCGTCTTTTAAGGCGGGGTTGTTGACGGCTTTTGTAACGCCTTTCGGGCCTGTTCGATGCCACCCGCATTCTCTGCCTTGCTGAAACCTAAACTCTTTAAAGTGTCGAGCGCAATGCCGGAGCGGTGTCCGGTCTGGCAATAGAGAAATACTTTGTCTTCTTTAGAGATACCGGCCTTGGAAATCTGCTGCCCGATGGATCCGTATTCAATATTCACGGCACCGTCCAGGTGGCCGGCAGCAAACTCCTGCGGCGTACGGACGTCAACGATCACGTCCTTTGCAATAGCGCTCGCACTAGCTAGCAAAAAAATAAGACTGGTCAGTAGAGTTTTCATCAAAATCCTCAAGCGTTTAAGACAATACAGCAGATGCCATTTGAGCAGGATTTGAATCCTGTAACTCCTTAATCAGGAATTGCTTGAACAAGCGTACCAGTGCTGGCATCAAACGCGATGGTGTTAGCAAATGCAAGGGTGCCGGAGTCATGCACCATTGGGGCAGAACTTGACCCGATTGACCACGCGCGACGCAAGGGGCGGCAAGACGCCCGTCGATAACACCTACTACGGCGCAGCGCAGGGTCAACTCACGAATTATAAAAACGCTGCTGACAAAAAACCGCCCGCCTAGGTTTACGATTTCAGGAAGCGCCGCCACTTTGTGAGCGAGGGTCGCCTAGATACGGTGCAACTGCCAATGTGAACGACGCTCATTAGAATTTAAGCGCACGCATATATGCCTCGTTAAATCTTGTGGATGTAACAGGGCAGGCGTTTTCTTTTGCGAATTCAAATGGTGTTCCCATCGTCAACACAGTGCGCGTGCGCGAAAACGGGCCGCTTGCTTTTGAAGCTGAACTGCAAATTCGTGGAGAGGCGCAAGTTGCACCTCGCGCCACTTCATGCCGCTACGGTCAGAACGACGTTTTGCCACGGCAGCCACACTACGGCAGGTTTCGCAGCCACCGGTGAACCGGTTACTCAAACATTTGAAGCATTGTCTATATGTAATGTCCCGCTGAAAGTGCAGCCTTTGCCAAACAGCCCCTTGCGCGCGGTGGGAAATTTAGAAGTGGTCAGAGGCACGGGTCGTACTTGCAACAAAGTGGGTGAAGCCTATTTGTGCCGCTGCGGCAAAAGCAAAAATAAGCCTTACTGTGATGGCAGCCACCAAGTTGCGGGATTTAAGGCGGACTAAACCGCGTACCGAAATAACTTAGTGATGTTTTTCCTTGCGGTCGTGACTGGGTGCGACCCCGAATTGACGGCGATAGGCGCGTGAAAAGGCCGAAGCCGATGAAAAGCCGCAAGCAACCGAAATTTCGATTACATCCATACTGCTTTGCCGCAGCAAATGCCTGGCCCGCCCCAATCGCAGCCCCAGGTAAAAATGTACTGGGCTGGCATTCAAGTGGTCTTGAAATAGCCGTTCCAGCTGGCGCCTGGTTACACCGATGCGCATTGCCAGCGCGTCAATGGAAAGCGGCATCTCCAACTGTTGCTCCATAGCATCAATAACCTGCGTTACTTTGGCGTTATGTACCCGGTAGCGTGCGGATATTTGTAAGCGCTGGTGGTCGGAGCGCTCGCGCACCCAGCCACTAACCAATTGCTCGGATACGAGCAAAGCTAGCTCGCTTCCGTGGTCCCGGCTAATGACCTCCAACATCAAATCAACACTGGCCATGGCTCCGGCCGACGTCATGAGCCCGGGCGCGATCGTGAAACGCGATTCGTCTTGGACCATTACTTGCGGAAAGCGCTCCTTAAAGGCGGGTATGGCCTCCCAGTGCAGCGTGACCGATGCGCCGCTAATCAGTCGGGCCTCGGCCAGCACAAAGCAACCGGTATCAATCGCGCCTAATGTTGCACCATTTTGCATACTTGTGCGCAGGTGCCGACCAATTTCCGACGTGAAGTAGCGCAACGGATTGAAACTGCTAATGGCGAAAATACAGGCACTGTCCGACGGATCAGACAGGCGCGCCTGCGGGTGCAGAGCTATGCCGTTACTGGCAACAACGGGAGCACCATCCATCGAGACCGTGCGCCACTGGTAGGCCCCGACTTTGAAGCGGTTGGCAATACGCAACGGCTCTACCAACGCAGCAAAGCCTATAAATGAAAACTCGGGAAATAACAAAAAATCAAAATCGTGACGCACGATACAAAGATCAATAGTCCGCCAAGGCTATTCAATCCGATGCGGTTGCTTGCTGACATTGAGGCGCAATCCACGCGGGTGGCGAAATTTCGTAAGTCACACAATAGTCCATTGCGGCGTCGTCAAACGCAATCTGTGCATTGAGTACGCGCAGCACCTCCAGTCGCAAACGCCACCAGAGCGCATCTATGGCGCCATTACCGACCGGCGTCAAGCCCGCAAGTGCCTGCTGCAGGGCGGCATTGCCCTTGAAGTGCAGTGTGATTGACTGTTGTGCCCATTGGCTGAAAATTTCCAGCAGCGGCTGCGCGGCCTCGGCCTCCAGCGACTCTAAAGCCGACCAGTCAAATTCCGTCGATTTGGCTGTTTTGGCGAGCGCCTGCAAGGCGACGATATCAACCGAACCCAACACCACCGGACACTCCCACATGCGGTGAGGGTTCGTGTCGCCTGCAGGTATTTCGGGCACCTCGTCTTGCTCGGAGATGACGGTGTGCCGCCACTCAGGTGCCGAACGGCTGAACAGCTGTGCATATTCAATAGCGACGGTATCAAAACTGGACCGCGCCCCGGTAGCGCGGTACACGTTCAGTAGCGCTGCGGAGCAGGCTTCAGCGGTTTTGTCATCCAACTGAGGCGACTGCAGCAGCGCGACCAGTGCTGATTCGGCATTGTCATATTGCCCCTGCTCGAACAAATGGAGCGCCGCACCCAGCGCATCCTGCATGGGCAGTTTGGGCGGTGTCTGCAGCGTTGACATGAAATTGGCGCCGGTAAAGTCCAAGTCCATTTCTGACGCCGGTTCAACACTGGGCTTTGAGTCTTTGGGTGTCACCGACTCTTCCGATGTGCCGGCCTCCGGCGTCTCGGAATTGTTGTTGGACCACCATTGCTGCGCCAATTCCGCTTCAATTGCATCAATTTTCTTGACAGTTTTGGCGCGTCCGCGAATGGACCGGCCGTCAATATTGAATGTCGAACTGTTTTGAAATGCGGAAATGCGGACTGTCAACTCGGGAAAGTCCTTCATGCGCATGGCGCGAACCTGGCGCAAGTGATTGAACTCCTTGCGGCGTATCGCATCGTCCTTGCGCTTTTGATCGCGAATGGCTGCTGCTGCATCTTCGCTGGACGCAGGTTCATCTTCGCTTGGCACAACCTCCTGGGTAGCTTCGCGAATGCGCTTGACAATTCTGGTCAAAAAACCAGGCTCGTTAATTGGTGACACCATCCCATCAGTCTAGCTGACGCGTTGACAACGGGCTACCTGCCAACAATAACAATTTCTGGACAATGCCACCTTACGCACGCTAGAGTTAAAACAAGAGGCGCAAACTACCGGAGTTTTCGGCGTTGGTCTGAATTTTGCGTGTTGCAATAGTGTTGCGTAACAAACAGGAGGTGTCTATGAACAGTGGTGAACTGGCGTCCCATGGCTCTTTGGTCACACTTCCAGTCGCTCAGATGCGAAGCGTGTTTGAGCCCGCTGATGTTGAGCGTAAGCTTGCCAAACTGCCGCAGCGCGAATACGAAAACCTGCGCACGACGTATGAAAACATGCTGGAACGTGGCCCGCACCGTTTTCAGGTCAAACCCTCCGGCGTGCCTGATATGCGCGGCCTGTACGACTTGTTGCCCAATTTCACGGACGTGCTGGACGATGTCAAGCGCCATGTTGCGTTGAGCCAGGATTGCCGTGACGGGTTGGAAATTACGCCCCTCTTGCTGCTGGGTGCACCCGGTATCGGCAAAACGCACTTTGCCAAGCAATTGGCCAGCCTCTTGGGCACAGGAATGAGTCTGGTGCCCATGAGCTCTATGACCGCCGGTTGGCTATTGTCTGGTTCATCATCGCAGTGGAAGGGCGCGCGCCCCGGCAAAGTGTTTGAGGCGCTGGTGGATGGTGCCTATGCCAATCCGGTCATCGTGGTAGATGAGATAGACAAAGCCAGCGGTGACGCCCAATATGACCCCTTGGGTGCCCTTTACAGCCTGTTGGAACACGATACGGCAAGCAGCTTTACCGATGAATTTGCCGACGTACCGATTGATGCCAGTCAGGTGATCTGGATTACTACGGCCAATGACCCGCGCGCTATACCCGAACCTATTTTGAACCGAATGAATGTGTTTGAAATTCAGCCACCCAATGCGGAGCAGGCACGTGTCATCGCAGGCAATCTTTACAAGGGAATCCGCAGTGAACATGACTGGGGAAAGCATTTTGAAGACGTGCCTTCACCCGACGTGTTGGACGCTTTGGCAGACATGCCGCCCAGAGAAATGCGGCGCGCATTGATGACCGGTTTCGGCAATGCCAGACTGGCGCGCCGGGGTGTGCTTCAGGCCGACGATTTACCCAAACCCGAACAGGGCAAAAGCAAAATCGGCTTTGTGCACTAAGCCGGTTTATTTACTTTTCACACTTGGGCGAACACACCGCTTGTGACTTGCCCAGCAGCTTGCGCGTAGTGAGCTGGGCACGCGGGCGGTGCTTGCCGCACAGGAAGCACGACATGGTGGACGCACCCACGTAGGCGGTAGAAGTGAAGGGAGAACCGGAAGCTTTGGACTTGTAGCGCAGTCCATCTTCCAGGATTGATGACTTGGTAACGGGTTTGCTCATACAGTGATTTTACAACCTCGGGTTTGTAGGGGGCCGAATTGCTTGCGCAATGGCCTTAACATGCCTTTTATTTACCCAATTGGCGTGCTCAAAAAGCCCTATGGCAAACTCCCCTAAATCGCACCCGCGTGTCGGGATTATCGGCATCGGTGCGATGGGCTGGGCCATGGCGCGCAACCTGTTTTCCAGGCAATACCAAGTCACCGTACGCGACATCCGGCCTGATGCGCAAAGTCAGGCTGCCGGATGGGGAATGCGTGTCGCGGAGTCTCCCGCAAGCCTGGCGGGCGCCGTGGACATTGTGGCAATCGTTGTTGTCAATGCCGCGCAAATTGCAGAAGTTTTATTGGGTACGCCGGATTGCCTGGGTTTATTGGAGGGCGGCAAGCCAGAACAAATCGTTCTGTTGTGCTCCACCATTTCCCCCGACAGCACGATCTCCTTTGCCAAGCAGCTTGCAGTCAGGGGAATAATTGCTATCGACGCGCCTATTTCCGGGGGACCAGCGCGCGCGCTCACCGGCGACATGAGCATGATGCTTGCCGGACCCCAAGCGGCGCTGGAATCACTCGATGGCCTTTTGGCAGATTTTGCGAAGCATCGTTTTCACCTGGGAGCCACCGTCGGTGATGCATCCAAGGCCAAGCTTGTAAACAATTTACTGGCGGGCATCAACCTGGCAGCTTCGGCCGAGGCAATGGCATTTGGAATGCAGCTCGGACTTGCGCCCCAGACGATATTTGACATTGTGTCGGCCTCCAGCGGAAATTCCTGGATATTCCAAGACCGGATGGCGCGGGCCATACAGGATGATTTCGCGCCTAGAGCGGCAGCGCCCGTGTTAACCAAAGACTTGGGGCTGGCCACCGCACTGGCCAAAACCGTCAATGCGAAGACGCCGCTTGGCGACGCTGCTTATGCACGGTTTAGCGAAACAATTGATCAGGGTTGGGCAGACCTGGATGACGCGGCGATTTTGAAAACATACCTATCTAAAAATCAGACCTGAAGGCTGCGCCTTAAAGGAAGCCGATCGAAATCCAGGGAATGAGCGCTACCAGAAAGGTGCCTACTAGCAGTGCCAACATATAAAACGCAATCGGGCGAATGCCATCGTCCGGATTTACTTTGCCAATGGCACAAGCGGCGTAATACCCCACGCCTAATGGCGGCGCGAACAGCCCCAATCCCATCGACAAAATCACGACCATGGCGTAGTGCACCTCATGCACGCCCAATTGGCGCGCCACGGGGAATAGCAATGGACCAAACAGCACGATGGCCGGAATTCCTTCCAGCACAGAACCCAGCACCGTGAAAGCCACGATAGACACCAACAGGAACATGGTTGCGCCACCGGGCAGGCCGGTCATCAGCGTGGCCAGAGAGCGTGAAAAGCCGGACTGCGTCAAACCCCAAGCCATCCCGGTGGCCGTGCCGATGATCAGCAATATGGCGCCGGACAGACATGCCGTGTCCACCAGCATGGGAAACAGACGCCGCCATTCAAACTGCCGGTAAATCAGCACTCCCGCCAGCAGGCTGTAGACAATTCCGATGGTCGACACCTCTGTGGCCGTGGCCACACCCTGCACGACGGCTGCGCGGATCACAAATGGCAAGGCCAGCGCAGGCAGGGCAATGACAAACAGCCGCAAAACCTGGCGCATCGGCACCCGTACCACGTGGCTTAAATCTTCATTTCTGTTGCGCCACCACACCACGCCGCACAGGGTAGCCCCTAACACTATGGCTGGCAGTAAGCCCCCGGTGAAAAGTGCAGCGATAGACACGCCTGTCACCGAGCCGATGGTGATCAACACCAGGCTGGGCGGAACTGTTTCGGTTTGCGCCCCAGTGGCCGCGAGCAGCGCCACAAGTTCGCCGGGGGCTGAACCACGCTTCTTCATCTCCGGAAAGAGTGCGGGCGCAATGGCCGCCATGTCCGCAGCCTTGGAGCCGGATATGCCGGACACCAGGTACATCGCACCGACCAGCACATACGACAGACCGCCCCGCACATGCCCCAGCAGGCCCGCAAGAAACATGATCATGGCGCGCGCCATACCGGTCATTTCGATCAGCAGACCAAGAAAAATAAACAAGGGCACCGCTAGCAACACCAGGTGCGACATGCCTTCATCCATGCGCCCGATCACCACCTGCAAAGGCATGCTGGTACTTAATCCCAGATAGGCAACGGTGCCTAGGCCGAACGCAAATGCAATCGGAATACCTGTGAATACACAGGCTCCGGCGACGCCTACAAAAAAGATCAGCAGGTTGATCCGGCCTAACTGCATGAACAACGGGCTGGCCAGCCAGAAACCGGCAACCATCACCGCAATGGTCGCCAGCGCTTGAATGGCCTGCTTCATGCTGGAGTTACGCAGTAAGCGGAACACCGCAAAAAGTGCCATGAGCCCCAAACCCACGGGTACGGAATAGGCGCGCCATGCATTGGAGATTTCCAGTGCCGGCGTCGTCACCATGACCTCGTCCTGCGCGTAATGCAGCGCAGGCATTGCGACCAGCCCTAAAAAAGCGAGGCAAGCCGCAATGCCCAAGGCCTCAAAGTAGGCGCGGCGTTGTTCCGATGCACCGTTGACCCACGCCGTCATGCGCATATGCTCGCCACGGCGCAGCGCCAGTACGGCGCCTAGCATGGCAAGCCACAAGAACAGGATGGAAGCCAACTCGTCCGACCAGGCCAGCGAGTCGTGAAGCACGTAGCGGGCAAAAACCCCGGAAAACAGCACCACCATGCAGGCCAACACCAGAGCTCCTGCACACCACTGCACCAGGCCACCGATCGCGGCCTCCAGCCGGACTACCCACCGCACCGCGCCAGCTCCACTCAAGACAGTTTTCCGGTGTATTTCTCGAGCAGACCCCAGGCTTCATCACCAAATTTTTTGTGCCAATCTGCGTAGAAACCAGCCGTACGCAATTTGTCGCGGAACGCGTCGGTTGCAACATCGTTGAACTGCATGCCCTTGGCCTTCAGATCGGTTTGCAGACCGTCGTTGAGCTTGCGAACATCCGCTCGCTGCAGCAAGGCGGAAGCTGCAACATGCTTGGCCATTAAGGCTTGTAAATCCGCAGGCAAACGCTCAAACAATTTCTTGTTACCCATGAACCAATAGCCGTCCCACATATGGCCGGTCATGGAGCAGAACTTCTGCACTTCATTGAGCTTGGCGGTAGAAATGATCGCCAGCGGATTTTCCTGACCATCCACCACCTTGGTTTGCAAAGCGGAGTACACCTCGGCGAAATTGAGCGGCGTGGGGGAAGCCTCCAGTGCTTTAAACATAGAAACCCACATCGGACCGGGAGGTGTACGCAGCTTCAAGCCTTTGAGGTCATCCGGCTTGGTTATCGGGCGGATGCTGTTGGTCACGTGGCGGTAACCGTTATCCCAAATTTTGTCAAAGGCAAAGATAGTGCCGGTTGCCGCAATTTGCTTGCGCACATGGGCACCGAGTTCACCGTCCATTGCGGCCCAGACTTGGTTGTAGTCTTTGAACGCAAATCCGACGCCGTTAATTTGTGCGGCCGGGACCAGCGTGCCTAGAATCAGCGGGGACAGGGTCATGAAGTCCAGTGCGCCGGAACGCATTTGAGCCAACATGTCGGTGTCATTGCCCAATTGGTTGTTCGGGTAAATTTGCAAATCAATACGGCCCTTGGATTCGGCCTTGATATTGGCAGCCATCTCTGTGGCGCGAATATTGATCGGATGTGCTGCAGGCAGATTGCTACCGAATTTCATGGTGAATTCAGCGGTTTGGGCGAAGCCACTTCCGGCAATAAGGGGAAGCGTCAAAGCTCCCGCGTTACCCAAAATCTTGCGACGAGTCAGTAACATTTTGTCTCCTTTATAAGTGTTTGCGTCTTCCCAAAAGGCAATTGGAAATTGCTCAGCCGGGAGGCGGCTAGAGCATAACGCATACGCTTACTTTGTCGTTTCCACCGAAGCCTGGTCCCATCGACCCGCGATATTTTTGAGCAGGATGTTGAGGGCAGCCAATTGGCGGTTCCGTACGGTAAGCAGATTGGACTGGGCGCTGAGCGCTGTCGTCTGGGCAGTTACCACGTTGAGGTAGCTGACGGTTCCGGACCGGTATTGCTCTTGTGTGATTTCCAGATTTCTTTGGGCAGCCTGCAATGCCAACTGCTGCCATGTCACTTCATTCTTTAACTGCGCAGACAGCACCAGGTTGTCTTCCACCTCCTGCAATGATGTCAGCACCAGTTGCCGGTAATTAGATGTCGCCAACTCAGCCGCGGCACGGGCCTGCGCGCTCGCCAGTGTTTTTACGCCCCCGTCCAGGATGGACTGCGTCAGCGACGCCCCCAGTGTCCACAGCAGATTCGGCGCACTGAGCAAGTTTGCCAATGAGTTTTGGCTGTAACCCACGTTGGCCGAAAGTCCCACCGTGGGGAACATGGCTGCATCCGTCACACCGATCTGGCTGTACGCGGCTTCTACACGTTGACGTGCGGCTGCAATATCCGGGCGGCGTTGCAGCAAGGTGGAAGGTAGCAAGGGCGGAGCATCCAACGACTCGGGCAACAGGGCCGTACTTTCGATACTGAGCGTAGCGGGCGGCACGCCCGTCAACACGGCAATGGCGTGTTCATACTGGGCTCTTTGGGCGGTGGTATCCGCAAGCTGAACTTTGGCGGTGTTGAGCTGCGTTCTGGCCTGTAATTCATCACTGAGTGAAGCCACGCCACTTTGCAGCCTGGCCTGGGTTAGCTCCAGCGACTTTTGGTATGCCACCACCGTTTGCTCCAGTAAGACCTTTTGCGCCTCCGCAGTACGCATGGAGAAATACGTCTGGGCCAGGGTGGACTGAACCGATAGCTTTACCGCTGCAAGGTCAGACTGGCTGGCCTGCAAATTGGATTGCGCTTCCTGGGCGGCCTTGGACAATTTGCCCCAGATATCCAATTCCCAACCCGCCGTAGCCGTCAAAGCCACGTTGTTGCTGGGATTTTGGGCAGTGGCTGCGGAGGAGGACGGATTGCCAGTGCGGGAGGCGGCCAGCTCTGCGGACAGTGTTGGGAGTCTGGCGCTGTAGCTGGCGTCCAGCGTAGCCCGCACGTTGGCCATCTGCGCCAGCGAAGCCTTGAGGCTCTCGTTGCCAATGGCGACCCTGCGCTCCAGATCATCCAGCACCGGGTCTTTAAACAATGTCCACCAGGCATCGGGCACAGCCACCGCACCCGTCGAAGCTGGCGTTGCCGAAACCGTCTCCTTGAACCGTGCCGGGGCACCCTCAAAAGCCGGGGACGTGACCGGCTTTACGGCACAGGCACTGAGCACAAAGCAGGCTGCAACAAGAGGCGTGGATTTTTGAAAAGACAGAATCATGGTGAACCTATACGGAAGGTGCGAGTGCAACTGCTTGGCGCGTGGCGGACGTGGACGAGGGCTTCCTGCGGCGAAGGCGGTCCATCAACACGAACACAACTGGCGTCGTATAAAGGGTCAGCAACTGACAAAGTATCAGTCCGCCCACAATAGCAATGCCCAGAGGCTGGCGCATTTCAGCACCGTCGCCGGTTCCAAAGGCCAGCGGAACCGCGCCAAAAATAGCGGCCATAGTGGTCATCAGAATGGGGCGTAATCGCAAGCTCGCCGCGCGGAATATGGCCGCCCCCGCGCTGGAGTTACCTGCTTTTTGGCGTTCAATCGCAAAGTCAATCATCATGATGGCGTTCTTCTTGACGATACCAATGAGCAGGATCACGCCAATCAAAGCGATGATGGAAAACTCGGTATTGAAAAGCATCAGCGCCAACAAGGCCCCCACCCCGGCAGAAGGAAGCGTAGACAAAATCGTGATAGGGTGAATCAGGCTTTCATACAACATGCCCAGTACCAGATAAATCGTGACCAGCGCCGCAAGAATCAACACGGGCTGCGATGACAGAGACTGCTGGAACGCGTTGGCCGTGCCCTGGAAACTTCCGCGCACGGATACCGGCACGCCCAGCCCGGCGATGGCCGAATCGATGGCGAGCGTGGCCTGCGATAGCGACGTTCCCAAGGGCAGGTTAAAGCTGATGGTGGACGCAGGGGCGCCGCTTTGATGGTTGATGGCCAGGGCAGTATTGGTGGTCTCCACCTTGACAAAGGCCGACAGCGGTACCTGAGCGCCCGATGTATTGGTGACATACAACTTGCTCAAGGTCTCCGGCCCTTGCAGAAAATCGGGCGAAAGCTCCATGACCACGCGGTATTGGTTTAAGGGGTTGTAGATCACGCCCACCTGACGCTGACCAAAGGCATCGTTGAGCGTGGTGTCCAGATTACTAACCGTCACACCCAGTCGTGCGGCTGTCTCACGATCAATGTTGAGTGAAATCTGTAAGCCCTTGTCCTGCTGATCACTGTTGACGTCGGCGAGCTCCGGCAACTTGGTAAGCGCCACGCGAATACGCGGCTCCCAGGTGCGCAGGTCTTCAATGCTGTCGGCCTGCAGCGTGTATTGGTATTGGGCGTTGGACTGGCGACCGCCTATGCGAATGTCTTGCACCGGCACCAGAAACAAGCTTGCCCCCGGTTCATGGGCCAGCTTGCGTCGCAGACGCGCGACCACGGCGTCGACCGGAATTTGCCGCTCAGCCAGGGGTTTTAAGGTGATGTAAAAGTTTGCCGAATTGCGCTGGCCGCCGCCGGTGGAGCCATTCACGTTGGCCACCGCCGGGTCCGCAAGCACGATGCCTACAAAGGTATCCACACGCTTTTGCATCATCTGGAACGAGCTGCCTTGATCCGCCTGCACCCCTCCGACGATGACGCCTGTGTCTTGCTGCGGGAAAAAAGTTTTAGAGATGGTGGAGTACAAGTAGACATTGAGCGCAATGACGGCCAACAAGGACAGCATTGCTACCGGCTGATGACGCAGTGTCCATAGCAGCGTGCGGCGGTACATTCGCGAGACGAAATGGCCGAAGGCAAGCACCATCCGGGTCAGTCGGTTGGGCAGCTTTTTAGGCCCGCCCACGCCTTGGACGGGGCGCAGCAACACAGAAGCCATCATGGGCGTGGTGGTGAGCGACACCAGCATAGAAACCAGAATGGACGACGACAACACCATCGCAAATTCCCGGAACAACCGTCCCACCACGCCACCCATCATGAGTATCGGGATGAAAACTGCTATCAGGGACAGGCTGATGGACACCACGGTAAAACCGATTTCGCGGGCCCCTTTCAGGGCCGCCTCTTTGGGGCTGTGGCCCATCTCGACGTAGCGCGTGATGTTTTCCAGTACCACGATGGCGTCATCCACCACAAAGCCCGTAGCCACGGTGAGCGCCATGGCGGACAGGTTGTCCAGGCTGTAGCCACACGCATACATCACGCACATGGTGCCTGCAAGCGACACCGGGACCGCAATCGCCGGAATCAGCGTGGCGCGCCAGCTGCGCAGAAACAGCAGCACCACTAAGATAACCAGACCGATAGAAATCGCCATGGCGTGTTCGACTTCACGCAAGGACGCACGAATGGTGGGGGTACGGTCGCTGATGACGTTCAGGTCAATCGCCTGCGGAATCGAGGATTGCAAGCGCGGCAGCAAGTCGCGCACACGCTGCACCGTGTCGATGATGTTGGCCCCCGGCTCTTTGAGCACGAACAGCACGATGGCCGGCTTGCCGTTGGAGACGCCATAGTTGCGCGTGTCCTGTACCGAATCCGTGACCCTAGCCACGTCCTGCAAGCGCACTGCCGCACCCGAGCGGTAGCTCAGGATGATGGGTGCGTATTCGCTGGCAGTGCGCGCCTGATCGTTGGCCCCAATCTGCCAGCTGCGCCCACCTTCTTCCACCGATCCTTTGGGGCGGTTGGCATTGGTGGACGTGAGCGCCTGCCGTATGCTGTCCAATGCCAGGTTCTTGGATGCCAGCTTGTCCGGATTGAGTTCCACCCGGACCGCAGGCAAGGCACCGCCGCCTACTGTCACCTGTCCCACACCCGATACCTGCGAAAGGCGCTGGGCCAGCACGGTCGATGCCGCGTCATACATCTGGCCACGGGTCAGCGTATCCGAGGTAAGCGCAAGAATCATGATGGGCGCATCCGCCGGATTGACCTGGCGGTAGCTCGGATTGCTGGGCATGCCGGTGGGCAGCAAGGTACGGGCTGCGTTGATCGCCGCCTGCACATCACGCGCAGCGCCATTGATGTCACGGTTCAGCTCGAACTGCATGGTGACGCTGGTGGAGCCCAGCGACGAACGTGAAGTGATTTCACTCACCCCGGCGATGTTCCCCAAAACCCGCTCCAGAGGCGTTGCAACCGTGGCGGCCATGGTGTCGGGGCTGGCACCCGGCAGCGAGGCGCTGACCGATATGGTGGGGATATCCACCTGCGGCAGGGGCGCAATCGGCAGCAGCCAGAAGGCAAGCAAGCCCGCCAGAGCCACGCCCACGGTGATCAGCGTGGTGGCAACCGGCCTGGCGATAAAAGGCGCCGAGATATTCATGCCCGATCCTGTGCCATACGTTCAGAGAGCTTGGCAAATCCCAGGTAAATGACCGGCGTGGTGAACAGCGTCAATATTTGACTGACAATCAGCCCTCCAACCATGGTGACGCCCAGCGGATGGCGCAACTCATGCCCGGCACCGGTACCTAGCATCAGCGGCAACGCGCCCAACAGCGCCGCCATCGTTGTCATGAGAATCGGCCGGAACCGCAACAGGCAGGCTTGGAAAATGGCGTCACGGGGCGCGAGGCCCTGTGTGCGCTCGGCATCCAGCGCAAAGTCGATCATCATGATGGCGTTCTTTTTGACGATGCCGATCAAAAGCACGATCCCGATAATGCCCACCACACCCAAATCCTGTCCCGATAGCAGCAGCGCCACCAAGGCACCCACGCCGGCCGACGGTAAGGTGGACAAAATGGTGACGGGGTGGATATAGCTTTCATACAGCACCCCCAACACGATGTACATCGTGACTACCGCTGCCAGGATCAGCAGCAGCGTGCTATACAGCGATGCGCGGAAAGCCTCCGCCGCGCCTTGAAAGCTGGTTTCTACACTGGGTGGAAAATTCAACTGTGCCTCTTCTGCCTTGATCGCATCAACGGCTGCACCGAGAGAAACCCCCGGCGAGAGATTGAAAGAGACGGTCGCAGAAGGAAACTGCGCCACATGGTTAATGGCCAGTGCCGCAGGCCGCTCCACAATTTTTGCCACCGAAAACAGGGGGACCTGCACGGTACTGTTGACCCCGTTTGCATTGGTGGAACTTCCCGGCACGTACAGCGCCTCCAGCGCACCCGGTCCTTTACGAAAACCCGCTGCTGCCTCCAGTACCACGCGGTATTGGCTGGTCTGGGTGTAGATCGTGGAAATCAGGCGCTGCCCAAAGGCGTTGTACAAGGCCGTGTCAATATTTGCTACGGTCACGCCCAGTTTGCCCGCCGCCTCACGATCAATCTGAACAAAGGACTGCAAGCCCTGGTCCTGCAGGTCGCTGGCGACGTCGGCCAGTTGGGGCAAGGCTTTGAGCCGCTCCAGCAAGCGACCCGTCGAAGTGCTCAGGTCATTGACATCGGGTGAGCTCAGAAGGAACTGGTACTGTGTCTTGGATACGCGATCCTCAATCGTCAAATCCTGCACCGGCTGCATGTAGGCCGTGATGCCGGGCAAATGTGAAATCTCTTGTGACAGGCGACTGATGATCTCTGGGGCCGAGCTCTGGCGCTGCGCAAAGGGTTTGAGTGTGATTTGTATGCGCCCGGTGTTCAAAGTCGAGTTTGCACCGTCCACACCGATAAAAGAAGCCAGATGGTCTACATCCTTATCCTGCAGGATCGCAGCAGCCAAGGCCTGCTGATGCTCACCCATGGCGCCGAATGAAGTTGTTTGTGATGCCTCTGTGATCACCTGAATCAGTCCGGTATCTTGCACCGGGAAGAAGCCCTTGGGCACCACGATGTACAGCACGCCGGTTAACACCAGCGTCAGACCAAACACCAGCATGGTGCTGTGCGGGCGGTCCAGCACCCAGTTGAGCATGCGCCCGTAGCCTGCCACCAGCGCATCGAACTTCTTGCCACTCCAGGCACCCAGACGGTTCTGCTGAGTCGCATGTTCGGGGCGCAAAAGGCGCGCGCTCATCATGGGCGTTAGTGTCAGGGACACAAAAGCTGAAATCAAAATCGATACGGCCAGGGTAATCGCAAACTCATGAAACAACCGACCCACCACATCGCCCATAAATAAGAGCGGAATGAGCACCGCAATCAGCGACACGGTGAGCGAAATGATGGTGAATCCAATTTGTTTGGAACCCTTGAGCGCGGCCTCCATGGGCGAGTCGCCCTGCTCGATAAAGCGCGCAATGTTTTCAATCATCACAATGGCATCGTCCACCACAAAGCCGGTGGAAATGGTCAATGCCATCAGCGTCAGGTTGTTGATCGAAAAGCCCGCCAGATAAATCACGCCAAAAGTGCCCACCAAGGACAGTGGCACGGCAATACTGGGGATCAGCGTGGCACGGGCATTTCGCAGGAAAAGGAAAATGACCATCACCACCAAGGCAACAGCCAGCAGTAGTTCAAACTCGGTGTCATCGACCGAGGCGCGTATCGTGGTGGTGCGGTCCGCGATGATTTGCACATCAATAGAGGCAGGCAAAGCTGCCTGCAGCTTGGGCAACAGGGCCTTGACCCGGTCCACCGTCTGGATCACATTGGCGCCTGGTTGGCGCTGCACGTTCAGGATGACGCCGGGTGTGGTGTCGGCCCATGCCGCCAAGCGCAGGTTTTCGGCATCGTCGACGATTTGCGCCACATCCTTAAGGCGCAGGGGTTTGCCGTTCTTCCAGGCGATGATCAGATCCTGGTATTCGCTAGCCGATTTGAGCTGGTCATTGGCGTCGATGGTGGAGGCCCGCAAGGGTCCGTCAAAGCTGCCTTTGGCCTGGTTGACATTCGCCGCTGCAATGGCGGTTCGAACGTCGTCCAAAGATAGGTCCAGGGATGCCAGCGTCTGGGGATTGGCCTGGATGCGTACCGCCGGTCGGCGTCCTCCCGCAATGCTCACCAACCCCACACCCTCCACCTGCGATAACTTAGGCGCAAGGCGGTTTTCGGTGAGGTCGTGCAATTTAATGACCGGCAAGGACGGCGACGTCACCGCAATTGTGAGTACCGGCGCATCGGCCGGATTGACCTTGCTGTAAACCGGTGGCATCGGCAGGTCTGCGGGCAGCAAGTTGTTGCCCGCATTGATGGCGGCCTGGACTTCCTGCTCGGCGACGTCCAAAGAAAGGCCCAGCGAGAAGCGCAAGGTAATGATGGATGCGCCGCCGGAGCTGCTGGAGGTCATCTGGTTCAGCCCCGGCATTTGGCCGAACTGACGCTCCAGCGGTGCAGTCACGGTGGTCGAAATGACATCCGGGCTGGCCCCGGGATACAAGGTCGTCACCGCGATGGTGGGATAGTCCACTTCGGGCAGTGCCGACAGCGGCATCAGGCGATAGGCCAGCAAACCCGACAGGAAGATGGCCAACATCAGCAGCGAAGTTGCAACCGGTCGCTCAATGAAAAGTCGTGAGGGATTCATCGGGCAGCTTAGTTCGATGGAGCGGGCGCTGCTTTGCTTCCATCCGGTTGCTGGCTACGCATTTTCTGGAACCAGGCGTGCCGTTCCTCGGGCGACATCTTCTTGATCATTTCTTTGTCACTGTCCGACAAGCTGTCGGCCCATTTATGGCGCTGGGGGGCGGCATCGGGCGCATCGTTGGCAGCTGGCGTAACCGGCGTCCCCGAAGCGAGGGCAGCTGCTGCATTGGGCTGCGCGTCTTTCATAGCGGGCTTGCCGGCCCCGCCTTCGGGCTTGCTGCCCTGTGTCGTTGGCGAGTCGACCTTTGTCCCGCGGTCAGCGCGCGGCTTGCCCTTGGTCGCAGCATCAATCACCTCTACTTTGGCACCATTGCGCAAGCGATCGACGCCGTCCACCACGATCTTTTCACCGGCTTTCACGTCACCTTCAATAGCCGTCCAATCGTTTTCCACCACGCCGGGCTTTATGGGCCTGGTGCTAACGGTGCCATCCGGATTGGCCACATACACATAAAAGCCTTGTGCGCCACGCAGTACCGATGCTGTCGGAACAGTCAGTGCACTCTTGAGGGTGTCGAGTTGCAGGC
>CANBYM010000071.1 GCA_947373605.1 Comamonadaceae bacterium
ATCGCACACCACCACCACGCCGCTGTGCTGCGAGTAGCCCATGCCCACGCCACCACCGTGATGCAGACTGACCCAGGTGGCACCGCCGGCGGTGTTGAGCAGTGCATTGAGCAGCGGCCAGTCGGACACAGCATCGGAGCCGTCTTTCATGCTCTCGGTCTCGCGGTTGGGGCTGGCGACCGAGCCGCTGTCCAGATGGTCGCGCCCGATCACGATGGGCGCTTTGAGTTCGCCGCTCTTCACCATCTCGTTAAACGCCAGACCGGCACGGTGGCGTTCGCCCAAACCGATCCAGCAAATGCGCGCAGGCAGGCCCTGGAACGCAATGCGCTCACCGGCCATGTCCAGCCAGCGATGCAGGTGGGCGTCTTGCGGGAAAAGCTCTTTCATCTTGGCGTCGGTTTTACGGATGTCCTCGGGGTCGCCACTCAAGGCCACCCAGCGGAACGGCCCCTTGCCCTGGCAAAACAGCGGGCGCACATAAGCGGGTACAAAGCCGGGGAAATCAAACGCATTTTTGACGCCCTGATCGAGCGCAACCTGACGGATGTTGTTGCCGTAGTCCACCGTGGGAATGCCCATACTTTGGAAGTCCAACATGGCCTGCACGTGCACCGCGCAGCCTTTGGCCGCGGCCGCGCGCAATGCGACGTGTTGCGTATCGTCCGCCTGAGCGTCGCGCCACTGTTCCACGGTCCAACCGGAAGGCAGATAGCCGTTCACTAGGTCGTGGGCCGAGGTCTGGTCAGTCACGATATCGGGGCGAATGCCACCGGCTTTCGCCCGCTTTACCATCTCCGGCATGATGTCAGCTGCATTGCCTAGCAGCGCAATGGACACTGCCTTGCCTTCCTTCGTGTAACGTGCCAGACGCGCCAATGCGTCGTCCAGATCAGCCGCCTGTTCATCGACATAGCGGGTCTTCAGGCGAAAGTCGATGCGGCTTTGCTGGCACTCGATGTTGAGTGACGATGCGCCGGCAAAGCTGGCCGCCAAGGGCTGCGCCCCGCCCATGCCGCCCAGACCGGCGGTGAGTATCCAGCGGCCTTGCAGGCTGCCGCCAAAGTGCTGACGCCCTGCTTCTACAAACGTTTCGTATGTGCCCTGCACGATACCCTGGCTGCCGATGTAAATCCAGCTGCCGGCCGTCATCTGGCCGTACATCATTAGGCCCTTTTTATCCAGCTCATGAAAGTGCTCCCAAGTCGCCCACTTGGGTACCAAGTTGGAGTTGGCAATCAGCACACGCGGCGCGTCGGCGTGGGTACGGAACACACCCACCGGTTTGCCACTTTGAACCAGCAGGGTTTCTTCTTCCTTCAAATTGCGCAAGCTCTCCAGCATGGCCTCAAAACAATCCCAGTTGCGTGCGGCTTTGCCGATACCGCCATATACCACCAGCGCATCCGGGTTTTCAGCCACCTCGGGGTCCAGATTGTTTTGCAGCATACGGTAGGCTGCTTCGATCAGCCAGTTTTTGCAACTGAGTTCCGTGCCGCGCGGGGCGCGGACCGGGTGGGGTTGACCGAGCTTGTGAACGGCAGAAAAATTGGACATGGTGACTCCGCGGGTATGGTTGGCAATAAAAATAATGGACGCAGTGTACTTGTCTAGACATGTCTATGCAAATACAATTTGCACATGGTTTCCACTAACCCAACTACTGCACAGGCGCCCTACACCCGCGTCAAAGACTTTTTGAAGGCCGGCCTTGGCCAGGGCCGCTGGGCGCCCGGCGAACAGATGCCTTCCGAGTCGGAGCTGGTGGCGCAGTTCGCCGTCAGCCGCATGACGGTGGGCCGCGCCATCCGCGAACTGCAGGCAGAAGGGCTGGTCACGCGGGTTCAGGGCGTGGGCACTTTTGCCGCGCATTTGTCGCGAGTGTCGTCCACTCTGACCATTCGCGACTTGCATGAAGAAATTACCGCGCGCGGCCACACCCACTGTGCTCAAGTTGTTCTGGCGCGCGCCGAAGCTGCACCACCTGCCCTTGCCAGCCAAATGGGTCTGCGTGTCGGCGAGACCGTGTTTCACACGCTGATCGTGCATTTCGAAAACGGTGTGCCGCTGCAATGCGAAGACCGCTATGTCAACCCGGTCTGTGCACCGGCCTATTTACATGCCGACTTCACGCGCATCACGCCCACCCAGTACCTGCTCGAGGTTGCGCCCTTATGGGAAGCCCAATATTCGATTGAAGCCGGACCGCCAACAGCGCAGGAGGCCAAGCTCCTCGACATTGATGTTCATGATGCGTGCCTGATCGTCGTGCGTCGCACGGTGAACCGCGACGTACCGATTACCCTTGCGCGCTTGGTGCATCCCGGCGCTCGCTACAGAATTGACGGGCAATTCAAACCATGAACGTCCCACTGCTTCCAAGTGACATCCATGTCGTGAAGGCCGACACGGCGGCACCGCAGGCTTGGCGCAATGGTGGCGGGCAGACGCGCGAACTGATGACCTGGCCTGCTGGAAAAGACTGGCAGTTGCGCATCAGCCGGGCCGATATTGAAGCTGAAGGACCGTTCTCGGCGTTTAACGGCGTGGACCGCTGGTTCACAGTGCTCGAAGGGGAAGGTGTGGTCTTGCATTTTTCCGGTGACCGAACAAACACCGTGACATTAAGAAACTATGACATGCCATTTCATTTTGATGGCGCGCTGGCACCGATGTGCACGCTGCTGAACGGACCGACGCAGGACTTGAACCTGATGGCACGCGCGGGCAGCAGCACGATGCAAGCCGCGCAAGAGGCCGTGCCTTGGAGCGAAGGACACACCGTCAGGGGTCTGTACACCACAGGTGCAGGTGTGTGGCACGCTGGCCTTACCAATGTCAACGGAAACTTGCGCGACAACACCGTGTCGGTTGCGCTACAAGCACGTAGCTTGCTGTGGTGCGATCTAGCAAGTGATACAAGGCCTTGGACTTTTACCCCCGGGACTGCGGGCGCGCGCGCCTGGTGGCTCGGCTACACGCCGGACGCACTATGAATCCCTCGCCCGAATCTTCCAACGCGATCACCATATGGCGCAATGCCCGCATCGCGACTTTAAGCGGCACGTCCGGCTGGGGTTTGATTGACGATGGCGCATTAGTTACGCAGGGTGACGTACTGCAGTGGGTTGGATCGGTTGCGGATTTACCGGCGCATATTTCAAAATTTGCGGACCTTCAAGTGGCGGCAGACCATGATTTGCAAGGCGCTCTGGTCACGCCGGGTCTGATCGACTGCCACACCCACTTGGTCTACGGTGGCCATCGCGCGCAAGAGTTCGAGATGCGCTTGCAAGGAGCTAGCTACGAAGAAATTTCGCGCGCGGGCGGCGGTATACGCTCCACCGTTGCCGCCACGCGGGCCGCCACCGACGCACATTTGCTGAGCAGCGCCACAGCGCGCGCCAGTTCGCTAATGACCGAGGGCGTCACCACGCTGGAAATCAAATCCGGTTATGGACTGAGCGAAGCGGACGAAGCACGTTGCCTGCGCATCGCGCGTGAAATCGGAGCCACATTGCCACTCACCGTGAAAACGACATTTCTGGGAGCCCACGCCCTGCCCCCTGAATTTGCCGGACGCGCCGAAGATTACATTGCCGCCGTGTGCGACTGGCTGCCCCGCTTGCATGCACAAGGGTTGGTTGATGCGGTGGACGCGTTTTGCGAAAACATCGGCTTTACGTCGAAGCAAACGCAGCGTGTGTTTGAGGCTGCGCGAGCATTGAGCCTGCCAGTTAAGTTACATGCCGAGCAACTCAGCGATCAGGGCGGTGCTGCACTGGCGGCGCAGTATGGCGCGCTGTCATGCGACCATCTGGAATATCTGAGCGAGAGCGGCATGGCGGCCATGGCACGCGCAGGCACGGTTGCGGTAATGTTGCCCGGCGCCTACTATTTTTTGCGCGATACCCATCAGCCGCCCATTGCGCGGCTGCGGGCACGGAACGTTCCCATGGCGATTGCCAGTGACCACAATCCGGGTACGTCACCGGGCCTGTCGTTGCTGCTCATGCTCAACATGGCCTGCACCTTGTTTCGCATGACGCCTGAAGAAGCAGTGCGCGGTGTCACTGTGAACGCGGCGAAGGCCTTGGGTTTATCGGATCGCGGCCAACTGCTTGCCGCAAAGCGGGCAGATTTTTGCGTGTGGGAACTGGACCACCCCAACGAACTGGCCTACTGGTTCGGACGCAACGCATGCAGCCGCGCCGTCTACGGTGGTCAAGAACGCAACCCGGGAGTGCCACGATGAACACACTTACGCTCAATGCAAAGCATACTGACACTTACGTCCTGTACCCGGGTAGCACACCGCTGCTGGTGAGCCTGCCGCATGTGGGCACGCTTATTCCCGACGCCCTGCACCACCGCTACACCGAACGGGCACTGCAGCTTGAAGACACCGACTGGCATCTGGAGCCGCTCTACCAATTTGCCAGAGACTTGGGCGCCGGGATGATCGTGCCGCGTTACTCACGCTACGTGATCGACCTGAACCGCCCCAGTGAAAACATGCTCATGTATGCCGGTGCCAACAACACCGAGTTGTGCCCTACCCGCTTTTTTACGGGGGACCCGATTTACCGTGATGCACAGGCGCCCGATGAAGCGGAAATTGCACAGCGTGTGCAGACCTATTGGCAGCCCTATCGCAGCGCGCTCGACGCTGAACTGGCGCGCCTGAGAGCGCAACACGGCCACGCCGTTTTGTTCGACGGGCACAGCATTAAATCCGAACTGCCTTGGCTGTTCGAAGGACGTCTGCCCGACCTGAACCTGGGCACGGTCAACGGCACCAGCGCAGCGCCCGCATTGCGTGATGCGCTGGCAGCGGTGCTGCAAGGTCAGAGCGGCTACACCCACGTGGTGGACGGCCGATTCAAAGGCGGGCACATCACCCGCCACTATGGCCGCACCACTGAAAATGTGCATGCGATTCAACTCGAGATGTGCTGGCGCTGCTATATGCAGGAAGAGGCTCCGTTCTTGCTTGACGCAAAGCGCGTGGCGGGCATTACCGCGGTGCTCAAAGTGCTAGTGCAAACCATGGTTGATTGGCGGCCGCAATGAACGCGCAAAGCTCTCATCAAATTTTCTGGGCACCACTCGCGTGGATAAGCGGCGCATGGCAACGCGGCGTTTGCCTGGAAGTCGACGGCGCGGGACGTTTTACCTGCATCAGCAGCGGCATACACACTGCCCCTGAACATGCCACGGTGCTTCGCGGACCGGTATTGCCGGGAATGGTCAATGCGCACAGCCATGCTTTTCAACGGGCGTTTGCCGGCCTGTCTGAGCGGCGCGATTCGGACGCGGATGACTTCTGGTCCTGGCGCGACCACATGTACGGCGTAGCGCTACGCATTACACCGGCACAAATGCGCGCGGTTGCGGCGCAGTTGTACGTGGAGATGCTGCAAGGGGGCTATACGCAGGTCTGCGAATTCCATTACCTGCACCACGCGCAGGACGGCGCGCAGTACGACGACCCCGCCACCATGGCCTGGGCGGTGGCTGATGGCGCAGCCGATGCTGGACTGGGACTAACGGTGTTGCCCGTGTTGTACGAACGCGCCGGCTTCGACAAGCCGGCACTGCGCGATGACCAACGCCGCTTTGCCGGAACGCCGGACTTTGTTGCCGACCTTCAGCGCAGCGTGGAGCATGCCGGTCGGGCCCTAGTCAATGCGGGCGTGTCGATCCACTCGCTGCGCGCAGCCTCACCCCATTCGATCCACGCCTTGATGCTGCGTGTGGAAACACATGACATCCCTGTGCACATCCATGTGGCTGAGCAAATGCAGGAGGTGCGCGACGGCCTCAGCCATACCGGTCAGCGTCCGATTGAATGGCTGTGTAACAACGTAGCTATGGATGCGCGCTGGCAGTTGGTTCACGCCACTCACGCTGAGGCAGCAGAGATTGACGCTGTGGGGCGCACTGGCGCAGGCGTTGTGATATGCCCCAGCACAGAGGGCAATCTGGGTGATGGCATTGCCGATTTACCGGCTTGGCTGGGCGCGGGTGTGCCCATCGCCATCGGCTCCGACAGCCACGTGTGCCGCAACGCCATGGAAGAGCTGCGCTGGCTGGAATACGGCCAGCGCCTGAAACTGCAACGGCGCAATGTATGCGCATCGCCCGCCACGGGGCAAAGTGCCACGGCTGCGCGCCTATTTGACGCAGCATTGAACGCAGGTGCCCGCGCCGCCGGTCAAACGCAATGGGGCCTATGCCGCACTGCCCGCGCTGACATGGTGGTGCTCGATGGGCAATCACCCGGCTTGCTGGGCATGCCCGACACCCACCTGCTGGACGCCGCTATGTTTGCCTGCGACAACTCCGCTGTGCGCGACGTATACGTGGGTGGGCGGCAGGTGATTGTGAACGGACAACACCTGCAGCAGACACCCATTGAAGCGCAATTTGAGTCGGCGATGCAGTCGCTATGGCAGGGCCACTAAGGCTGGCGCTAGGTCACCGACTCCCGCGCGCACGCCCGGCAGGGGCTCCAAGTCGAAGCGGCGAGTCAGCAATTTAAGAATGGAGCCGGTGTCGTAAGACGTGGAGTCCACAAAGCCTTTTTTCACCGTGGGGCCGATCAACAAGGCCGGAATACGCGTGCCGGGACCGAAACGGTCTGCCATTCCGGTAGCGGAGGGCGGCGGCACATGGTCCCAGTAACCACCATTTTCGTCATAGGTCACGATGACCAGCATATTCTTCCATTGCAGGCTAGCCTTGAGCTTGTCCAGCAGATTGGCGATATGGTTATCGCCCGTCATGACATCGGTATAGCTGGGGTGCTGGGTGTCGCCTCCGGCGGGCTTGTAAAAACTGACCTGCGGCAAGGTGCCCGCGTCAATCGCGCGAAAAAACACCTCACCGTCTTGCAGATGCTGCACGCGAGCAGCGGTGCCGGGTGCAAACTGAGCAAAGTAGTTAAACGGCTGGTGGTGCGGCTGGAAGTTGGGTGAATCCGGTGCGCGGGTGTAAATCACTTTGCGTGGCGCAGCCGGGTCCTGCATGCCATCGGCCAGCGCAAGCTGGTAGCCGCCTGCAAACCAGGCCCAGCTCACGCCTTTGGCGGACAAGGTATCGCCGATGGTCTTGGCGGCTTGGGGCGGCAATGGCAGATCCGGATTGCCACTGCCACGGCTCACGCCCGCCGGGTTGGCCAGCGACCCGTCTCCAGCTGGTGGTGGCGTAATGCCGCTGGGCTGGTATGGCGGTTGGGTAGTGTTGATGGAATACCCATCCGGCGTGACCTGCCCGCCATTGCCGCTGACCAGGCTCACCGCACTGTCATTCGCGCTTGGGGAACCTGAGCGCTTTTGCAGCTTGCCGCCAGCGTCGAGCTTGGCCCTCATATAGTCGGGCGCGCTGTCAAACTTCGGTGCACAGGCACAGATGAGGTACTGGTGGTTCAGGTAGGAGCCGCCGAAGGCACCCATGAAAAAGTTGTCGGCCAGTGTGTACTCTTTGGCCCACTGCCACATGCGGAATTGGCTGCCGTCGCAATGGCCCATGGTCCAGCCACCCACCGCCGACATGGCGGCAAACTGGTTATTCCTGCCCCCGTTGATTTGCTCCTGGTTTTGGTAGAACAAATGCGTAGGGCTGTACACAATTTGGGTTGGCGGACGGCTGACCGGCGGCGCATCGATGCGAAACGGCGCATTGGGCATGCGCGGGTATTTAGGGTCGGGCTTGCCGTCGGGGTCGAACACAACCAGTTCTTTCAATGGTGTGCCATCGTGGTCGAGTTGCAGGGTATGTTCAGGCGCGGCACGGCTGATGCCGTTGGCACCCGGGAACATGCCATACATATTGTCAAAGCTGTGGTTCTCGGCATAAATGATCACCACGTTCTGAATGCGATCCAGCGCAGACGCATCCGTCATTTTGGGCTGGCTGCCCAAAGCACAGGCTGTTAACAGACCAGCAGTCAGTAGCAAGACGGGGATGCGGGCTAGCCCGAAATGGAAGCGGGAACGGAAGTGGCGCAAAGCAGAGAATGGGATTTGCATGGCTTGCCTCTTGAATGTTGTTTTTGAGTATCCAGCAACCACTTTGTAGGATAAGGCCGAAACAACACGCGGACTCATGCAGGCTGGCCTTATGGACCGAAGTAAAGCCAGGGCACGTCCAGGAGACGCCGCCCAAGTACCTTCAGCACCACATCGCGTCCCCACCTCATGGGGCCCTGCAGATGAAAAATTTCACCGTTGCGAATGGCGCGCGCCTGCACACGCGCATTGCGCTGCCAGCGTGAAGTGGCAAATGCTTGCAATGCCACGAGCACATTACCAGCGTGCGAAGACAAACACTGCGCCAGCGCTGCAGCATCTTCAATCGCCATACCGGCGCCCTGCGCTAAATAAGGCCGCATAGGATGCGCAGCGTCGCCTACCAGTGCAATATGGCCGCGTGAATGTTCAGCGGCGGAGGCCATAGGCGGACGGTCAAACAGCGGCCACAGGCGCCACGCGTCCACGGCAAACAGCAGCTCACGCAATGTTCCACCCGCGCCCTTCAGGTGGCCGCGCAAGTCGGCCGCGTTGGCCTGGTAATCCCAGCCGGTCGCGTCACCATTCACACGGCCGTGGACGATGACCACCATGTTGAGCCAGTCGCCACCGCGCACGGGGTACTGAACCGCATGAAAATCCGGCCCCATCCATGCGGTGACAAGCTGCGAACGAAGATGCTGCGGCAACTGGTTTTGCGGGACCATGGCCCGGTAGGCCAAATGGCCGGTGACGCGCGGAGCACTTGAACCGGACACATACGGGCGCACGCGGCTCCACAAGCCATCGGCACCGGCCAGTACATTGCCTTGCAGCGCCAAACCGCTTGTGGTTCTGACGTGCACCGCATCAGCGTACTGCTCGACATGATTCAGCAGCGCGTTCAGATGTAATTTCACGTTGCTGTGCGCTTGCGCGGCCCGCAAAAGCAAGTCCTGCAAATCAGCGCGCGCCACGGTCAGGTAGTCTGCGCCGTATCGCGACAGCGCGGTATCGCCCAAAGGCAGCACACCCAACAATTCCGCACTTACAGCGTTGCGAACTTCCAGACGTAATGGTCTCGCAGATACCTGCGCCAGCGCTGGCCCGACGCCCATGGACTGGAGCACCCGCACTGCGTTGGGTCCGAGCTGTATGCCCGCGCCGACTTCGGAAAATTCTGCCGCCTGCTCCAGCAACTGCACGCTCATGCCCGCACGCGCAGCCGAGAGTGCAGTCGCCAGACCGCCAATGCCGCCACCGGCAACAATCATCTCCAAGGGCGATGTGATAGCCACGGTGTGGATCGCGCGGCTTATTCGACGCGAATAATCGACACGGGCTTGAAACCCAGATCTGCGGCTTTGCCCTTGCGACCACGCACCGCACGGGCGTTGTTTAGGCTGCGAATTTCCAGGGTCTCATCGCGCGCTTTGCTACCACGGCCAATGCCTTCAATGCGAATGCTGCGGGTGTATGCCGCAGCACCGGCCAGCGTGTCTTTGGGCTCCAGGTCAATGAGCATGAGACCGCGCCCGCCGTTAGCCATAGCCTTCAATTCCGCAATTTCAAACGTCAGAATGCGGCCGCCCGTAGAGGCGCACGCCACGTGGGTTGCCGCAGCCACAGTGGCAGCGGCAGTTCCCGCCGTGACAACCTTACCTTGTGCACCGGCCACCAGCGAGGGACGGCACAGCGTCTCGCCCGAATTGCAGCCCACAAATGCCTTGCCGGCCTTCTGGCGCGAAATCATGTTATCCACATTGGCTATGAAACCATAGCCGCCGGTGCTGCTGAGCAGAAGCTTGGCGCTGGCCGGGCCGGCAAAATAATGCAGGATCTGGGTACCCGCTTCCAGCTCAATAAGCGTGGTCACGGGTTGCCCGTCGCCACGGCCGCCGGGCAAAAGTGACACGACCACCGAGTAAATGCGCCCGTTGGAGCCGAACACCAATAAGGTGTCCACGCTGCGGCATTCAAACGTGCCGTACAGCCCGTCGCCCGCTTTGAATGCGAATGCAGAGGCTTCATGTCCATGACCGGTACGGGTGCGCACCCAGCCCTTTTCACTGACCACCACGGTCACCGGTTCGTCAACCACCTTGACCTCTGCCACGGCTTTTTTCTCGGTCTGAATCAAGGTGCGGCGCGGGTCGGCGAAGGTCTTGGCATCGGCCTCAATTTCTTTGGTCATCAGCCTGCGCAATGTGGCGGGGCTGTTGAGGATTTCTTCGAGCTTGCCCTGCTCGGTGCGCAACTCAGCAAGCTCCTGCTCGATCTTGATGGCTTCCAGCCGTGCCAGCTGTCGCAGCCGGATTTCAAGAATATCCTCCGCCTGACGATCACTTAAACGGAAGCGCGCAATCAGCGCGGCCTTGGGTTCATCGCTCTGGCGGATGATTGCAATCACCTCATCGATGTTGAGCAACACCAACTGACGGCCTTCAAGGATATGGATGCGGTCCAGTACTTTGCCCAGACGATGGCGTGAACGTCGTTCGATGGTGCTTTGGCGGAATGTGATCCACTCCTGCAGCATCTGGCGTAGCGACTTCTGCGTGGGTCGGCCATCCAGCCCCACCATCGTCAGGTTCACGGGCGACGACGTCTCCAGACTGGTGTGGGCCAGCAAGGCAGTAATCAACTCCTGCTGTTCAATACGGCTGGTCTTGGGCTCAAACACGAGTCGAACTGCCGCGTCCTTGCTGGACTCGTCGCGCACCACATCCAGCACCGACAAAATGCTGGCTTTGAGTTGGGTCTGGTCTTGCGACAAAGCCTTTTTGCCGGCCTTGACCTTGGGGTTGGTCAGCTCTTCAATTTCTTCCAACACCCGCTGGCTGCTCACGCCCGGGGGCAGCTCGGTGACCACCAATTGCCACTGGCCGCGTGCCATGTCTTCAATCTTCCAACGTGCGCGGCATTTGAGTGAGCCCCGTCCCGTGCGGTACGCGTCGGCAATATCGCTTGCGGGGCTGATGATTTGCCCGCCGCCGGGATAGTCCGGCCCCGGCACCAGCGTAAACAATTCTTCGTCACTAAGTGCAGGCGTCTTGATGAGGGCCACACAGGCATCGGCGATTTCGCGCAGGTTATGGCTCGGAATCTCGGTCGCCAGACCGACTGCAATACCGCTGGCACCATTGAGAAGCGAGAACGGCAGGCGCGCTGGCAATTGGCGTGGCTCTTCGGTAGAGCCGTCATAGTTGGGCTGAAAATCCACCGTGCCCTGATCGATTTCATCCAGCAGCAAGGTTGTGATTTTGGCCAGCCGCGCTTCGGTATAGCGCATGGCTGCTGCACCATCCCCATCACGGCTGCCGAAGTTACCCTGACCGTCAATCAGCGGATAACGCTGCGAGAAATCCTGAGCCATACGCACCAGTGCGTCGTAAGCCGCCTGATCACCGTGCGGATGAAAACGACCCAGCACGTCGCCCACCACGCGTGCGCTCTTAACGGGTTTGGCACCGGTGTTGCCATTGGCCCCGCCAAAACCCAGCCCCATGCGGGACATGGAATACAAAATCCGGCGCTGCACGGGTTTTTGCCCGTCACAGGCGTCGGGCAATGCGCGGCCTTTGACAACCGAGAGCGCGTACTCCAGATAGGCGCGCTGTGCGTAGGTGGCCAGATTGAGTTGGTCGTCGCCCGGCGGCGTTGCAAATTCCAGGGTGGGTTGGTCAGTCATCGCTCAAAACAATTATTGAATTACAGGCACCGGCGGCAAACTCACGGCGGTATTGGCTGCGGGTTCAGCCACCGGCGTGCCCGGGAGGATTTGCGCCAAAGCACGTGCCTTGAGGCTGGTGTAAATGTCCGTCACTTTTTTCACAAAGTTGCGGGTCTCATTGATATTGGGAATCTGGTTGCCTGCCCGTTGTACCGCGCCCTCGCCCGCGTTGTAGGCGGCCAATGCCAGATCCAGACGACCGGTAAACATGTTCTGAATCGTGGCGAAATACTTGGTCCCGTATTGGATATTGGTTTGCGGGTCCTGCAACTTTTTTCGGATGGGATTCTTCTTGTCACCCGATAGGCCCATCCTAGCGGCTGTCGTCGGCATGATTTGCATCAGGCCCACGGCACCCCGGTTTGAAAGCGCGCGTACGTTAAAACCGGACTCGGTGGCAATCAGCGCCTGCAGTAAATAAAAATCAACTCCATGTAGCTCAGCGGCCTCACGAAGGTGCTCCTCCACCGCTTTGGCACCCGGCACCGACTCAAAAAACTGGATCACGTTTTGCGCTGCGGCGGATAACACCGCAACCGGCTCGGAGAGCGGCGCATCTGCGCTTTGGGTTGCCAGGCTGTCTGCCAGCGGAACTTGGACTGCGCTGGCCTCTTCCGTGTCAGAAACCACCGCCGCGTGCGCTTGCAGGGCTATAGCGAGCAAGGCCAGCCCCAGAGCACGCGTTACAAATCGCCAATTAAACAATCGCTGGACTCCTTCGCGCGGGATCAAACGTCGACCTCCACGGAATCGCCGTGAATTTCCATCAATTCGCGCCTGGCGGCCGCTTCACCTTTGCCCATCAACTTGGTAATCAGCAACTCGGTTTGGCCGAAGTCGATGGCACCCAAAGTCACCGGTAGCAGTCTGCGGGTATCCGGGTTGAGCGTGGTGTCCCACAATTGCTCAGCATTCATTTCGCCCAGACCTTTGAAGCGGCTGATGTTCCACGCGCCTTCGCGCACCCCTTCTTTGCGCAGCTTGTCCAGAATGGCAGTGAGTTCCCCGTCGTCCAGCGCATAGGCTTTGCTCGCCGGCTTTTTGCCGCGGGCAGGTGCATCCACGCGAAAAAGTGGCGGACGGGCAATGAACACGTTGCCGGACTCGATAAGCTTCGGGAAATGCCGGAAAAAGAGGGTCAGCAGCAACACCTGAATATGCGAGCCGTCCACGTCAGCATCGCTCAGGATGCAGACCTTGCCATAACGCAGGCCGCTCAAATCGGGCGTGTCGTTAGGGCCATGCGGATCGACCCCGATTGCGACTGAAATGTCATGGATTTCGGTGTTGGCAAACAGCCGGTCACGGTCCACTTCCCAGGTATTAAGGACTTTGCCGCGCAGGGGCAGGATGGCTTGGTTCTCTTTGTCGCGGCCCATTTTGGCGCTGCCGCCTGCCGAATCACCTTCGACCAGAAACACTTCGTTGTACGCAATGTCTTTGCTTTCACAGTCCGTCAGCTTGCCGGGCAAAACTGCCACACCCGAGCTCTTGCGCTTTTCGACCTTCTGCCCGGCCCGCTGGCGGGTTTGGGCCGCTTTGATGGCCAGTTCGGCCAGCCTTTTGCCATAGTCCACGTGCTGGTTCAGCCACAGCTCCAGCGCCGGGCGCACAAAGCTTGACACCAAACGGACCGCGTCACGGGAGTTCAACCGCTCCTTGATCTGGCCTTGAAACTGCGGGTCCAACACTTTGGCCGACAACACGTAGCTGGCGCGTGCAAACACGTCTTCGGGCATGAGCTTGACGCCCTTGGGTAGCAAGGAATGCAGCTCAATAAAGCTCTTTACCGCATTAAAAAGGCCATCACGCAAACCGCTCTCGTGGGTGCCGCCCGCGCTGGTGGGGATCAGGTTAACGTAGCTTTCGCGCACCGACTGGCCTTCTTCAGTGAAGGCAACGCACCACGTGGCGCCCTCGCCTTCGGCAAAGTTGTCGCTCTGGCTGTCGGCAAAGCCTTCGCCGTCAAACAGTGGAATGACAGGATCGCCATTGAGCGTCTGCATTAAATAGTCACGCAGGCCACCTTTGTAAGCCCAAGTCTGCGTCTCTTTGGACTTTTCGTTCAACAGCGTCACGGTAACGCCGGGCATCAGCACCGCTTTGCTACGCAGCAAATGGGTAAGCTCGGCCATGGGCAGGACGGCGGACTCAAAATACTTGGCGTCGGGCCAGACGCGCACGGTAGTGCCGGATTTGCGGTCCCCTTCACCGGCCTTGCGTACCTGCAGGGCCTCAGTCACGTCGCCGCCCTCAAACACGATGCGGGCTACCGCGCCCTCGCGGTAGCTGGTGGCCTCCAGGCGCTTGCCCAATGCGTTGGTCACACTGACCCCCACACCATGCAAACCGCCGGAAAAACTGTAGGCGCCGCCCTTGCCCTTATCGAACTTGCCACCGGCGTGCAGGCGGGTAAACACCAATTCGATCACCGGCGCTTTTTCTTCCGGGTGCATACCAATGGGAATGCCACGCCCGTCGTCTTCGATAGAGACTGAGCCATCGCTGTGCAGGCAAACCTTGATTTTTTTACCGTGTCCGGCCAACGCTTCGTCGGCGGCGTTATCCAGAACTTCCTGAATGACGTGCAGTGGGTTATCCGTGCGGGTGTACATGCCCGGACGTTGCTTGACAGGCTCCAGGCCCTTAAGAACCCGGATGGAACCTTCAGAATATTCGGAGTTTGGTTTGACTGACATAGGCGCGCATTGTAGTCGTCGAATTGAAAAAGCCTGTATACAACCACAGGCCGCCAGCGTTTTAATGATCTTTGCATGGTAGGAAGTCGCCACCAGCAACGAATTGAGATCGCAATTTGGCTACAGTTAGGCCCATGTCCAAAACCCCCGCCAGCCTGTCGTTGACCCAACTTCTTGTGTGCGGCGCAACAATCGTCACTATTTCTATGGGCGTGCGCCACGGTTTTGGCTTATGGCTGCAACCCATCACCCAATCCAATGGCTGGAGTCGGGAAACATTTGCGTTTGCCATTGCCATTCAAAACCTGGTCTGGGGCTTTTCCGGAATCTTTGCCGGCATGGCCGCCGACAGGTTCGGCGCGTCCAAAGTGCTGGTTGTCGGAGCCGTTTTCTATGCTTTGGGACTCTACGGCATGGGGCACTCGGGTACGCCATTGCTGTTTACAGTGTCCACCGGAATGCTCATTGGTATCGCACAGGCGGGAACTACTTATGCCGTGGTCTACGGAATCATCGGGCGCAATGTCAGCGCTGAAAAGCGCTCTTGGGCTATGGGGGTCGCCGCGGCTGCGGGCTCATTCGGTCAGTTCTTGATGGTTCCGACCGAGGGTTTTTTAATTACCCGCTTCGGTTGGCAGGAAGCGCTGTCTTTCCTGGGCCTCAGTGCGTTGCTGATTGTTCCGCTGGCCTGGGGTCTACGCGAGCCGGGCTTTAGCGGCAGTGCTCCGGTACGCCGCCAACAATCCATTGCGCAAGCACTGTCGGAGGCGATCAAATACCCGAGCTTTCAACTTCTGATGGCCGGCTACTTTGTGTGTGGCTTTCATTTGGTGTTCATTGGTGTGCACATGCCCAGTTACCTCAAGGACAAAGGCCTTTCGCCGCAGGTGGCCAGTTACGGCCTGGCGCTGATCGGCCTTTTCAATGTGTTCGGGAGTTACGTCGCAGGTGTGCTGGGGCAAAAATTTGCCAAGCCGAAAATCCTTGCCGGCATTTACCTAGCCCGCTCGGCAGCGATTGCCCTTTTTGTATTTATTCCGGTCTCGCCGCTCACGGTGTATCTTTTTTGTAGTGCGATGGGACTTCTTTGGCTCTCTACGGTGCCGGTTACCACCGGCACAGTCGCCCAGATTTTCGGCGTAGAGCATTTATCGATGCTCAGCGGTTTTGTGTTTTTCAGCCATCAGGTCGGGTCGTTTACCGGCGTTTGGCTGGGCGGTTACCTTTACGACAAGTCGGGCAGTTATGACGTTGTTTGGTACATCAGCATTGCACTGGGCGTGTTTGCGGCGCTGGTCAATTTGCCGGTTCGCGAGCTCGCGATCGAACGCAGCGCGAACGGCATGCATTCTTCCCATGCCTAAGACAATCAAACTGTCCTTGCGCGCTGTATTGACGCTAGCCGCAGCATTGTGCCTGGCGGGTGTTTTTTGTTTGTACCTGCAACCGGACTTTCTCGTGCAACTATCTTCGCAGTTATGGACTTGTTTTTGACGGGCGCTTTTGCATGACCAGCGAACCACACGGCGTTTCCGCGCCATCCTCATGGGTTGTCCGCTGGACAGGACTTTTGCGGCCAGATGCCCGGATACTGGATGTAGCCTGCGGCAGCGGCCGGCATTTAAAGTGGTTTAGTGATCATGGCCATGCCGTGTACGGCGTAGACAGGGACATTCGGCAGGTCCGGGAAAAAGTGCCCCTTACCACATTAATTGAAGCGGATATTGAACAAAGGCCGTGGCCATTGATGGCATCCGGATCGCCACAACAGTTCGATGCGGTGATTGTCACCAACTACTTGTGGCGCCCCCTGATGGAAACACTGTTGGCCAGTCTGGCACCAAATGGTGTGCTGATTTACGAAACTTTTACTGCCGGTAACGAGACCGTGGGGCGCCCTGCCCGGCCGGATTTTCTGCTGCGCGACGGCGAACTGCTACATATCTGTGCGGGGTTGCGCATCGTGGGCTATGAGAATGGGTTTCTGGCTGCTCCAGAACGCTTTGTTCAACGCATTGCAGCGGTTAAGCAGCCCTCATTGGCGACAACGCCTGGCACGGCGGTACGCTACGCACTCTAGTTAGAATGCCCTTTTACCAAAGAACTGGTTTGAAATGAATTCTCCCAAAGGCCCGATTCGCGGCAGCATTGTTGCTTTGATCACCCCCATGCTGGACGATGGTTCCGTGGACTATCCGGCATTGCGAAAACTGATTGACTGGCACATTGCAGAGGGAACTGATTGCGTTGGTGTCGTAGGCACCACCGGCGAGTCCCCCACTGTCAGCGTCGAAGAACACTGCGAAATTATTCGTGTTTCGGTGGAACAGGCTGCCGGGCGTGTACCCATCATGGCGGGTTGCGGTGCAAACTCGACCAAAGAAGCCATTGAACTGGCGCAGTTTGCGAAAAAGGTGG
>CANBYM010000072.1 GCA_947373605.1 Comamonadaceae bacterium
GCAGCCAATGCGGCAACTCGCGTTGCGCCGTACTCCAGTTTTGAAAGGCAATGGCCAACACCATGGGCACCAGCAGTGGCCCGCCCGGAAGCTTGAGCAGGCGCGCTGAGGTTGCGCCACCGAATGCAATCAACAAGGTCAACGCCAGATTCAGCGGACTGATAACGAAATGCCACTGCGGTTGCGGCACAGGCGCAGCCGTGTGCTGCACCCACAGGTGCGCCACCAGCGACGCGACAGCGGTAACGATCACCACCCGCAGGTATTGCATAAACGCAACCAGCCGCACATCGGCACCATAGTCCTCCGCCATCAGCACCATCGCCGACGCAGCGCCCGGAGCGAGACCCCAGATGGCGGTCGTGCCGGGCAACACATTGCTGCGCATCAGCAACCAGCCCAGTCCTGAGCTGCTGGCAAGCACGCACAAGGCAATAGACAAGAAAATCGGCCAGTCGCTGGCGACTTTGGCCAGCACATGCAACTCAAGTGTTTTAGCAATCAGGCAGCCCAGCAGACCCTGCGCCAGCACGAACAAACGGGGTTGAATGCGCAGCGGTGCGCCGCGCGCCGAATACAACATGCCTGCCAGCATGCAAGCCAGCAGCGTGCCTGCGGGCAGTTTGAAAACGCTCAAGATCAGGGCCAGGACTAGACTGACAAGGGCCAGCGATATCCAGGAGTAGCGAAGTGATTGCGGCAAAACGGGAAACACTCAAAAAGTTGCGGGACAGTTAGAGCGAGCTTACCCCACTCAGCAATTTTTTAGCGGTTTGGCTGGCGATTACCTTTTGGACGGCAAGTCAAAGGCAAGTATCGATTTTTCGGACAGACTGCTCAGATACACCGTTCCACCATGCTGGCATACGCCGGTTCCCATACTGTAGTCACCGTCGCTCCAGCAATAGTCGTGGACTACGTTGGCATTTGCATCGAAAGCCATGACCCAGGCCACCTTATGCGGCTTTGGTTGAATTGCCTGGGGCAGGCGCGCGACGATCTTGCGCAATAGCATCGGCATTTGATGCACCTTCTCGACCGCAGGATTCTTTGGCGCAGCGATCGCAGCCCAGATCAGTCCATCTGCGCTCTTGGAGCAGTTGTCCGGGAACCCTGGCAAGTCAGCGAAAGTCTCCGATTTTCCAGCTTTGGTGCCCTTCAGCCAAAAACGGCGCAGTCGATGGCGACCGGTTTCGGCAACGATGATCCACGATTCGTCTGCCGCCAATGCAAGGCAGTTGGCGAACATCAAGCTGCCCAGAAGCTGTTCAATCCGTCCATCCGCGTAAAGGCGAAACAGCCCTCAGGTCGGCAGGTTCTCTACGATGTCCCTGCGCCAGTCGTGGATGGTGTAGCGCGTACTGGAAACACTGAAATAAATGGTTCCGTCCTGTGCAGCGACCACATTGCTGCAAAAAGCCAATGGCCGTCCCGCATACTCGTGCACCAGTGTTCGAATTTGTCAATTGCCAGGATCGAGATCGAGCAGCCCCTTGGGACTGTCACAAATCAGGATGTGCCCGTTTGCTAAGACTTCAAGTCCGAGCGGCCGGCCCCCGGTGTTGACCAGTTCCTGTGCGGAGCCGTTTAGTGGGTTGACACGAAGGACGCGGCCATCATTTAAGCCAACAACGAAATTGCCTTCGCGATCGACAACGACATCTTCAGGTCCTTCGCCGGGCAAAGGGATAATTTTCTTGCGAGGTAATGGCGTGCACATATTCATTTCCTTTTCGAAGGATTTCATTTATGGGACACATTGCGATTTGTTGGAATGCCAACTGTCGCGGCTGAGCGGAGTAGACTCAAATACCGTGAAGTGATTCAGTGGTCTTCCGCAGGCGTGCCAGGCATCACTTTGGCGCGTATCAGCGTGGCCATCACACCGCTGGTCATGATGACGGCGATGCCCAGCCAACCCATGGGCGCGATGTGGTCGCCAAATAGCGTAATGCTGTAGACAGACGCAAAAACTATGCCCGAATACTGCATGCTTGCCACCACCAGCGTCGCGCCCTTGCGGTAGGCACGCGTCATGCACCACTGGCCCAACGAGGCCAGAACGCCGATCGGCACAATCCACGCCGCATCCTGCCAGCGCACTTCGCCCCATGGCGTAATGCCGTTAAAGGCAATACCTATCAGGCCCACCGTACAGGTGCCGATGGAAAAATAAAACACGGTTCGTTCATCGGGTTCACCCAACCGTCCCAGCGCGGCAACTTGCATGTAGGCCAGAGCTGAGCCCATGCCCGACATGAGCCCGATCACACCGGCAAACAACTGGTCGTGATCAAACGTGGGGCGAAGGGTGAGCACTACACCGGCAAAGCCCATTAAGACGGTGAACAACAGCGGCCCCTGTTTTTCTGCCTTGCCATACAAGAGCGCACCGCCGATGATGAAAGCTGCTACCCAAACGCTGCTCATGTAATTGAGTGTCATGGCCGTAGCCAGTGGCAGATGGGCAATGGCATAAAACCAGGAACTCAGCGACATAACGCCCGCCACGTTGCGGGTGAGATGCATCATTGGCACCGGCGTGTGCAGCGCGGTGCCGCGCACGCGCATGACCGTTCCCATAAAAAGTATGCTGATGAAGCCGCGAAAAAAGACCAGCTCGAAGAGTCCGAAGCTGTGCGACGCCATCTTCACGCCCATTGCCATGGTGGAGAAGAAAAACGCCGCCAGAACCATCCATAAAGCGCCCATCAGTTAGCCGCGATTACACAGCCGCCATCTTCTGGCGATACCACTCGTGGAAGTGCTGCATGCCGTCTTCCATGGGGCTTTGGTAGGGGCCGGTTTCGTTGTCGCCACGTTTGAGCAAGGCGGCGCGCCCGGCGTCCATACGCTCGGCGATTTCGTCGTCTTCCACGCAGGTCTCCATGTAGGCGGCCTGCTGTGCTTCGACAAATTCGCGCTCGAAAGCGGCAATCTCTTCCGGGTAATAAAACTCCACCATGTTCATGGTGGAATTCGGTCCTGTGGGATGCAGTGTGGAGACGGTAAGCACGTGCGGATACCACTCCACCATGATGTGCGGGTAGTAAGTCAGCCAGATCGCCCCGTAGTGCGGCGGAACACCGTTGCGGTATTGCAGCAACTCTTTGTGCCAACGTTCATACACAGGGCTTCCGGCTTTGCCCAGGCGGTTGGCAACACCCACGGTTTGCACCGAATAGTTGTCTTTGAACTCCCAGCGCAAATCGTCGCAGGTGACAAACTGCCCCAGACCCGGATGAAAGGGGCCGACGTGGTAGTCCTCCAGATAAACCTCGATAAAGGTCTTCCAGTTGTAATTGCACGGGTGCATCTCTACCCGGTCCAGTACATAGCCATCAAAACTCAGCTCGGCCTTGGGGCCCAGCTGGGCAAGGTCAGCAGCGACATCGGGGCCACCGGCCTCGAACAGCAAGCCGTTCCACTCCTGCAATGGATAGTTGTTGAGGTTCAGACATGGGTCGTGTGCAAAGTGGGGCGCACCCAGCAAGGTGCCACTTTGCGCGCCGCCAGTGCCGCTGTGGGCGCCGCTGTAAGTCCAGCGGTGCAGGGGGCAGACGATATTGCCGCTGACGACCTTGTTGTCCACGTGGGTCAGCGAACCGCGCCCTTTGAGCATGACAGCCTGGCGGTGGCGGCATACATTGCTGATGAGTTCAATGCCACCTGCATTGCGCACCAACGCGCGGCCCTCGCCTTCATGGGCCAGCGCGTAGTAGTCGCCCACGCGCGGCACACCCAAAGCGTGACCCACATAGCGCGGCCCTGCTTTGAAAATTTGTTGCATTTCCCGCGCAAAAAGCGCCGGATCAAAATAGCTTGAAACTGGAAGTGGGCTATACGCCTGCTGCAGTTGAAGACTTAAATCAGACATGGGTGACCTGACCTAAAGACTCCCCACAGGGAGGTGCGCGCTCGCGCGCAATGACTAAGGAACGCTGGCGCCCTCAAAATGCCCGGGCACCAACACGGGAAGCTGATTCTACCTGCGCCATGAACCGTTGGCCGAGCCCACCAGTGAAGGGCCTAAAATGAAACGAAAACCAACCCCCAATTAACTCCATACACCCCCTATGCCCAAGGCTATCGCCAGTTCCGGAAATTCTGAAGCCTCCACCAAAGCTACCGTCGCTGCTGATTTGCCCCCGACCTATGAGGCCGCCATGAAAGAGCTGGACCAGATTGCCGAGCGGCTGGAGTCGGGTGAAGTGCCGCTGGAGCAATTACTTGCCGGGTACCAGCGTGCGACCGTGCTCATGCAGTTTTGCAAAGAGCGCCTACAGTCGGTGGAAGAGCAGATCAAGGTGCTCGATGACGGCGTGCTCAAAAGCTGGAAGCCGCAGGTATGACCGCTGGTTTTGATTTGCCGCGCTGGATGGAGACCCAGCTCGCGGTGGTAGAGGATGCACTGAGTGCCTGGGTCGTCTCCCCGGCCGTTCCCGGCGGGCATGTGGCTCCTGAAAATCTTGTCAGTGCCATGCGTTATGCCGTGCTGGACGGAGGTAAGCGCCTGCGTCCGCTGCTCGTGCTGGCTGCCTATGAGGCCGTGCATGGCGATGAAACGGCGTCGGGCTGTGTAGGTGCCCTGCGGTCAGCGTGTGCCGTTGAACTCATTCATGCCTATTCGCTGGTGCACGATGACATGCCTTGCATGGACAACGATGTCCTGCGTCGCGGCAAACCCACTGTGCATGTGCAGTTTGGTGAGGCGGGTGCTTTGCTGGCGGGTGATGCCCTGCAAGCGCTGGCCTTTGAATTACTCACTCCGTTGGATGATTCGGTGCCCTCAGCAGTACAGGCGCGTTTGTGCAGTTTGTTGGCGCGCGCAGCGGGTAGCGCCGGCATGGCAGGTGGGCAGGCGATTGACCTGGCCAGTGTCGGCATACGCTTGGACGAGGCACAACTGCGCACCATGCACCAGCTCAAAACCGGAGCATTGCTTAAGGGCAGTGTGTTGATGGGTGCGCATTGCGCTACGTCTGATGCCGCAGTGCTTGCAGCCCTGGCGGCTTATGGGGAAGCCATTGGCCTGGCTTTTCAGGTGGTGGACGATATTCTGGACGTGACTGCAGACTCAGCCACGCTGGGAAAAACCGCCGGCAAAGATGCCGACAATGACAAGCCGACCTATGTATCGCTGATGGGGCTTGCCGGTAGTCAGCAATATGCGAAGGACTTGCTGGCCCGGGCCCTGCAAGCCTTGAATCAAAGCGGCTTGCCCGATACGGCCGCCCTCGCTGCGTTGGCCAGTATGGTGGTTAACCGCAGCCACTGACATTGAATTTGAAGTGACAATTGTTTATGTTGAATAATCCCTACCCGTTGTTGCAGCTGATAAACAATCCCTCGGATTTGCGTCAGGTTCCGCGCGCCCAACTCGGCGAACTGGCGGATCAGCTCAGGGCTTATCTGTTGGATACGGTGTCCAAGACCGGCGGCCACTTGAGCTCCAATCTGGGTACGGTGGAGCTGACCATCGCCTTGCACTATGTGTTCAACACACCCAGTGACCGGTTGGTCTGGGACGTGGGTCACCAGACATATCCGCACAAAATTTTGACCGGCAGGCGTGACCGCATGTCCACTCTGCGCCAGTTAGGTGGCCTCAGCGGTTTCCCGCAGCGCGCCGAAAGCGAGTTCGACACCTTTGGCACGGCGCACTCCAGCACATCCATATCCGCCGCTCTGGGTATGGCGCTGGCAGCAAAAATACAGGGCGAAGAGCGTCACTCGGTGGCCATTATCGGAGACGGTGCATTGACGGCGGGTATGGCTTTTGAAGCGCTGAATAATGCCGGTATTGCCGATTGCAAATTGCTGGTCGTACTCAACGACAACGATATGAGCATCAGTCCCCCGGTTGGCGCGTTAAACCGCTATCTGGCGCAACTGATGAGCGGGCATTTTTACTCCGCCGCTAAAAACGTGGGCAAAACTGTGCTCAAAGGCGCACCGCCTTTGTTTGAGTTGGCCAAGCGTCTGGAAGAGCAGGCGAAGGGCCTGGTGGTGCCGGCCACTTTGTTTGAGAAGTTTGGCTTCAATTACATCGGCCCGATTGACGGGCACGATCTGAACTCCTTGATACCCACGCTGGAAAACATCCGTGACCTCAAAGGTCCGCAGTTTTTGCATGTGGTTACGAAAAAAGGGCAGGGCTATAAAAATGCCGAGGCGGACCCGGTGGCATACCACGGGCCGGGCAAATTCGACCTGGCAGTGGGCCTGCAAAAGCCCGCGGTTGCACCCAGGACTACTTTCACGCAGGTGTTCGGCCAGTGGCTGTGCGACATGGCCGCATTGGACAAGCGGCTGGTCGGCATTACGCCTGCCATGCGTGAGGGTTCGGGCATGGTCGAGTTTGAAAAGCGCTTTCCGGAACGCTACTTTGATGTCGGCATTGCCGAGCAACACGCGGTGACTTTCGCTGCTGGATTGGCGACCGAGGGCTTAAAGCCCGTGGTCGCCATCTATTCCACCTTTTTGCAGCGCGCCTACGATCAGCTGATTCACGACGTCGCCTTGCAAAACCTGCCCGTGGTGTTTGCACTGGACCGGGCCGGGCTGGTGGGTGCTGATGGTGCAACCCATGCGGGTGCGTATGACATTCCCTTTTTGCGCTGCATTCCCAACATGAGTGTGGCTTGCCCCTCGGATGAAGACGAATGCCGTCGTTTGTTGAGTGCCGCCTTTGCGCAAAACCATCCGGTTGCAGTGCGCTATCCGCGCGGTGCCGGCGCCGGTGCGGCGATAAGTCCTGGGCTGGAGTGCGCGCCATTTGGCAAAGGCACGATCCGCAGAAACGGCAGCAAGCTGGCGATTCTGGCCTTCGGTACCTTGCTGCATCCCGCGCTTCAATGTGCGGAGGGTCTGGATGCGACCGTGATCGATATGCGCTGGGCCAAGCCGCTGGATGTGGAACTGTTGCTGCAAGTCGCTGCGGGCCATGAAGCACTGGTGACGGTGGAGGAGGGTGCCATCATGGGCGGGGCCGGTAGCGCGGTACTTGAAGCTCTACAGGTAGCGGAAATTGCTATTCCGGTCCTGCTGCTGGGACTGTCGGACACATTTATCGAACATGGCGACCCTGCCAAGCTCCTGGCTATGCAAGGGCTCGACGCACCGGGCATAGAAGCATCCATCCGCAAACGCTTTGGCACTGTGTCGAGTGGGCTCGCACGCGCAGCCTGACTCGCTTCAAGGGAAAACCCCCACCGTGCGCGAGTGTGCGCGTTCATAGAATCCTGCAGGGCAAACGCTCTTCCAGCAACTTCCGGAGAACATTTATGGATCGTCGATCAATCATCAAAAACGCTGGCATTGCCGGTGTGTTGGCTGCGGGTGCGGCTCCAGCCGTGCATGCACAGGCTGCCGGCATCCGGTGGCGTATGGCGTCGAGCTTTCCCAAGTCTCTGGATACGCTGTTCGGCGCCGCAGAGAGCATTGCCCGCAAGGTAACAGAACTCTCCAGTGGCCGCTTCACCATCACAACCCATGCCGCAGGGGAACTTATGCCCGCCTTTGGTGTGGTGGATGGCGTGCAGAACGCCACCGTCGAGTGCGCTCATACGGCGTCCTACTACTTCTTTGGCAAGGACGAAACTTTTGCATTGGGTTGTGCCATTCCCTTTGGCTTGAACAGCCGCCAGATGACGGCGTGGATGTACGAGGGTAACGGCCTCAAGCTGATGCGTGAGTTCTATAAGAACTACAACATTGTTAATTTCCCGGCGGGCAACACCGGTGCCCAGATGGGTGGTTGGTACCGCAAAGAGATCAAGTCGGTGGCCGATATTAAGGGCCTCAAGTTCCGTGTCGGCGGTTTCGCGGGCAAGGTTATTGAGCGCATGGGCGGCGTGCCTCAGAACATTCCGGGTGGCGAGATTTATCAGGCGCTGGAAAAAGGCACGATTGACGCGGCAGAGTGGATCGGACCTTACGACGATCAGAAGCTGGGCTTCAACAAGGTTGCACCGTTTTATTACTACCCCGGCTGGTGGGAGGGCGGTCCGCAGCTGGAACTGTTCGTCAACAACAAGGCCTACGAAGGGTTGTCGGCAGAAAACAAATCGATCCTGGAAGCGGCTTGCAGCTTTGCACACGTAGAAATGCAGGCCAAGTACGATGCCAAGAACCCGACTGCCTTGAAGCAACTGGTAGGTGCCAAGACCAAAGTGCTGCCCTTCCCCAAGGATGTATTGGATCTGGCTTTCAAAGAGTCCATGGCGCTCTATGACGAACTCAGCGCCAAGAACCCGAACTGGAAAAAAGTCTATGAAGACTATTCGGCTTTCCGCCGTGACCAGAACCTGTGGTTCCGTTTTACCGAAGCCAAGTTTGACAACTTTATGCAAAGCCAAAAGCTATAAGTCGCGTTCAGCCCAGAAAAGAAGCCCCGTATCAACGGGGCTTCTTTATGCGCATCAATTGCGAATGCGCTTTCGCGGGAGTTTATTTTTTGTCTTTGTCGATGGCGTCCTGCATTGCCTTCATCGGGTCTTCGTCCGCAGTCTTGGAGTCCGCCCCTGGAGCGGATGCACCCGGTGCCAGCGGAGTTGCAGCCGGTTCGGCCTGAACCTCGAGTTGAACTTTGTCGAGGTCGATCTTTTCTTCCTTATCGAGGCCGCTGGATACGATGCCGGGGAAGGCGATGATCAGGCCCACCATGATGATCTGAATCAGCACAAAGGGAATTGCACCCATGTAAATCTGCATGGTGGTAACTGGTGCAATCAGCTTTTTGGTCACGCGGTCGGTGTATTCCTTGCCCGGTGCCACACTGCGCAAGTAGAACAGCGCGAAGCCGAACGGCGGGTGCATGAATGAGGTTTGCATATTCACGCCCAGCAGCACACCGAACCAGATCAGATCGATACCCAGTTTTTCGGCGACCGGGCCGATGAGCGGAACCACGATGAATGACAGTTCAAAGAAGTCCAGGAAAAACGCCAGGAAGAAAATCAGCACGTTCACCACAATCAGGAATCCTAGCTGACCGCCCGGCAGACCGGTGAGCAAATGCTCTACCCACTTCTGGCCATCCACGCCCTGGAATACCAGGCTGAACACGGTCGAACCCACCAGAATAAACACCACAAAGCACGACAGTTTGGTGGTGGTGTTGAGGGCTTGTTTGAGCAAAGCAAAGCTCAAGCGCTTGCGCAAGGTAGCCATGATGAGCGCACCCAGTGCACCCATTGCGCCACCCTCCGTGGGCGTTGCCACGCCCAGGAAAATCGTGCCCAGCACCAGAAAAATCAGCAGCAAAGGCGGAATCAACACAAATGTGACGCGCTCTGCCATTTTGGAAAGCAGCCCCAGGCGTGTAACTTTGTTGAGCACTGCCAATACAAAGGCAAGGGTGACGCCCGCACACATGGACACCACAATCGTTTCGTCCTGCGGCGCAGAATCCACTGCGTGGCCGGAGACCCAGCTTAAAAACGCCGGGTAATGTTTGCCGAAGTAAGTCGCGATAGCTGCCACCACAGCGGTAAGGATCAGCAAGGACGCACTACCGCTGCGCCCGCTGGCCTCTTTGAAGGTGCGTGCCTCAATGGGAAGCGCAGGCACCCAGCTGGGTTTGATGAACGCCAAAAGGATGACGTAACCGGCGTAAAAAGCAGTAAGTACGAAACCGGGGATGAAAGCACCTTTGTACATTTCGCCCACGCTGCGACCCAGTTGGTCGGCAAGGATGATGAGTACCAGCGAGGGCGGAATGATCTGCGCGAGAGTGCCGGATGCTGCAATTACCCCCGAAGCCAGACGGCGGTCGTAGCCGTAGCGCAGCATGATGGGCAAAGAAATCAAGCCCATGGAGATCACGGACGCTGCCACCACGCCCGTGGTGGCAGCCAACAATGCGCCTACAAAAATGACCGCCAGTGCCAGCCCACCGCGCACCGGCCCGAACAACTGGCCGATGGTCTCCAGCAGGTCTTCCGCCATGCCGCTGCGCTCCAGAATCAGGCCCATCAGTGTGAAAAACGGAATGGCCAGCAAAGTATCGTTTTGCATGATGCCGAAAATGCGCAGCGGTAAGGCTTGCAAGAGCGCTTCCGGCAAGGCACCGACTTCCACGCCGACAAAGCCGAAAAACAGGCCGCAGGCGCCCAGGCTGAACGCGACCGGAAAGCCCATCAGCAAAAATATGATCAGACCCGCAAACATGACGGGTGCTAGGTTTTGAGTAATGAGTTCCATCGTGTTCTCCGGGCTCAGGCGGCTTTGGTTTTCGCAGCCTTGTCTTCGGCCTGTTTCAATATGGCCTCAGCCAACTCTTCTTCCGCGGTTTTATCGACTTTTTTCTGCGTCGGGTCTTCAATCAAACCCATCAGGAACGCGATGCGCTTGACCAGTTCTGACATCGCTTGCAGCAGCAGCAATCCAAAGCCCAAAGGCAGCATGGCATACACCGGCCAGCGGATCAGGCCGCCTGCATTGGAGGACATTTCGCCGGACGCATAGCCTTTGGTTACAAACGGGATGCTGAAGTAAAGAATGGCAATGCACAGAGGGATCAGAAACGCAATAAAGCCGAAGATATCAATGCCGATTTGGGTACGTTTGGACAGGCGGCTCGATACCACGTCAATTTTGACATGTTCACCGTTGAGAAGCGTGTATCCGGCCGCTAGCAAAAATGAGGCGGCAAACAGGTACCACTGCACTTCCAGATAGGCGTTAGAACTCATGCTGAATACTTTGCGAACGATGGCGTTCACCGCGCTGATCACCGTGGATCCCAGGATGAGCCAGATCACATATTTGCCGACAAAGGTGTTGAGGCCGTCGATCGCTTTGGATAGTTTGAGTAAGGCTTGCATAGCAGCTCCGGAATAAATTCAATGGGTCAACTTGTACTGCACGACGTAACACAGTGCGCCCGCCAGATAGCCCATCAAGGCCAGTCCGCTGATTTTGCGGGCGTACCAGACAAAGTCAATTCTTTCCAGGCCCATCGCGGCGACTCCGGCGGCAGAACCGATGATCAGAATGGAGCCACCCGTGCCTGCGCAATAGGCAACAAACTCCCACAGGAAGCTGTCAGGCGGGTATTGCTGCAGGTCGTACATACCCATGGACGCGGCGACCAATGGAACGTTGTCCACCACAGCGCTGACCAGCCCGATGATCAGAACAATGATGTCCTGACGGCCTACCGTGTGTTCCAACCAAGTGGCAATGCCGGACAGGATATGCGTGTGTTCCAACACGGCCACCGCCAGCAGGATGCCGATAAAAAATACCACCGAACTCATGTCGATGCGGGTCAGTGCGCGCGCCAGAGTCAGTCGCTGTTTGCGCAAGTCCTCTTCCTGCCGGTGCACCAGATCACCCAGCATCCAGAGCAAGCCCAAGCCGAACAATATGCCCATGAAAGGCGGCAAATCGGTCACGGATTTAAACACCGGTACCAGTACCAGAATGGACATACCGGTCATGAACATGAGGTTGCGCTCAAACGCGCTGGTCTCCAGTCCCTCTTCATTGGAGCGGGGAGGTGCCATAACCGGACGCGAGCCCAGCACGTAGGCGGTCACTGCCAGCGGCACCATCATGTTGACCATAGAGGCCACAAACACGCTCTTCATGATGGCGCCTGTCGTGACCTGACCCCCGATCCACAGCATGGTGGTGGTGACGTCACCGATGGGTGTCCAGGCGCCGCCTGCGTTGGCTGCAATGACGATGATGCCGGCAAAGAACATGCGGTCGTCGCGTTGGTCCAGCAATCGTTTCATCAATGAGACCATCACGATGGTCGTCGTCAGGTTGTCCAGAATGGAACTCAGAAAAAAAGTCACAAACCCAACCATCCAAATCAGACTGGAAAGCCTGGTGGTTTTGATACGCGATGTGATCACTTCAAAGCCGTTGTGCGCATCGACCACTTCCACAATGGTCATGGCACCCACTAAAAAGAAAACGATTTGGGCTGTGCCCATGAGTGATTCGCCGAGCTGGTTGCCAACCACTTTGGCATCGCCGGTCAACACGGCATACAGCGTCCATAACAGACCCGCACCCACGAGTGCAGTGGCAGATTTATTGATCTTGAAGGGATGCTCTAACGCGATGGCGGCGTAAGTGAGAACGAAGATGATGGAGAGCGTTGCGAGCATGCCGCGATGGTGCCTGAAAGGAATGCCGAAAACTTAAGGCCCTTGCCTAGGGCTAACCCTTAAGCGCCACTCACACGATTCAATACAAACGATGCGCTGCGAATCCCAGCCACGGTCAATAGCAGAGAGCCGCACAGGTGGACGGCCGACGTGCCCAAGGCGAGTGCATAGCGTTGTTGCGTGAGCATGCTTACGACCTCGGCCGAGAAACTGGAGAATGTTGTCAAGGCGCCCAGAAATCCCGTAACCAGCGCAAGGCGCCATGCCGGGTCAAGCTGTGGCATTGCTTGAAACACCGCAACACACACACCGATCAGGTAGCCGCCGATCAAATTGGCTGCCAGCGTGCCCATAGGCATCACCGTACCGGCAGCACTCGCGGCGGGGTTGAACCAGATGCCCAATTGCCAGCGGGCAAGGGCGCCCAAGCAGGCGCCCAGGCAGATGGAAAAAATGGAAAGCATGGCGCGTGATCGCTATGGAGATAGCGGAGTGGAAGGAGGAATGGGAGTATCGTACAAGGCCTGTCCGTTGACGGTCAATTCCTGATGCAACAACTTTTGTGCCGTAGCTTGTTTGATGCCCTTGACGCGGCGCATCACATCTTGCCAATCGGCAAAGGGTCCGGCTTCGCGGGCTTTCAAAATGCGCGCCGTGCTGCTGGGGCCCAGCCCGCGAACACTGTCAAGCTCCGCTTCATTGGCGGTGTCGATTTCTACCGCAGCGGCTGTGCTAAATGACACCCACAGCGCCAGCACGCCCAGAGCGGCTTTTACGCTTGCCGGGATCATTGGTGTTCGGATAGCCATTGCACGTATTTGGCGACGCCGGTTTGCACATCGTCAAACTGGTGGTCGCAACCAGTGGCGCGCAAAGCACTCAGGTCGGCCTGGGTGTAACACTGGTATTTGCCACGCAAGGTGTCAGGGAACGGGACGTACTCCAACAACTTTTGACTAACCAACTCATCGTTGGAGAGCCATGGCTTGAAGGGGTCGCTGACATTGCGACCATTGAGTGTGTTCACAACGGAGCTGGCCACGTCGTTAAACGGCTGCGCCCGGCCCGAGCCCAGATTAAAAATGCCGCATTGCTCAGGATGGTCATAGAACCAGAGGTTGACCGCGACGACGTCGTCGATAAACACAAAGTCACGCATCTGCCCGCCTTGCGGGTAACCACCATATTCACCGAACAGTTTGACTTTGCCGTCGGCCTTGAACTGGTGAAACTGATGGAAGGCGACGCTGGCCATGCGGCCTTTGTGTTGTTCACGCGGACCATAGACATTGAAGTACCTGAATCCTACGACTTGATGGGTACGCCCGGCTTTGGTCCGTTCGAAGTTCAGACCGCAATCGCGGCGCATGCGTTGGTCAAATAGCAGTTTGGAATAGCCGTAGACGTTGAGCGGCAGCTCAAACGCAGGGTCTTCACGAAAAGTGCTGGAGCCGCCGTAGGTGGCGGCGGACGATGCGTACAACAATCGGGCACCGCGCTTCTGGCAGGTGTGAAACAGGTGGCACGACAAGGTGTAGTTGTTGGCCAACATGTATTTGCCGTCTTGCTCCATGGTGTCACTGCAGGCACCTTCATGAAATACGGCTTCTACCTGTCCGTAGTGGCCTGACGCAAACGCGTCGTAAAAGGTGTCGGCGTCAACGTAGTCTGCAATTTTGAGGTCGGCCAGATTGCGGAACTTGTCACCTTGTTTGAGGTCATCCACCGCAATGATGTCATCGATGCCGCGCGCGTTTAAACCCCCGATGATGTTGCTTCCAATAAAACCGGCAGCGCCGGTCACCACGATTCGGGTCATGCAAATAACTCCTCATAAGACACGGTAGCCGTGCCGAATTTACCCACCACAATGCCGCCGGCCCGGTTGGCCAACGGCATGGCATCGCGCAGGCTCATGCCCGCACCGACCAGGGTCGCCATGGTGGCGATAACCGTATCACCGGCACCGGTCACGTCAAACACCTCGCGTGCTTGCGCACTCACATTTAATTCGCCATCCGCGTCAAACAGCGTCATGCCTTCTTCACTGCGAGTGAGCAGCACGGCTTGCAGGTTGAGTTGTTGGCGCAGGTTGTGCACTTTGCTACGCAGGTCGGACTCGTCGCTCCATTTGCCGATGACCTGTTCCAGTTCGGCGCGATTGGGGGTGATGACGCTGGCGTTTTTGTAGCGCGCGTAGTCGCTGCCCTTGGGGTCGACCAGAATGGGTTTACCCAGATCACGGGCGCGTGCAATCATGTCAATCACGTGGCCCAAACCGCCCTTGCCATAGTCGGAAAAAAGCACGGCGTCATGGTCCGGCAGCAGGCTCTCAAAGGTCGCCGTCTGGGTAGCCAGTATTTCGCTCTTTGGGGTGTTCTCAAAGTCCAGCCGGATGAGCTGCTGCTGACGTCCGATGACGCGCAGCTTTACCGTGGTTTTGAGGTCTGCATCGCGGCCGAAGTGGGTTTGAATGCCGGTTTTGGCGACCAGTTCCTCCAACTTGTGGCTGGCTTCATCGTCACCCACCACAGTCAGCAGGCTGGCACGGGCACCCAGTGTCACCGCATTGAATGCCACATTGGCGGCACCACCATTGCGCTCTTCTTCGCGGGTAATACGGACCACAGGAACCGGTGCTTCAGGGCTTATGCGGTCTACGGAGCCGTACCAGTAGCGGTCCAGCATGACGTCACCGACGACCAGCACCCGCGATGCCATGATTTGTTCTTTGGATAGCGTTTTCATTGTGTCTTACTCTTCATAACTCTTCAACTCGGCGCGCCGGGTAACTGTCCCACGCCTGGCAGCCCGGGCATTGCCAGAAATGGCGCTTCGCTTCAAAGCCGCAGGCCGCGCATCGATAGCGCGTTAGCGGCTTGACGGCATTGTCCAGGGCGCGCTGCACCTGCGGATGAAACTGTTCGTGTTCCAGCTTTTCGCCGGCGATCCATTTGGCAGCTGCCACGAGTGAGGGCTCTTTTTCCAAATGGTGTGCATACCGTTCGCGCGCGGTGTTAATGGTGGCACCACTTGCCGCTTCCAGCGCGACCACTGCATCCAGCACATCGAGTGAGCGGCTTTCCTGATACAGGGCTTCCATATCGGAAGTGGCTTTTGCGATGTGGCCGCTGGCAATGGCGCTTTGCGCCAGCAGCGGCGCGATCAGCGGCACTGCAGAGGGCGCCGCCTGCACGGCGGCCATGAGTGTCTGATATGCACCTTGGTGGTCTTTGAAATCGGTCAGCAGCTGTGCCAATTCAATACGTGATCGGGGCGCTTGCGGGGCGGTGGCAATGGCCTGTTCCAATAATTTACGCGCTTCGTCGCGAGCGCCTTTTGCAAATTGCGCTTCGGCTTGTTCACACAAGTAGTGCGCAAGTCTGCCGGTAAAACTGCCCTGATCGTTGGCTTGGAGGCGACGCGCGATTTCTGCTGCGTTTTGCCAATCGCGTGAGCGTTCGTAGTTGGCCAGTAGCGCCAGTCGCGCCTGCACTTCAAACTCGGTTCCTTCGAGCTTGAGCAAGGCCTCTTCCGCACGGTCCAGCAAGCCTGCTTTCAGGTAGTCCAGCGCGAGCGCGTGCTGAGCACGATGCAGGTCTGTAGCGGCAAGGTCTCCCCGCGACAACAAGTGCTGGTGCACCCGCACGGCGCGCTCGTATTCGCCACGGCGGCGAAACAAGTTACCCAGTGCAAAGTGCAGCTCCGAGGTATCTGGGTCGTTTTGCACTGCCTCAATGAACGCATCAATCGCCTGGTCCTGCTGTTCATTGAGCAAAAAATTCAGGCCTTTGAAATACGCTTTGGGCGCCTGCCGGTTTTCCATGCGCAATTGGCGCATATCAAAACGCGATGCAACCCAGCCCAGCACAAATGCAATGGGCAAGGCCAGCAACAACAAACTGAAATCAAATTCCATGGGGAGGCATTAACGGGTATTGCTGTTCACGCAACTCTTTGGCATCGCTAGCGGCAATCTGTTGCGCCGCTTGCTGCCTAGCAGCGACTGCATAGCGCCGGTGACGCCACCAGCGGGGAACCATTCCCATCACGCCGATCAAAAGGCCGGTAGTGAAGGCCGCAAGAACCACAAGCACCATTGGTGCGGTCCACTGTCGCCCGAAAAAGAAGCGCACTGTTACATCGTCCTGGTTATTCAGGGCGAAAGCGAAAAGGGTGAAAAAAATGGCTGCTTTAAGTAACCACTTAAAGAGCCATGCGATTGAATTCATTCGTCTCCTCGGTGTTGAGACGATTCTAATAGCCGCCAGTTCAGGCCTTGGGCGTTAGCCCCATCTCTGCGGTGCGCTGGTCAACGGCCTCACGCAATGCCTTGCCCGGTTTGAAGTGCGGTACCCGCTTTTCAGGGATGGCGACGCTTTCGCCACTGCGTGGGTTGCGGCCCATGCGGGGAGGGCGGTGATTGACGGAAAAGCTCCCGAAACCCCGAATTTCAATGCGGTGACCGCGAACCAGCGCATCGTTCATGGCGTCTAGGATGGCCTTAACGGCAAATTCAGCATCGCGATGCGTCAACTGGCTGAACCGATTGGCAAGTTCTTCAACGAGGTCAGAGCGTGTCAT
>CANBYM010000073.1 GCA_947373605.1 Comamonadaceae bacterium
ATATGGCTGAACTGCTAAATTCCATTGCATGTGGAGATTTTGAGGACATTCCCGAAGATGACTTTGATGACTGTGACAGTGAGACACTTACTGAGTCGAGCAATCTTCCCTTAGGCCGCCCGCCTTGGGAGTCGGTGCACTAATAGCCACACCAGCACGCCGTTAGCAATGGTCGCAAAGTCCATGCGATGCACACCCTGCTGGCTTTGCGATAGCGCGGCGCTGGGGCTGCTGTAAGCGGTGCCGCCACCAGTGCCTTGGCTGCGCTGGTGCGGTGCGCTACGCCGCCCATACGTGGGCGCTGGGTGCATAGCTGTCGGGTTGCCCTTGCTTGCTAGTGACCACATGGGCAGCACCCCTAAGTCATGCGTCCGTTGGTGGTGGCTGTTGACCCCCGCATGGTGTTGACCACACTATTGGCAAGACCGCTGCCCGTTTAGCGGCTTTAGCAGGTTTAGCGGCTGTAGAGGGTGCAAGGCAAGGGGCAAAAAGAAGGAATTATTTTTAAGAATCCCTTAGCTGTTTTGCCAAAGCCCCTGCCGCTAAAGCCGCTAAAGCGGCTAAAGCTTCAACCGCTCACGCCATTCAGCCTAATGTGTGCCAACGAACATTGAAACGTTACTCCTTGCGATAACTTCGGTCTGTTCAGAAACCCACATAAATACCCGACCGGCAAACGGTCTTGTCATGGCACTAATTCAAATAATTTACACCGGTACATTCGGCGACGAAATTTCAGGTGTTCAAGAGACATTTACAAAAGTAATTTATCAGCTTGCTCAGTTGAAGAAAATTAGAGGAATGCTGCTGCATTCAAGAGGAACCGTCTTGCAGGCGCTTGAAGGCGATGAAGTAGATGTTGAAAGAACTTACGTTTGTTTGCAATCAGTTGTTCACCACGAGACCATCTACCCACTATGCAAGAGGAACATGCCTGAACCTGAATTTAAATCTTGGTCATTGGGGTCGCACGCGGCTGCTTTGAAAGCACTTATAAAACACGTAGATGGCCCCCACCTTTTTAAAGCTAATCGACGTGAAATTGAAAGCCGTGTTGTGCCCGGTGCAGCTTCTGCTCTGTTGGTTTTCTTTGCAGAAGAATTTTCGGCAATGGAATAGATCCACAACGAAAACCAAAAATAATGAAAACTTTACCTCACGCCTCGCAACACACTCCCTTTTCCTGTATTGAAAGGGAATGGGTGGGCGATAAACTGCGCTTTTCTACAAAGCAATACTTAGGGTCTAAAAATAGCCGCCTATACCAACGGCTCTAAATGTTGTTGACCTGCGCATTGTTGTTTTAAGGAAGAAGGCGTGCATACTCTTTCATGACAACCTCGTAGCACTCGCAACAACGACGCTCCATTCCAAGTCTGTCAAGCACTTTCAAATGCCCATGCTCATATTGGATGAAACCTGATTGGCGTAAGTTTCGGAAGACTCTCGTCACACTTTCCCGACTAATTCCCAGCATATTGGCAATAAATTTTTGACTGATAACGAAATCGCTGCGTTCCACGCGATCTAAACTTAAAAGCAACCAATTGCCAAGCCGTTTATCCATAGAATGGTGCCTGTTGCAAGCCGCTATTTGGGTCATCTGCGTTATCAAAGCTTGCGTGTAACGTAGTAACAAATTCATTGTTGGCCCAGCCTTTTCAAATTCTTGCAACAATTTGCTTGCTTCAAGGCGAAATCCAGTACCCGCGAACTGAACCACTGCGCGACTTGGTGTGGAGCCTCCACCCATGAAGACCGATACGCCCACTACGCCATCATTTCCCACGATGCTGATTTCTGCTGAAGTGCTATCCCTTAGCAAAAACAGGAGTGAGACGACTGCGGTAGCCGGAAAATAGACATGTTCGATGATTAAGTCTGTTTGGTACAGCACTTGCCCTTGCGTCATAGAGACTGCGGTCAATTCAGGTTGCAAACGCAATAAGCAATCTTTGGGTAATGCAGCCAGTAAATGGTTTTGAGTGAAATCCGGCTTCAATTCCATCAGTCACACCATTTTGAATTTTGGAATGCAGTTTGCATTGCCAAAGGATAGTCAGCGCCTGGTGTTCGCAATGTGCGGCATCGAACATACAGGCCTTATTTCTAGTGAAAATATTGTGAAAGAACGCAGACAGCAAAACTACTGGGTTGCCATCAATGCATTGAAATGTAAGACCCAAGACTGCTTTTGCGGCATTGAAGTCCTATCCTACTCGTCTTCCAACTCGTTAAGCCCATCCCGCGCGCGCGTACGCTGTCACAAAACATCAGCTTGCCTTCCCCCACTCCTGCCAATCTTTCTCTAATTTTTCTGCAATTGCCAGCCTAACGAATTCTGAACGGCAGCCTTTCGCTGGATGTTTTGGCCCTGGGTAGCGGATTGCAATCAAAGCGTCGATTGACCGCACCGTCTCCAAGGTCACGCTGACGATGAGACGGCTCACCGGTCTTCCATGAAAGCGGCGCAGCATCGACATGGCTACCAACCCTCCGATAATGGGTCGCCGTCCTGGACACGACGGTAGCCACCCAGGCTGGCGCTAACGCACTCAGCAACTTTGGTGGGGTGGTAGGGTGCGCGTGGTGTTGCAGTGCGCTCCAAGGCCTCCTGATGGGCTTGACGTGCAATCAACTGACGACGTGATTCCATTGCTTGTGGAAGCTCAGGCGGAGCTTTTGTCGTGTCGCTTTGGACTAAATTAATGGGAAGGACTACAGAGCATAGTCCTTCATCTTTTTGGCCAAAGTTATCAACAGGAGAAGTAAGGACTATAGGCCTTGGATTCTCAGTTTCAAGGACTATAGGCTTTGCTGGGTAGTCTCTTGGCAACTCTTTTGGGTCGATACCCAAGTCCATCAGGTAGCCCAGCGGGTCGCGTTGAACATCCTTTTTGATTCGGTTCCAGACTGGCATATCTGCTGCGCCAATCGCTTCCAGGGCCTTTATGGCAGCCTCCACGGCCATTTTCTTGACCGTGCCATATAACTTGGCATTGCCACGCCTGAGACCTGCTGGACCGGCCACATTGACAAAGAAGGACTCACGCAGCGCACCCACAAACTTTGGGGATTTGATGTCACGAGCAATGCTGTCGCCGCCTTTGAATGGCGAAATCAGGATGTGGCAATGAGGTGCCGCCTCATCGTTATGAACGTCCGCAGACAGCACCCTAAGTCCAGGGAAGGCCAAGCCGACCCACTCCAAACACCGGTCGAAGTACTGAACCTCATTAACTCCAGATTCCGGAGGAAGGCTCAATAGCAACTCAATTGCCTGGCAATGGTCTTTCTTTAAATTGCTGGTAATTACATCAGCATCAGCGGCAGCGGCCTTACCCAGAGCAACCACACCGTCAGCGTCATCAGGCCCGTAAATGCAGCGATTCTTGTGACTCAATGTGGCGTCTATGTGGCCGTCCGCGCCCATCTCCGCCTGAATCTCGCGCTTATTGTGGCGAGCAGCTTTGCGCAAGTCGCACGGCCCATTTTTTCGCAGTCGAGATTGGCTGATGCTTCCAATCCGGAAGACATCAGAGTGCCCTTCATCGATTGCATTTGCGTTGGCCACGCGTCTCGCTTTAGCCTTACTCTGTGACTCCATGTTCTACGCTCCTGGCGTCCAGCCCATAGCCACGAGTTTTGCGCGTCCACTGTCGGTCAGGCGGTATTTGCCTGGGTGGCTAGCACGGCCATCGGCGTCGATGATGTCCTCGCGGACCATATCGATTTCGATCAGGTAATCGCGACGCAGACGGCGTACTACTTCGGGACCGTTAGATGCTTTGGCAATGCGGTCCAACTCCTCACGCAATATCCAACCACCACTAAACCAAAACGCGGTGAGTACACGTTGATAGCGCGGAGAGAGCTTGGCCGTGCAACTCATTTTGTTTTCGTTGCTCATGGTTAACCTCCCAGCTTTGCGGCGAAGGCTTGCAGGTCTGCAAAGTCCTTGGCGTGGTAGGTGAAGGCATGACTGCCGACGATGTAGCCAGCCCCAAGCATTTGATGAACGGAGTAGCCGAACAAGGCGCAGCGTGCCATCACGGTGAATACGGCTTTAGGAATGCCGTCACTCGTGGCAAAGTCTTCTACATGAGTCTGCGTTTCAGAATCTCCGGTGTTGGTAACACTGGGGGTTTTTTCAATTGTGTTGGTCATCATGGCCATGCCTCCTACGCTTGGGCTTCGAGCCATTTGCGGATATCACCCACACGCCAGGCGGTGACGCGGGTGGAGAGTCGGCGAGGTGCGGGGAAAGTGCCTTCGCGCACTTTTCTCCACAAAGTGGGGGCGCTGAACGGCAATGGCGCTGTGCTGTCTGGGCTTTTCGTGCTGCGGACCAGTTGCGCCGCTCTAAGGTATGCACCATCTGAGAGGCGGTCAAATACAGAGTGCGTAAGCAGTGCTGCAGGTGGTGGGGCGGCCTCCAATTTGGGGAGTTCAACATTTACCAGAGCTGTCTCTGGTGAAAGCTTGGGCTTGATTCGGTATGACATATCGGAGTTCCTTAAAAGACGTGCCGATACCGATTGGATACACGTCCCTCCTAATAACAGCACCTGTTTCTCGAAAATATTTTTTGAAAATCTGCGCATTGCCATCACATGCATGAGCAGGCTAGGTTCGATTACATGTTGTATCAACGACACACCTCAGGCAATGATGGTATTTTTGCTGGTATGTCCACCAGTGAAAGATGTGGATATCAGCATCCATGCGGTCTACAGCAATATTTGCGGTGGTACCTATCCCAGTTAAGCATCTCTTGGCGTATTAAGAGGCATCAGAACCCGCTCACTTCACTGTGCAGCGGGTTTTTTGTTGTCTCATCACATTTCAGGACTTCTGATGTCTTTGACTTTTAAGCAGGTCATCTAAAATTGTTGAACTTGTTTTCCAATAGGGTGCGACCATGACAGATTTCACGAATGACCTTCGGCGCAAATTACTTCTTGGTGGAGCGGGCTTGTTAGCAGGCGGCGGTGTTAATGCGGTGCACGCCGCTGACATATTCGAACAACCGTTTGCAAATGGCAAACGCAATCTGGTGGCCTACCCGGAAAAGCGCCCTCTCATCGTATTGACATCGCGCCCTCCCCAGCTTGAGACGCCCTTTGATGCTTTCAACGAAGGCATTCTGACTCCAAACGACGCCTTTTTTGTCCGGTACCACAATGCTGGCATTCCAACTTCTATTGATGTAGATACCTACAAGATCAAGATCGGTGGCAATGCCGTTGGTGTGCCATTTGAGTTATCGCTTCAAGAGCTACGCACGCAGTTCAAACTCATCGAGTATGTGGCGGTTAACCAGTGCTCTGGCAATGGGCGGGGACTTTTTAACCCACGTGTTACCGGCGGTCAGGCCGGCAACGGAATGATGGGCAATGCACGTTGGGTCGGCGTGGCATTAAAGGATGTTCTGGCCCGCGCGCAACTCAAGAATACGGCACGGCAAGTCACCTTCAACGGACTCGATACCGCCATTTACGGCGGCGGTGATTTCGTCAAAGCACTCGATGTCAATCATGCTTTGGATGGCGAGGTCATGCTGGCCTACCAAATGAACGGGGTAGACATTCCCATGCTCAATGGCTATCCAGTCAAGCTCATCGTGCCCGGCTATTACGGTACGTACTGGGTCAAGCACTTGTCTGAAATCGAAGTGGTGGACAAGCCTTTTGAAGAGTTCTGGATGAAGCCTGCATACCGGATTCCTGACAACGACTGCACTTGTGTAGACCCAGGAACAGCCCCTGCAGCGACCCGCCCAATCGGGCGATTCAATGTGCGATCGTTCATTACTTCCTTGCAAGACGGTGCCCGGTTGCGGGCGGGCCAACAAACGGTTGTGCGTGGAATTGCGTTTGATGGGGGTCAGGGCGTGCGCGAAGTGGCTTACTCGACGGATGGTGGTGCCAATTGGAGAGGCGCTGCATTGGGCGCGGATCAGGGCCGGTATTCCTTCCGCGAATTCACGTTCCCAATTACCCCCGCCAAAGGCACCAATGATCTGCGTGTGCGTGCCTGGAATCGCTCCGGACAAAGCCAGCCCTTTGAAGCGTTGTGGCAACCCGCCGGCTACATGCGCAATGTGGTGGAGTCGGTCAAAGTAGTCGCCGCCTGAGGGAGTAGCAAATATGAACGAAAAAGCAACCACTTTGAGCGCATTGGCCCTGTTGATCGTCATGGGAGGCGCCGCATCTGCTGCGACCAAGTCCATCACCCTGCCGCCCGATGGTGTTCAACTCACACCGAGCACGTTACCCGGTTATGCCAAGGCGCAGACCAACTGCGTTGTCTGCCACTCCGCCGAGTACATGGTCTATCAACCGCCTAATGCGGCGCGCCCTTATTGGGATGCGATGGTAAAGCGAATGAAGGCGGTGTTCAAAGCGCCGATTGAGGACGCAGACATGCCTGAGATTGTGGACTACCTGGCCAAGACCTATGGCAATGAAAAATAGAACGCATGAATTGGAAAATCGTCCGGATGACGCAAACCGGCTATGCCGTTGTATTGGGCACCTAAACTTCAAACTTGGCTCAAACGGCCAAGAAACTGGTGGTGGTTTAGCCCCTGCCGAATGAGCCGCATTGGGTTCAGCTTGGACCTCACAGTACAGGACTATCGCCATTACTGTCTGGGTGGCATCGACAAGGGAGTTTTACTCAGTCAGAGTTGAAATCGAAACTACTTATATAAGCCGATGTTTACCCTCTGTCCAAAGTGTGGCCATAAACCACTGCCAGAAAATCAGGCCTTCCCTGCTGCCTGTCCTTCATGCGGTGTTATTTTAGACAAGGTGACAAAAAGTTTGGATGAAAGAGGCATTGCTGACCTGGTCAAAATGCGACACAAGAGTCAACGAATTAAAGCCACTTACGCCAACCCAAGAAAATTGACGAAACCCAGGGCAATACTTTTCAACGAGTCGGCTGATGTGGATTCAGCAGTATTTTGGTGTTGTGTAGTTCTATGGTTTTTATTTGCAATTTGGGGAATGAACCTCCTTGTGCAAGACTATCGCACCGGCCAGATAGGGGCCTCGTTCATTCACCGACCGCTACTCATCTTCCATGAGGCTGGGCACGTTATTTCCAGGCTTTTTGGCAACTGGATGATGGTGTTGGGTGGCACTCTGGGGCAACTAATCATGCCGGCCATCCTCGGTAGTGCACTACTTTTCAAAAATCGTGACCCTTTTGGGGCCTCCATCGGACTCTGGCTTTTTGGAGTGTCATTGCTGGACGTAGCCCCTTACATGTATGACGCACTTCACCCACAATTAATGTTGCTCTCGGGCATGACCGGAGAAGAGGGCGGCCACGATTGGATTTACCTTTTCTCATCCTTAGGACTATTGGCAAAAGCACAGGTCGTTGGTGCAGTTGTTCACAAACTTGGAGCGCTTACTGTGATTGTTGCAATTGCATGGGGAGGCTGGGTGCTTCGGCTTCAACACACTCGCCTGTGCGCGGGAACGTAATTTCATAAATGGCGGTGTTCTAAAAATGGAATTGCCGAAACGTTGTATCTACGCGGGTTCCGGCCACCTGATCAATGGCTCCTAACAGACTCGGCAAAGCCGCAAGCGACGCAAGGCCTGCTACTTGCTGTCAGCGGGCTTTCTCCTTTAATGCGCCGCGAAAAACATCGCGTGTTAGCATTCGGCCCTCACTTTCATCAGCCTCTGGATACACACCATGAACCGCTGCACACACAAAATCTCTCCTGCCGCCATGTTGTCGAAGCGTCGGTTATCCACCTTGATGGCCTTAGGTTTGCTCAGTTTCGGCTACGCATTGGCACAGCAAAACCCGATGCAGAACATCCGTCAGTTTCCACCTGCGGCGCAGCGCGGGGTGATGCTAATCACACAACCACCAGAACTGGTTCTGAACGACACGACGGATCGCTTGTCTCCCGGCGCCCGTATTCATGGCACTAATAATATGTTGGTGATGTCGGGCTCCATGATTGGACAAAAATTGCTGGTGAATTTTGTGCGCGAACCCGGCGGTATGCTCCAGGAAGTGTGGATCCTTACCGATGCCGAAGCGGCCTTAAAACTGCCAACGCAGCAATAGCATTCCATGGCCAAAAAAGTATTTATCAAAACCTTTGGCTGCCAGATGAACGAGTACGACTCGGACAAGATGGCCGATGTGCTGGGTGCTGCGCAAGGCTATGAGCCTACCAACAACATCGATGAGGCCGACCTGATTTTGTTCAATACCTGCTCGGTGCGTGAGAAAGCACAGGAAAAAGTGTTTTCCGACCTCGGGCGTGTCAAGCACCTCAAAGCAAAGGGGGTGCAAATCGGCGTTGGCGGCTGTGTGGCCAGCCAAGAGGGAGATGCGATTATTGCGCGTGCACCTTATGTGGACGTAGTGTTTGGGCCGCAAACACTACACCGTTTGCCGGAAATGCTGAACGCCCGCAAGGCGCTGAACAAGCCACAAGTGGATATCAGCTTTCCGGAGATTGAGAAATTCGACCACCTGCCGCCCGCAAGGGTAGAAGGCGCTTCAGCGTTCGTGAGCATCATGGAAGGCTGCTCCAAATATTGCAGCTATTGTGTGGTGCCCTATACGCGGGGCGAAGAAGTCAGCCGTCCGTTTGAAGACGTGTTAGTCGAAGTGGCCGGTCTTGCCGAGCAGGGCGTGAAGGAAATCACACTGTTGGGCCAGAACGTGAACGCCTATCGCGCCAGAATGATCGGCTCACAGTCGTCCCTCAGCACCGAGATGGCGGACTTTGCAACGTTGCTGGAATACGTGTCCGATATTCCGGGCGTTGAGCGCCTGCGCTACACCACCAGCCACCCCAATGAGTTCACCCCTGCACTCATTGCCGCCTACGACAAGTTGCCCAAATTGGTGAGCCACCTGCACTTGCCGGTGCAACATGGCAGCGACAAAATTCTGATGGCCATGAAACGCGGCTACACCGCCATGGAATACAAAAGCACCGTGCGCAAGCTTCGTGCAATCCGACCGGACATGGCCATGAGTTCGGACTTCATCGTCGGATTCCCCGGTGAGACCGAAGACGATTTCAACAAGATGATGAAACTGATCGACGACATTGGCTTTGACAACAGCTTCAGCTTCATCTTCAGCCCGCGCCCCGGCACGCCGGCCGCCAATTTGCACGACGACACTCCGCACGAAGTAAAGCTCAAGCGCCTCCAGCATTTGCAGAGTGTGATCAACGGCAACATTACGCGCATTAGCGACAGCCGCTTAGGCAGCGTACAGCGAATTCTGGTGGAAGGCGCATCCAAGCGCGATGCCACTGAGCTCATGGGCCGTACGGAATGCAACCGCGTCGTGAACTTTGCCGGGCAATCGCGATTGGTGGGGCAACTGGTGGATGTAAGGATTACGGAGACGCGGACTTACTCGTTGCGCGGCGAGGTAGTAATTTAGAAAGGCATCCCCGGCATACCTTTCATGCCTTTCATTCCCCCTAGGCGCTTCATCATTTTCATCATGCCGCCACCCTTCATCTTTTTCATCATGTCTTGCATCTGCTCAAACTCCTTGAGCATGCGGTTGACTTCCTGAACATGCACGCCGGCACCGGCGGCGATACGACGTTTGCGGGTGGCCTTGATAAGCTCGGGCTTGCTGCGCTCCAGCGGCGTCATGCTGTGGATGATGCCTTCTTTACGCCGGATGTCCTTCTCGGCCTTGTCCATATCCACATGGCCCGCTTTGGCGGTCATGGCTGCGGGCAGTTTGTCCATCAGGCTGGACAGGCCGCCCATTTGCTTCATCTGTTGAATCTGGGCCAGAAAATCGTTCAGATCAAAACCGGCACCACTCTTGACCTTGGCGGCAAGCTTCTGGGCCGCTTCGATATTCACGCCGGACGTCACCTGCTCGACCAGGGCCAGAATATCGCCCATGCCCAGAATCCGGCCCGCATGGCGTTCGGCGTCAAACACTTCCAAGCCATCCAGCTTTTCGCTGGTACCGGCAAATTTGATAGGCGCGCCGGTTACCTGGCGCACGGACAGCGCCGCGCCACCGCGTGAGTCGCCATCCGTTTTGGTAAGGATGATGCCGGTGAGCGGCAGGGCATCCTTGAAAGCCTTGGCGGTGTTGATCGCGTCCTGCCCTTGCATCGCATCGACCACAAACAGCGTTTCCACCGGATTGAGGGCGGCGTGGAGATTTTGAATTTCCAGCATCAACGCTTCGTCGATGGCCAAACGACCTGCGGTGTCGACCAGCAACACATCGAAAAAGTGCTTTTTGGCGTAGTCCAGCGCGGCAAGGCCGATATCGACCGGCTTCTGATCCGGCGTGCTGGGGAACCATTCGGCTCCGGCCTGCGCCGTCACCGTCTTTAACTGCTCAATGGCTGCAGGGCGGTATACGTCGCCTGAAACGGTGAGGACTTTTTTCTTGCGCTTCTCAATCAGGTGTTTGGCAAGTTTGGCCGTTGTCGTGGTTTTACCGGCACCCTGTAGACCGGCCATCAAAATCACCGCCGGCGGCTGGGCAGCGAGATTGATGTCACTCACACCCTCCCCCATAGTCGCAGCCAGTTCGCGGTTCACAATGCTCACCAGTACCTGCCCCGGTTGCAGTGAACCGAGCACCTCGGCACCTAACGCTTTTTCTTTTACACGGGCAATGAAATCACGTACTACAGGCAGCGCCACGTCAGCTTCCAGCAGCGCCATGCGCACTTCGCGCAACATGTCGGTCACATTGCTTTCAGTAATACGCGCCTGTCCGCGAAGTTCTTTAACGAGGCGGCTGAGTTTGTCGGTAAGTGCGGAGGCCATGGGGGTGTATCCGACGGACGGAACCTATATTGAAAGCCAGGCAATGCTGGCGGGATGAAAACGCTAAACTGTCAGGATGATTTTAGCCAGTGCCAACCCGTTAAGTCTGTTTTTATCCGTCATAGCCGCCATTGCCTATGCGTGGCCCTCACTTGCAGGTGGCAAGATGCGGCTTCAAACTTCTGCCGCGCTGATTGGCGTTGCGTGGTTGTTGCATGCAACCGTGCTGGGTTGGAGTCTGGTGGTGGACCCCGCTTACTTCGGGTTCGCTCCCGCGCTGTCAGTCACGTTCTGGCTGGTGGCCGCCGGCTACGCCCTGGAAAGCCATGTGTACCCGCAGCTGCCTACGCGATGGACCTTGGGCGTTTTGGGTTCCGTAGCAGTCTTGCTGGCTGCGGCCTTTCCCGGCTCACCTTTATCGCCGCACGCTTCGGTCTGGATGCCGGTGCACTTAGCGTTCGGTGTAGCGAGCTACGGTTTGTTTGGAACTGCAGTAATACACGCATGGTTTATGCAGCGCGCTGAAGATCGCATACGTTTAGCGGAAGATCCGCAAAGCGGCATACCCCTGCTCACGTTGGAACGCCTGACCTACCGATTTGTAACCGTGGGTTTTGTGCTGCTCACTGCCACTTTGGGAGTCGGCATTTTGTTTGGCGAGGCGGTGTATGGCCATGCGCTGCGCTGGGACCATAAAACCATCTTCTCCATTTTGTCGTGGATAACGTTTGCCACGTTGTTGATCGGGCGGCACTATTTTGGCTGGCGCGGCAAGCGTGCAGTACGTGTCTTGTACGCAGGCACAGGGCTTTTGCTGCTGGCCTATGTAGGGTCACGCTTTGTACTGGAAGTCATACTGGGCCGGGCGTAATGAAGTATTTGCTGATCTTCTTCATCGTCATGGTGCTGGTTTTTCAATGGCGCTCATCACGCACAGACGCCAAGTTAAATGCCAAGGTGAAGCCAAATGTGCCCAATAACAGCGCCTCCTCGGCACCGCAATCCATGGTCGCATGCGCTCAATGCGGCCTGCATGTTCCGACGACTGACGCTGTACAGGGCAGAGACGGTGCTTATTGCAGCGCGGCGCACCTTCGCCTGCGGGAAACCTGAATGACTGCGGCGGATGCCTCGGGCTACGGTCCGCAACCCGCGTTGAGGGGCACCCAACCAGATACCGGCAATAGCGATACCAGGGAAATTTCGCGGATCTGGCAAGGTTTCATGACAGCCCGGTTCACGCTGGGACTGGTGTTGCTGGCATTGCAAGGAACCCTTTACGCCACAGGGACACCACAAAACAAGTGGCTCATCGCCATCACATTGGCATACTTTGCCAGCACACTGACCACCGGTCTGTTCGGCCAACCCCGCTTTTTGGGCAGTACTTTTAATCGCGCCTGGATATTGCTGGTTGGCCTGGATGTAATAGCGTTTACATCACTGCAGTTTTTACAGCAGAACACAATCAATTACACGCCACTTTTTGCGCTGCCGATATTGCTGGCTTCCGTATTGGGTTCTCTGCAACTGGCTCTGGGCACAGCAGCCGGCGTCACCATGCTGCTGCTGGGCGGTACATTCTTGACCCACGTTGGAAGTACCAACGATAGTGCGACCTTTCTCGCACAGGCGGCACTAAGCGGCGCCGGATATTTTGCGATTGCCCTGCTGGCGAACCAACTATCGACGCGTCTGGCCAGTGAGGGAATGCGCGCACGCAGCAGCCAGGCAGCGGCGAATGTTCAGCGGCAAATCAACGCACTGGTAATTGAATCACTTCCCGACGGAGTATTGATTGTGGACGCTGATATGGCTGTGCGCTCGACCAACCCGGCAGCACGCGTCTTTTTGGGAAAACAGTCCGATCAAACAGGGGAGATTATTAGACTGACCCAGGAAAGTGCATGGCACGAACTGGTGATATTGACGCAAAAAAGTCTATCCCTCGGTGCCGGGCAGGAAGGAAGTGTTTCCATTCATTTTGATGGGCAAGGACCTCGCCGCATGCGGGTGAGGACCCGCATCACGGATGCCCAGGATATGGGTGGTGAAATTTTGTGCGTTCTATTTTTGCAGGATCAGCGGGAGCTGGAGGCGCGCATGCGTACTGAACGCCTGGCCAGCATGGGACGCATGTCGACTGCCGTGGCCCATGAAATACGCAATCCGCTTGCCGCCATTTCCCAGGCCAATGCATTACTGGACGAAGACCTGAGTGACGTCCACCAGAAAAATTTGACCCGCATGGTGCGGCAGAACACGCAGCGCCTATCAAAAATAGTTGATGACATCCTGAACGCATCGAATCTGCAAGATCAAGACGGGAAATTGTCACCAATGCTTCTCAACTTGAACGAAGCTGTGGTGCGCTATTGCAAAGAATGGTCGGAGCAGCAATCCTCCGAAGCAAATTCATCCAACCCGGCGCAGTTAGACGTGCACATAGAAATGGTGCAAGGGCAATTGAACGCACAATTTGATGGCGATCACCTCCGTCGCATAGTTGTCAATTTGCTGGACAACGCGAAGCGCTACGCATCGGAGCGCACTGGGTCCATTCAGGTGCACGCCATCGCTAACGGTCCGCGTCAGGCCCGCCTGGCAGTCTGGAGTGATGGTGCGCCCATGGATCGAGGCGTGGAGCGCCATTTGTTCGAGCCGTTTTTTTCGTCAGAGAGTCGCTCGACCGGTTTGGGACTGTACATATGCCGTGAACTGTGTGAAGGCCATGGCGCACAAATCGGCTATCAGCGCACCCGTCGCATCGTCGACGGCGTTGCTACAGAAGGTAACGAATTTGTTATCACAATTGTCACAATAGAGCGGTAATACGTCATGACCAACAGCACCTCTACTGCCAACGTGCAAATTCTTGTTATTGATGACGAGCCGGATTTGCGCACCTTGTACGAGCTGACACTGCTGCGCGCTGGATACCAGGTGCAGGCTGCACAGAGCGTCAAGGATGCTTGGTCTGCACTGGATGAGCGGTCATTTGACCTGGTTATTACCGATATGCGCCTACCCGATGGCTACGGCACCGAAATCATCAAAGGTTTGCGGGAGCGGCAGCGTAGTGAGCGCTGTGTTGTCATTACGGCGCACGGTTCCGCTCAAAATGCCGTCGAATCACTCAAAGAAGGGGCGTTTGATTACCTGACCAAGCCTGTCGATCTCAAACAATTCCGCAATGTGGTTGCAGCGGCATTGCAAGACCGGCGGCCCCCAGTGACTCTCGGCCACAGTGAGCCCCGTTTTAGCAGTGGCAGCGGCGCTCCAGTCGGGACGGCACCGGCTGGCGCTCTAGCTTTGGCGCGCATGGCCGGCAGTTCCCAGAGCATGAAACTCGTGCGCGAACGTGTGATTAAAGTGGCGCGCAGCATGGCCCCGGTTTTAGTCAGCGGCGAGTCCGGAACGGGCAAGGAACTAGTTGCCAACGCCCTTCATGCCAACAGTCACCGCGCCAGTGGGCCTTGGGTCGCAGTTAACTGCGGTGCCATCCCTGAAAACCTGTTGGAAGCTGAATTTTTCGGCGCGAAAAAGGGCGCCTACACCGGCTCGGGACAAGACCGAGACGGATACTTTCAGGCGGCCCATGGCGGAACCCTATTTTTGGATGAAATCGGTGATTTGCCGTTGGCCATGCAAGCCAAGTTGCTGCGCGCCATTCAGGAGCGGCGTGTTCGTCCTATTGGGGCGAATCAGGAAGAAACGGTCGATGTGCGTATTGTCAGTGCCACGCACAAAGATTTACCTGTCGAAGTGGCCGCAGGCCGATTCCGGCAGGATTTGTACTACCGCCTCAATGTAATTGATATTTGCATTCCACCACTGCGCGAGCGACCGGAGGATTTGCAAACTCTGTGTGATGCTTTGTTGGCGCGCATTGCCATGGAAGCGGACAGTCCCCGGCGTCGAGTGTCTGCGCACGCAATTGCACGACTGGCAGCAATGCCGCTGCAAGGCAACGTGCGCGAGCTGGAAAATATTTTGCACCGTGCGGTAGCTCTGTCAGACGACATGGAACTGGAAATTGACGATGCAGCCCCAATCGAGCTTAGAACGATGCCGGGTGAATTACTCGCCCTTACGCACACTTCGATACCGGATGCACCCCCACCAAAGTTGCAAGCCACTCCTTTGCCACAGGACCTCCAAGGACATTTGGACGCGATGGAGCGTGAGATTCTGGTGAGAGCACTGCGGCAGACAGGTTTTAACCGTACGCTGGCGGCCAACTTGCTAGGGCTGAGCCTGCGACAAATCCGATACCGGATTGCGCGATTGAAGATTGAGGCTCCCTTTGCTGCCGGAGAAGATACCGATGAACAGGTCTGATTCATCAGAACCCTCAAACACCAAAGTTCAGTCCCCGCAGTTTTGGGAAAACGGGTGGTACCGGTTTGCAAGGCGACTGCCTTCACCCAATTTCGGTGCCCGCCCAGCAGGTATCTGCATCGACCTGATCGTGATGCACTCCATCAGCCTGCCTCCGGGAAGCTATGGCGGCTATCAGGTGCAACAGTTATTCACTAACCAATTGGACTGGAACGCCCATCCCTATTTCAAGCAGATCGAAGGGCTTGAAGTGTCTGCACACTTTTATGTCGGGCGCAATGGAGATTTGTGGCAATTTGTCAGTTGCGATAACCGCGCCTGGCACGCTGGTGCATCTTCTCACCAGGGGCGCGGCAACTGCAACGACTTTTCCATCGGAATCGAGCTTGAAGGGCTGGAGGGTGACACATTCGAGGCGGCGCAGTACGAAACCTTGCAGACGCTGCTGCCTTGCATTGCACAGCAGTATCCGATTGCACACATAGCCGGCCACGAACATATCGCTCCCGGCCGAAAAAAAGACCCCGGCACGGGTTTTGATTGGGCGCAATTGCAACGCTGCAGTGGTTTAACAGATCAGTGTTTTCCCGAATCATGAGCCACCCGGCGGCTCCCCTTTAGGCGATTTCTGCATTTGCAAATTTTGCTTTGCAGCGCATTTCTAAGCCGAATCGGGCGCACTGCAAAGCGCCATGCGGCTCACGTCGCAAAAGTCCTTCGTAAGCCGCGCCAATTGGGCACATTGAATACCAAATTCAGTGTCCATGCGGCCTGCCCATGTGACAAAGATATTGCAAACAATTTCGACATTTCAAGCATGGGCAATGCATGTCCAGCATTCCTTCGATACACTACCGGTAGTGGCTTGCATGCACCCCCGACCCCAGATATAGTGTCTTACGTTGCAATCTGGCAAAGCGGCAAAAGATGCAAACAGGCCCCCCAAAATTCCAAGGCCCCTAAAAAATAAAGCTGATTTAGAAGAGGACATCATGCAAACAGTCATATCCGAATCCATTCCCTTATCCACCGGCGTTTTAAGCCACCAAAGCATCACTGCAAGTGGCCATGCCGCAAGCAATACGCTACAGCAATACCAGATCATCCGGCGCAACGGTGCCGTGGTTCCGTTTGAACCGAACAAAATTGCCGTTGCATTGATGAAAGCGTTTTTGGCGGTACATGGCACACAAGGCGCAGCTTCAGCAAGCGTGCGCGAAACAGTCGACGCGCTGACCCAGCAAGTCATACGGGCATTAATGCGCTCACGCCCGGGTGGCGGCACATTCCCCATTGAAGATGTACAAGACCAGGTAGAACTAGGCCTGATGCGCGGCGGCCACCACGAGATTGCCCGCGCCTATGTGCTGTACCGCGAGCGTCGCACCCAGGAGCGCGCCCAGCAGGCCAGCCAGGCGGCCCCCAAGGCAACCGTGTTGCATGTGCTCGACGGCGGACAACGCGTTGCGCTCGATCTGGACCAGCTCAAGAGCCTG
>CANBYM010000074.1 GCA_947373605.1 Comamonadaceae bacterium
TTTCCGACCGAAGCACCTAGCTCGAAATCATGATGTTCGGTGCACTGGGGTTGGATAGAAGACCAAGGAGAGCGAAAGACGATAGCTTTACTTTACTTTCGTCAATTTTTCTCACGCCCAATCGGTTGAGTATTTCCCGGGGAAACACCCTCATGGCCTACTTACATTGATCAATGACGAGAAAAAATGAGGTGTTTCCCGGGGAAACACCCTACTCCGCCATCATCTCGGCAATAAAGCGCTCGATCTTGGAAAGCTTGTCTACAGCCAATCTATCGAGATCGAACAACACTCTATTTCCACGCTCGGTGATTGATAGCAACCTATCGCCAACCTTCACGACCCGCGGCTTTAAGACAGCCGATTTCTCTGCTTTGCCCGCCAAAGCGTTAAACGCATCATGGGATGAAATGATCTCTCCGGAAGCACGCTTAGCAATGATGTCATCGGCCCGAGCAAGAACAACATCCGGTTCCTTTTCGTACGCGGCCTTTAAATCGACTGCCCAGCGGAATTGAATGTCGAGTGGCGATTTAAACGAATCCAAAATGTTCTTTGGAAGCTTCGCAAGAGAGATAGCCTTGCTCGCAGTACCGGCTTCAATGCCTAGCGCTTCAGCAAGCTTGTTTTGGGAACTAAACAACCCTTCGTCTAAGGCCCGCTTGTACATCAATCCTTGCTCGTAAGGCCGTAAATCCGCCCGCTGGCGATTCTCACGATCCATCTCAATGAAAAGTGCCCTGTCATCCAACTGCTCGATCACAGCTAAGACATCAAGACCCAAATCCGAGCAGGCACGGTATCTGCGGTGACCAAACACGATTTCGTAGGATTGAGGAAACACGCCTGAAACGGGACGCACCTTGATCGGTTGCACATTTCCACCTGCAGCCTCAATCTCCTTTTTAAGACCTAGGAACTCTTCGTTCTCGTCAGTCAAGCCTGCCTGATCGCGATTAGCCCAATGACTTCGTTTGATGAGATTACAGCTAATCTTGCGCGTAACACTTGCACCATCAAACTCAGCAACCTTCGCTTTGAGCGCTTCATTCTCAATCATTGTGGCGTCTTTGGTCAGCATGAAGTCGGCAAGTATTCCAGGCGCGGTCTCCGCTTTTTTCTTACCGTAACCGTCCCCTTCAGAATGAGTTGCTATTGGCGGAGTACCAAAGTCAATGTTGTACGCCTTTCGTTTCTTGTCGGTTGACATCATTAAGCTCCTTGTGATTTACGAGCACGATCCAAAGCTCTTTGCGCTTCAGCGATTTTTAGCTCGGAGGCTATGTACTGCTGATGCTGGTACTCCCATATTCCAGCAATCTGGTTATCAATGTAATCAACCAACTGGTCATAGGCATCGCGCGCACGAGCAAGCGTCTTAGCTTGCGCCGAACTGGAATCCATGTCGTATACAGACCCAAAAGATGCGGAGGCCAGCGCTGCAATAGAAGTCTTCGGAATACCATGAGGCACAACGCGGGGCGCGTATGCTTGATCAATCCACGACTGGACGGCAACACTGATTGAGTCTGCCCGATCAACCTTTGACGGGACGATGTCAATAAAGTGATATTTCTTGGCATCACCACGCATCTTGGCAAACTTCTCGCAAGTTTCCGTGAACAGTTGCCAAAATAAAATAGATGAATTGAAGTCTAAGTTGTTCGGCGGAAGAGGCATCACTACAGCGTTACTGGCGAACAACGCATTAAGGGTTAGAAAGCTTAGCGACGGCGGCGTGTCAATCAATATGATGTCGTACTCGCCGCTGTTACGAACATCTTCTAGGCCAGCGTCTAGAACCTTCCAGAACTCAAAGCCTGGATTATTGATTTGCCTAGTTGGAAGAATAAATTCAGCGGAAAAAAGGGCAGGGGAGGCAGCAACGATGTCTACGCCTGCCCAGTAGGTCTTACTGATGGCACCACGGATGGAGTCAGTCACGCCAGTGAACAGTGGAAGTACAGTTTGATCTTCCTCGATCGTTGCCTCTGGAACAAATAACGTTGAAAGGCTAGCTTGTGGATCCGAATCGATGATCAAGACTCTGGCACCAGTACGAAGGCTCAGACCTTGTGCAAGACTGGCGACCATAGACGACTTACCAACACCACCCTTAAAGTGAGCTATGCATACCGTGACAGCAGTAGTCGTGTCGACATTGCGCAAATTATTCGCTTTGACACTACGTACCCACTGCTGAACCTCTGGAAGAGTCCAAGAACGCCTTTTTGAGTCAGGCTGCACACCAGATGGCAATTCACCCTTTTTTGCCCGGTACTGAACATTTCCAAGTTCCAATCCAGTTAGGTCTGCTAATTGCTGACTATTGAACTTTGGCGACACCTTCAGGGAATCAGGGGCTAGCATTGCATCGCGTACTTTATCGATTACATCCGCTGCCCGATCGGAAATCATGTTGAGCGTAGCGATATCAATTTCTGGCGGTAGTGGCTGAATTTTGCGCATAGACATCTTTGTTAGGTTTACGCAATTTTAGCAGCTAGTCGCAAAAGTAGCGAAATCTGTACATTGACAAGAATTTCTTGGAAAAAGCGAGATGTGCAATGGGAGCGTGGTAAACAGCGGTGAGGCCGATAGCTTGCTCATTTGTAGCTCCACTGGAGATGGTCGTGTTCCTCTTTTTTGGCATTGTTAAAGTCTTCTTGTTCAAGGTCTCCGAGTCTTTAAGAAAGTCTTTAGGGAGAGTCTTTAATACCTTTAGGCGTACTAGAAATTTTTCTTTCTTCTTTTAAATCAACACCTTACGAGCCATTTCTCACTTGGAAAAATCGGAACTTTTACGAAGAAAAATCGGAACTTTTACGAAAAATAATCGGAAAGAGTACGAAGGAAAATCGGAACTTCTACGGTTCCTCTGAATGAACAGATCAAACGATGCGCACACGCATTCCCCACAAAGCATCTTGTCCGGGATGACTTTTTCGCCCAAAAAAGGCCAAAAGATCACTCTTTTTAGTTGAAGCAATAGTTTTTTCCTACACCAAAACGGTCACATAGATTTGTTGGCAAAAGGCTCCCTCAGGAAAAATCGGAACTTTTACGAAGTTGTGAGGTGATTTAAGTCTGTAAAAAATCCGGTTGTTGCCATACAATTTGGATAATGGAACAACGCGATTCAAGCTCACTGACCCCATCGTTTCGGAAGCCGATTGCTGCAATCGTGCTGATGCCGACAGTTGGAAATCTTTCTCCATTGACTCGCAAGATGTTCAATGTCGTCTTGCATGTCACTCAGCTTCAAGCTGCAGAAGTAATCGCCGCAGGCCGGGTATTCACAAGCGAAGAGTTCTTTGCCGGCCACGTCTTTGAGTCACCGTTGAAAGACCTTCTCAAGCCCATCGAGGCAGAAGACTCGGACCAACAACAAATCACGTCGGCTAAGAAGTGCTTCCGCGAAATGCGTCGCACGGAAAGCGACTGGACTGCTCCGGACGCTGGATCAGAAGTAATATTCTCAAGCATGAGCCTGTTGAGCCAAGCGGAAATCTCCAAGCGCAAAGGTGTAATCTATGCGAGCTGGGCATTCCCGCCCAAACTGATGCGTATCCTCATCAATCCGAAACTGTACATGGTCCCGGACAATGAACAGATCTCCAAACTGAAGACATATGCAGCCATTGCTCTCTATGAGATTTGTGTTCGGTACCGGTACAAAGGTAAGCCAACAGCCTTAACAGCGGTGCACGATCTGGAGTGGTGGGTAGATGCATTGACAGCAAGCCCAAAGAAGGACCATAAGACTGGGAAGGCGAAGCTTCGCCCATGGGTCAAATTCAAGTACGACCAAGGCAACCATGCAATAGAAGAAATCAACGAGAAGACGAATATACGCATTGAGTTGATTGAGCATAAGGGCCAGGGAAAGACACTTGTGGCTGCTCAATTTAGGGTGACCCACAAAGACATGGTGACTGAGCTAGTTGAGGCCAAACCGGCGATTCGCCTAAGTGAAGAGCTTGCCGAAATGTCGGTCAGCGCATCCGTTGATCCAAAGATCGTCTTAGGCCTTCTAAAAAATGGACAAAGTGAAGTGGGGTTGAAGGCTGCGTTGATGAAGTTCAAGAACCGAAAGGCCAGTCTGCAGCCGATCCTGAGCGTGTCCGCCTACCTGAGCAAGATGCTTGAAGAGATCAACATTACGATCAATCACGTTCCAGAAGAAGTAAATCGGTCGAGACAAACAGTGCTACCAGCAGTTGCAGCTAGTAATCAGACGCCCTTGCCAATGGTTATGAGCTTCAAGGACGAGCGCAGGATGGCAATTCGTGAAGAACTGTTGGGGCTTGAAGTTGAAGGGCAAAAAGTTTACGCCTATTTGGCACTGGCCGAACTGCGCAAATCAAAAATGGCCAGGGCTTCAACTTCAGACAGGGTTGAGGCTGGGACGTGGACGCAGGATCCACTGCTCATCTCAAAAATGGTCGATATCTATGCAAATGAAAAATACGGCCCGGATTGGGGCGATGAGATCCCACAGACATTGCAAATTGACTCATGCACAACCCCATAGACGAATACCAGGCTGAATCCACCCTGCGCGTGCCGCCGCACTCCCTCGAATCGGAAAGCTCTCTGCTAGGTGCGCTGCTGCTGAACAACGACGCGCACGATCTGATCGTCGGCCTGGTCAAGCCCAGTGACTTCTACCGGTACGAACACAAGGAGATCTTTAAGGCGATTGCGGCGTTGATCGACGACGACAAACCGGCAGATGTGGTCACCGTATTTGAGCAATTGAACTCCATCGGCCTTGCCGATGCGGTGGGTGGCGCTTCTTATCTGAATCAGCTTGCGCAGTACGTCCCAAGCGCCTCGAACATAGCCCGATATGCAGAGATTGTTCAGAGCAAATCCATTTTGCGGAAGTTGATTGCCGTCGGGGATGAGGTGGTGCGCGATGCTTTTGGAACCGAGGGAAAAACGCCGGCAGAGCAGTTAGAAAGCGCCGAGGCCAAGATCCTGCAGATTGGATCCGCCGATGGCACGCGCCTTGAAGACAAGTTGCTCAGCACCTTGATTCCGCGATTCAATGCGCTGCTGTTGGAGCGTTCCGAGAACCCTGGAAAGCTGGTGGGCGTATCGACTGGATTCCAGGATTTGGATCACATGACCAGTGGACTCAAAAAGGGCAATCTGATCGTTATAGCTGGAAGACCGGCAATGGGAAAAACCTCGCTGGTTATGAATATGGCCGAGCACTGCGCACTGAATGAAGAATTGCCGGTGCTTGTGATGTCGCTTGAAATGAGTGCCGATGAACTGACGGTTCGCCTGGTGGGTTCCGTCGGTCGCGTGGACCAGATGAACCTGCAAACCGCGCAACTGGCAGATCACGAATGGGGGCGGGTGTCCGAGGCGATGGAGAAGCTGCACTCCGCACCGCTGGAGATTCAGGATATCGGGGTGAAGACCATTAGTGAAATCCGCGCCATGGCCAGGCGCTTCCAGCATCGGCATAAAAAGATTGGCATGATCATTGTGGATTACCTGCAACTGGTGAGCGGAAGCGGGGAGGGCGCGCAAGAAAACCGTGCGACGGAGGTGGGTCATGTATCGCGCGGCTTGAAGCTTTTAGCAGGCGAACTTCAGTGCCCGGTGATTGCCTTGTCCCAGCTCAACCGTGCCGTGGAGGACCGCCCAGACAAGCGTCCACGCATGAGCGATATTCGTGAATCAGGCAGTGTGGAGCAGGACGCTGACGCCATCATGTTTGTCTACCGTGATGAGGTCTACACCAAGGATGCTTGCCTCACTCCAGGTGTGGCCGAGATCATCATTGCCAAGCAGCGAAATGGCCCCACCGGAACAGTGCGCCTGGCATGGCAGCCCACCTACACCCGGTTTGCAAATCTGGGCCACTGATCTCTGGTGCGTCCATCGGGGGGCCTATGCGCCAAGTATTTGGTCGAATGCGAACTGGCAGGTCAATTGCACCTGCTCTGGCGAAAGCTGGCGATCTTGTGGGATGCGCGCAGCCTCTCGTACTAAATCGTTGACGTTATTGAACGTTTGCTGGCTGACTTGTCGTACCACCTCACTCAGATTCCCCAGTTCGGGTTTGATGACTTCCTGCCAGCGCGTACGGAACTCCGGTAGCAGTGCGCCGAACAGCTCAATGGTGTCGTACACGTAAAGAATGTCCTGTGCCTGCTTGGCTGCGGGGCGGTACTTTTGAATCAGAAATTTCTGGACCATAAAGCAAAGCGGATTGACCACCTGCACATCCATGGGTGACGGCAATGGAATGCCTTTTATTGGGTCTAGGGTGATGGCCCACGGGTCGACCAGGAGGATGTCCAGGTGCCGTATTTTCTGAGCCGATATGCCTGCCTTCGCCAAGGTTGCATCCGGTGCGCCGCTGCGTTTCGTTCCGCTACCGATTAACGGCGTCAGAAATTCAGCGTAGAAGCCGCCGTTCTCATGCCCCAGGGTGTAGTGCGCAACCGGCGGTTTGTGGTCGCCCGAAAGTTCTTCTGTGAAGCCATTTTTAACGAGGGCCTGCTTGATATCGCCTTCGATTGGCGTTCTGTTTGCAAATGCCAGGTCCGTGTCCCGCGTGAACACGGGTTGGTAGTCGAGCTTGTTGGCCCTTGGGTCATATCGGTGGATGCGATGGGCCCATCCCCCGATAAAAACCAGCTGGCCCTGCCATGGGGCCAGCGCCAGGGCCAGTTTTGCGAAAGCTTCCAAGTCGTTCATTTATAGGCCTTTGTTGATCATCGGAAGAAGCAACTTTTGATAGATCAGTTCAGCCTGCTCTTGGCCTCGTGATGGGTGATCTGCAACATCCAGCCATACCTGGATGACGTCCGAGACGGCCACACCGTCGCGATGAACGGCGCCCCGTAAAATTGACCTGGGGTAGGGGGCTTGTCGCAGGATCAGATCCGGTACTTCGGAAGGGGAGGCCGCGATGAGCGACTTCCATTTCTGCGCTCCCGGGCGCGGTAGCTTGGGGACATAGACGTAGGGTGGAACACCGCTGACATGGCCGATTTGCAAGGCGTCCGCTGCGGCAAACAATCCCAGGCAAGCCTCGCCCTCGTGGCTTGCCAGAAGTCCACGGATTTGCTGTTGCAGGTTGCCCCTGATCAGGAAGCGCATGGGAAGTTCCGGCGAAGGACGTATGACGGCAGAGCGCCATCGGCGCAAGAGTTCTGCTCGGCGCACCAACACCAGATGGCGTGAAGACGCATCCAGGAACCCATCGTGGCGCAGCTGTTGCAAGAATCGAGAGGCGCTCATGCTGGAAACCTGGGCTGCAAGGGCGAAATCCGACCCACCGAGGTACCGGTGTCTCGGTGCCTCCAGCAGATCGTTGGAGATGTCCGGGGCCAGCAAGACCTTGAGCATCCACTGGCTGAGATCCGAGAACAGATTGACGGCGTGATTTACCGCGGGATGGCCGTTCCATCGCGGCTGCTCTGGCTCGGCATTCAACTCTTCGAGAGCCTGACCCTGAAAGTTCCTGGCCCCGCTCACTGAGACGATTCCAATCGGCACATCCGGAGCGTATTTCTGTGAGAACGACAGGACCTGGTTCACTAGGGCGGCGGAGGCATTCTCAACGCATATCACCGCCAAGGGCTGCGCATTTCCTTCATCACGAGCCTGTGCCTGCGCTTCCAGAATGGCCTGCGAAAGCAAGGGAATCACGCGATCAGCACGTCCCTCGGCGAGAGCCTTGATTTCCATGACATAGCGGTGAGCGCCCTTGTGGACGATTAGTGTGGCCCCGCTGCTGGATTTCGCGTGCGGAACTTGGACTTCCCAGCCATGGGACTCGAAGTGCCTGGCGATGAGGTCCGCTGCATTTTTGCTTCGGCTAGTGGGCAATTGAGGGTGGATCATTGGGTCAGCCTGCGTTATTACCATGGCCATTATACTTAACATGGCCAATTTATCAACCACGGCCATGGTATCTAACATGGCCGCTTTATGCCTCGCAACAATGATTCATCTCAGTAGCAGGTGAACGAGGGCGCACCCGCCTTCAGGGGCGCAGCTAGGGGATTGTTCAGAATAAATTTCAACTGTACTTACATACAGCACTGATAGCGCATACAGTTATGAGCAAAACCCCTGAGGAAAACATCATGCACTCCAGCTACGATCTCGAACCCATCGTCGAACTCGCGAATTGGTCCGTTTACGAAGTCCCACTGTATGGAATTGACGCTCCATGGACCAGGCACTTTGTGGGATTCGCGGAGGAGCTTGGCTTGGCGCAGGTCAGCTCGGCCATCGTGATGTTTGACCAGGAGCACGGCTTCGGGGCTTCTGCAAGCCACCGGGTTTTCCAGCTCGTGGGAGTGTCAGGTACGCATCAAGAGGGCACCAGGCTTTGGAGCAAGTGGAAGACGCTGAATGACATCCACCATGAGCGTGACATCACGGCGCATTTTTCCAAAGCGCAGCGCACTTGGCGGCAACCGATAGCAGCTACTCCCCAGTGAACTTGCTGCAAGGTGAATGGCAGGCATCAAGCAGGGACATCAAAGTTAGTCCCATCTGCGTTTGTGCAGCAATTCGAAGTTGAAACTCGTCGGCTTTAAAGTGCATTTTCTTGAACGGTTGAAAATGCATGCAGAGGCAACCGGGCGTAACATTCCACCATGCAAACTCAATCTTCCATTCCAAAGGCGCTACCAGGCCTATGGCGAGAAAGCGGTGGCCTTGATGGGCTTGTACGACTTGACGTTCCGGCGGTGACCACCGGCATGGTGGTAGTGGCCAAGCAAAATGAGCCATGGCAGGAAAGACCAGAATTGCGTTGGCAGGTCTGGCCCGAGGAGCTGGAGCCAGTGTCGTGATCATGAGCGACGGCGATAACGATTCAATACACGCGAAGTTAGACGAGTACCAGCAGCGTGCTGCGGTGGCCCAGTCCAAGGCCGCGCAGGCTTACGGCCGCTTGCTTAATCTGGCTGAAAATCGTGGGTCTGGCCAGATCCACCGTATCGTCAAATTCTTGGCCGCCATCTATAACGGTCAGGATTACTCATTTGATCTCTTCGAATTGCGGGCAGTGGATGTCGAGATCAGCGATGACATGCTTTGTTGCCTTGACGCACTTCGATGGGGAAGGTCCGATCTCCATCAATTGGTTCCCGATGGCGATATGCGAATACAGGCAGTGATCGAGCAGTGGGGGTTGCGGCCCACCGGTATTTGAGAACATTCAGATCAGCAGCAATCTATTGCTGCTTAAGATATTGCTCCAAGTTTAAAAATGTCTCCTCAAATACCAGTGCCTCCGTGGCTTCGGTGACTCTGGCCGAAAAAAGCCACGTTTAACATCAGAGCTGTCGAGTTGCACCGGCACCGGCAGGCCTACTTATGCAAACTTCAAGAAAGCGGCCAAAAGTCCCAGAACGACAACACCTTGAACCTGAGGGCTTTGAGGCTTTTCACCAATCAACCAGGTGGCGTAGGTCTCACAGTTTCGGTCCAGCAAACGGTACTCACCAGGGCGTTGAAGGGATTGGGTAACCCGCTGCATGATTCGGGCCGCTTGGTTCGGACTGGCTTGCCGTACTACCTTGACCGGCCGGCCTTGTGCAAATTCCTCGAAGCCGTCGAAGCGTTCACCGTCTTGAGTCAGGTGTACGACATTACCGCAGGAAAGTTGTACACCCCAGTGTTCCCCGAGTCCCGAAAGCTTGGGGCGCGAGACGATGCGAATAGGGATCAGGCCAGGGTAGTGCAACATGATTTCATCCTTTTCCATTGAGAAGCCAGACAAGAGCCGCGACCACGCCGGCACCGATCAGTAGTTTTTTCACCTGTTCCTGTGCCAAATCTTTCTGTGCGTTGGCGGTTGCCTGGAACTGTTGCATCAAAGCGATTTGATACCCGGTGGGTTTGAGTACACCGCGCTCCCACTTACTCACCGTCATGGAGTGCGCGCCGAAAAGTTGACCGAATTCAACCTGCGATAGCCCGAGGGAACGGCGTAGAGAGGTAATGTGGTCAGCTTGCATAAGTCGAATACTAACCCATAGCCTAAGCTTTAGCTTAGCAAATGGCACTCAAGATTGAATCTTTCGGCTGTGCTAGGTGTTATTTTCATAAAGATAACTCTTTATCCATATTGCGTAGTAATTTGGCTAAACTTCTCCCATCGACGCAAATAACTGGAAGAAAGCATGACCAAGACCCTCAAAACCACGCCAAAAATATCCGTCAAAATTTGGCGGCCAATCATCAACAAGCTAGATGAGAAGCTGGAGACCGCTTGCCTTCGGCGGGATGCATACCTGGCCAAACTGCTGGCTGTGGAACTGGATCATCTGGATGACGAGGTGTCCATTCCCAATTCACAAGCCAGCTATGACTTTGTTTTTTCCCAGCTGGATGCGTTTGATCGCAAGCTTGTTAGCTTGGCCTTGCCCCAGGAATTGACCAGCCGGCTGAATGAAATTTGTGCTCGGAAGCGGATCGTGCGGGATGCCTTCTTCAACCGAGTTTTTCTACTGCTGGCTGCAGATCAAGCACTCGTTGATAAATTGCTGTTTGAGGATTTCGCGAACGACTGGCGCCGTGACGTGTGGAGTGAATACAAGCATGAGGGCCCCTTCTTTCAGAACGGCTTTTATCCACTTGAACCCATGATTGATCCATTCTGGGCGGTGCGCTGCGCAATGTCTATGTACGCGGTGAATGGTGGCTTAGAAGACTATCTTGAGCCGATTAGCGGCAAATCCATCCGGATTACGCGTGATCTAGCCGGCGTGCCAATCCCTGAAGACAGTGTGTACACCACAGTCTTTACGAACAAGGTTGGTGGCAATGACTTGCGTGGGTTGAGCTGCTACCTGCCGGACCGGGATATTCCTGGCCACGATGCTGAAAAAGCGCACCAGGCGAAGCTAGAGGATCTTTTCGCTAACTTGGGTTTGGAGAACTGACCATGGCACAGACTAAACACGCATCGATTCGCGCCCAGCAGCGCTGTATCCCACCGCTTGTTGACCGTTGGCTTGACGAGTTTGGTGAGGAAGACCACGACGGCCATGGTTACGTGCGTCTGTATTTCAGCCACCGCAGCGTGCGGGAGATGGAGCGGGCACTTGGCCGGCAGCCGGTTTGCCTTTTTAAACGCTACCTGCATGCATACAAAATTGAGAGCAGCGCCGATGGCGCGACCATTACCAAGGGCTGGCGGACTCGTAGGATCAAAAGAAATTGAGCAGAGCCCAGTCACACGCGGGATAGTGAAATTCGTGCTGAAACCACAAGACACGGAAAGCCGGCGCGCCCGCTCAAATTGTTGATTTGTAAATCCCCCATGTGGGTGATATTGCAGACTTGGACGGGTGAATAATTGGTCAGTGCTAATCGTTAAGATGCGTGAACACTGCGAAGCATCGTAACTATGGCAATAGCAAATAAAAAGCACCATTTCTTGTTTTCAGGGGACCTGGATGGCTTCGGTCAATTTATGACCACGTCAAACGCTTGGATGTCGTCTTGATATGACTATGTCCAACCCGTTTTTTGACCACCCGATTCTCAATTCACCCTACTCCTGCCCGCAGCGACACTGGGAACTTGATTCTGACGGCCAGCCGACCCAGCAAGTGCTGGAAACCCGCAGACGTGCCGAGTTCATCACCCCCATTCCCAAGCCCAAAAAACGCAAGAAGGTGGCTGCACAAGGTGAAATGGTGTTTGACGAAGGCTTGGACCTATCCACTGCGGCCCAGCAGTACGACATCACCTCCATCATTAACCAGGTGCGCCAGGCGGTAGACACCTGGCGTAGCCTTCCCAACACCAGCCAATGGCAGGTAACGCCCGAGACGGCTCGCCTATTGCAACATTGGCGGCACCACAAGTTTAGCGGCGTGCGCCCCTTCTTTTGTCAGGTCGAAGCTGCCGAAACAGCGATTTGGCTGACCGAAGTTGCCCCGCATACCAAGGGCGGCAAGTTGCTGCTGGAGCACCTGGCCAGTGCCAACAAGGATGCCAACCCGGACTTGATGCGACTGGCGTTGAAGTTGGCCACTGGTGCTGGCAAGACCACGGTCATGGCCATGTTGATCGCCTGGCAGACCATTAATGCGGTGCGTCGCCCAGCTAGCAAGCACTTCACCCGCGGCTTTCTGATTTGTGCGCCTGGTCTTACGATCAAAGACCGTCTGCGCGTCCTTCAGCCCAACGACCCCAACAGTTACTACAAAGATCGTGAGCTGCTGCCCAGCGACATGCTGGATGACATGAGCCGGGCCAAGATTGTCATCACCAACTACCACGCGTTCAAGATGCGGGAGCGCATTGAGCTGTCCAAGGGTGGCCGGGGTAATCCCAAATACTTGGTATGCAAGGGTGACACCTATCCTGCGCTGCTGATGTATCAGGAACTTGCCGACATGGCCTGCAACAAGATTATCCCACTCTAAAAACCTTCATCACCTCGTCACCAAGATGGTTGATGACTTTCACGGCAATCCGGCCAGACTTGGGTTTGTCAAACGGGCGCGATGTATCGCTATTCAGCGTGTCCCACGCTTCCTTGTCAATCTCAGCCTTGAGCGTGGTCTTGAGCGCGCTGTAGGGGTCATTGGCACCCAGAAAATAGGCATGGCGCACGAAGAAGCTCTCTTCGTTGTAATCCGTGTCAATGAACCAGCAGGCGATGCCATCGGCACCATGGCTAATGACCTCGCCAGTTTGCGGTTTGAACACATCCACACCGTTGACCGATGCCGGAATCCAGTACCTGGCCGGTGCTGCGCAAAGCAATCGAGAATGCCTGTCTGCACACAATCTACTGGTCGACCAGGTGGCCCAGGCCATGATGCGCGATGGTCGTGTTGTCTGGAAGGGGTTAGCGCTGCGGGCGGCCTTACCGGCGGACCCGGCAGAGACTGGTGCCAAGCAGCGTTGGCGCATGTGCATACCGGACGTCTTTTCGATTCGAAATTCAACGGTGCAGGCCTACCTGGAACCCATCGTGCACGAGATCAAGGTCAGCCGCGCCGATGTACTGGGGGATCTGAAAAACCAAGACAAGCGCGCAGCGTACCTGAACCTGGGTGGACAGTGCTGGTACGTATTGGGCTGCAACGCCAAGGGTAAGCCCATTGCAGACGCAAGCGAGATCCCAACCGAGTGCGGTGTCATGGTTAGCGTTGACAACCGGTTGGAAGTGGTGCGGGCCGCGCCTAAGCGTGCGTCTGAACAGTTGCCGTTTTCAGTGTGGATGGCACTGGCAAAAGCGGCGCCGGTGCAGGGGAGGGCAGACAGCGCGCATCTGAGTGAGGAAGCTGCAAATGCGCAGTCTGTCCAGTGAGCGATCGCTGAGGCAGAATTGACCAATGCCCCTTCCAAGCAACTCTCTGCGTTTGCGCCCTGGTGTCACGGAACCCGTGATTCTGCTGATCAGTCGGGAAGCGGTGGATACCTGCGACGTGGAGCGAGTCTTCAAGCAATCGGTCCGCTTCTTGATGGCCAGCCGCGAAGATGTGATTCTGTACCGTCAGCAAGCCAGCATCGTCTTTGAGGGCTGGGATGAGGACCCGCGTGAGCTGGTTGACATCCCGGAGGTGCGCGCCTTCGTCAAGGCAATGGTCGTCCGTTGGCCGCAGTGGGCCTTCTTTTTTAACCAGTTAGACCCATGCATTCCCCTTTGGATTTCATGCCTGGTGGGAGAGTCATTCCCAGGCGGTGGGGCTGTTGAAATCAATGTCAATCTGCTACGACAAGTGATTCACCAAGCCCTGAGCGGGATGAATGCCATCTACGATTTACATGCACTGAGCGAGCACGATCTGGAAATTCAGTCCATGGGTTTTATCGAAGTCATTGAGCAAATGGTATGAAGCTCGGGGCATGCTGCGCGGCTGCGGCGAATTAAAAAAGGGCCCCTTGAAAGGGGCCCCGATTGGTTCAACGGCAAAGCCGCTTGGCGATTATTTCTTTACAGCGGCTTTGGCCTTCTTGGCAGGAGCTGCCGTTGCAACTGGGGCCGCGGCCGGCGCAGCAACGGGCGGGGCCTTCAGGGCGGCGCGCTGATCTTTCAGTGCAGCGATTTCAGCGGACACCTTGTTCTTGCGCTCGGTGAGCTGAGCGATCTTCGCGGTCAGCTTGGCAATGGCCTTAGCGGCCTTGGACACAACAGCCTTTTTGGCCGGGGCCTTTGCAGCAGCCTTAGCCGCCGGCTTTGGTGCCGCAGTATTGGTTGCCTTGGGGGTGGACTTTGCAGCTTTGGGAGCCGCCTTTTTTGCAGTTGCCATCTTTGGAATCCTCTTTTTGTTGATCGACCAAACAATTTTGGTCAGGCAGATATTCTCACGAATCTTCAGCTGCTGAAGAAGGGCGAATGATTTTCTACTGTTTGAATGTCGTAAGACCCATTGTGAGTGCCACTAATCCTGGCCATCCAACTCTGGGTAGGCGCATGGTGGCGACAAGAATCCAGCATGTCAAAAAGTTCTTGTTCAATTTCCGCAATGCAGCAGCATGGCAAGCAAAAGCCGCTTTGACAGTTCCTCTGATTTGCTACGGTCATAGCAGCTTTGTGCATCGGGCACCGAGCTGTACGCAAAAGCAAAGGAACATTTATGCAGCAAACATTGCCACCAGGATTTCAAGTCCTCTCCAGCCCTGCTTATCAAGCGGTCATATTGAATGCGGTGAGCAAAGTCGAATTGAAAGCCTTGTGCAATCAGTTGGACCAACACATCAAGAGTTATGGCTACCAGGTGGAGGACTGGAGCACAAATCCGGTTTTCATCGTAAACCCAGGTGGGTGGGTGTTGCCATCTGTCCAGCGGCGCATCGTGGACTGGGTACTGGAGCATTCTGAGTGCAAATATCTGCGCACTGTGCGGGACAAAAATATGCGGCTCGAAACAATGCGGCTGGAATTCTTGAACGAAGCCCGAGCCGCCATTGACCTGCGCGAGCTCCAAATTGCTTGAAAAACCACGCACAAATTCCACATCAGAATTTGTGCATTTGGATACAAAAATTAGGCTCAAAACAGCGCTAAAAACGCGTCAACAGAGCGGGAAACTTGCTGGCTACCCATGCTATCAAGTTAGGCTACGGCCCGGTACATGCACTTCAATGGGAAGAACAATATGACAGTTAAAAACATGCTCGATCATCAAATCGCAGCGATGGTCGCTGATGTGAACAGCCTGGATAACTCAGGAGGCAGCGATGCTGCTGCCCTGGTTCGAATACGCACCACTGTTTCTCACGAGCTTTTGAATTGCGAATACATGGAAATAACCACTCGCGTATTGGGAGCTCTTGAAAATGATTCAGCGGCGCAGCGCCTGTTAGCAATAGTGAACTATTGCAGCGAACACTTCCCTGTGGAAGGTCACATCCTGTCCGCAGTTGTGTTGCCAGTTTCCGTCAAGTTGCGCGCATTGGATAAAAATCAGATGTCCATAAACACCGGGGAGCGCGGAGCGCTGCGGGACCTGGCAGCCACAATGGTTGAGACCGTGGGTGCTCGCAAGGTAACCTTTGATACGCGCTTGTACTCGGGGGCGGCCATTCATCAAATGAAGTCTCGAGATTTGCGCGCATTTCTGCAGCAACTCGACAATGGGATTTTCTATCCAAAAGATGGCCCCCGCCCAATGGACTTGCATGCAACATCCGATGATGCAAGTTGGCGGTTGGCCTACTTCTTGGGAGTTGAAGTGATCGATTCAGGAAAATCTCCAAGTCTCAATGACTGGCCCGTGCAGCTGCAGTCAAGTGGGTGGTGCGACCACATCAGCGCCGCCATCGAATACTCGGATGAAGTCCTGTTTGATGAAGACGTCCAGGCACAGGTAGTTAGTCATGGTGCTTTTTATATTGGGCGCGGCCTGGAAGCTGGGGATAAGGGCCTTCGGTCAATACGTATCAAGGAAATGTTGGCAGCCCTTGGAACTGATGGAGTTCAAGTCCAGATACTTTGCACTCAGATAGAAAATTCGAGCCAAGTCAGGACCCTCATGATTTGCCCTCTGTTGAAGTTGGAGCACAAATGGAATCTCCTGCGGGATGAAACAATTGCTGAGTTTCGGCGCGAGTTGGAGCAACTTGCTCTAGCAGCCCTATCCGACTTTGATCCGTTGTGCATTGTCTTGATGGATGACGAAGAATACTGGGTTCAAGCAAAGGAACACCAAGTCCCAATTTTTCGACTTTTCGGAAAAACTTTGTGACCAATCGGCCGCATGCATGTGCAAAACCTGTAGGCGGTCCTCGCAAACTTGACGGTGGATGACCTCTATATCCCACTGATGGCTGAGCGAGTCGAAGTCCACCATCACGCTCCCATTTCAACAATTCCGGCTTTCCTGAGCGCAGACAAAAGTTACTGCCGTTCTTCCTGATTACCGTTACCAGCGGCAATGCGTTAGCAAGGATCTGCACACGCACATGGAAAGTGCGCAATGGACAGCCGCGCGCGTCATCTCGGCAAGCGCAAGAGATGCATTTCCGTCAGTTTGAAAGATTTTTCGTTCAACTGCGTTGCAGCAACCAAAAGGGCGCTTAGGCGCGTGCGTGCAAAGCCTATCTTTGAAGCCAGAGTTCCAGATTTTGTGCGGCTCTGAAAACGCAACTA
>CANBYM010000075.1 GCA_947373605.1 Comamonadaceae bacterium
TGATCATTGAGGATTAGGTTACAGGAATTGGCGTTTCAGACAATAGCTATTTGCGGCTTGATGCGTTAAAGCACAACCAGCCCACTAACGTTGTCTGGCGCTATCCTTCCCCGGCATGAATGCCGAGGCTTGTCGCGCAGATTGGTCAATTGCATTTTTCGCGAATAAGTTACTGCTCAGCAAATATTGCAAGCTCCACAGTATCTTGGCTCTAATGGACTGTCACACCAACACACTGACACACAAGTGTTGTATTCAAGCCGCTGCGCTACCCGCTTAACCGTCAATCAGCGCCGGGTCCCATGCGTACACCGTTTGCTTCTGCTCCCCCAGTTTTTCAATGCCCAGCGACATGACGTCTCCGGGCTTGAGGTAACGGGGTTCGGGCTTCTTTCCCATGCCTACACCTGGAGGGGTGCCGGTGGTGATGACGTCACCGGGCTCCAGCGTCATGAATCGGCTCAAGTAGCTCACGATATGCGCCACGCCAAAGATCATGGTGCGTGTGCTGCCGGTTTGCTGGCGTTTGCCGTTAACGTCCAGCCACATGGACAGATTCTGCGGGTCGCCCACTTCGTCTGATGTCACTAACCACGGGCCGATCGGGCCGAAGGTGTCACAGCCCTTGCCCTTATCCCAGGTACCACCGCGCTCAATCTGGTATTCGCGCTCGGTTACATCGTTAATGGTGCAATAGCCTGCCACGTGCTTGAGGGCATCTGCCTCACTCACATAGCGGCAACGCGATCCGATCACCACACCCAGCTCCACTTCCCAATCCGTCTTGACCGAGCCTTGTGGCAATACGACGGGGTCGTTGCAACCGACTGCACAGGTCACCGTTTTGGTAAACACCACGGGTTCTTTGGGAATCGGCAGATTGGCCTCGACCGCATGGTCTGCATAGTTCAGGCCTACAGCGATGAACTTGCGCATGCCGGCCCAGGGTACGGCGTGGCGTCCTTGCGCCACCACAGGCAGACTGTTGGCGTCGAGTTTGGCCAGGGTTGCAAGGCCTGCGGGCGTGAGCGTTTGCGCCGTGATGTCGGCCATAACACCGCTCAAGTCCCGCACCGTGCCGTCGTTGTGCAAGAGGGCGGGTTTTTCGTGGCCCTTGGGGCCGTGGCGCATGAGTTTCAAGGCGTAGTCTCCTATTGTTGTGCAGGTTAATTCACCCTCAACATTATGTGCTGCGCTGAGACGTTACAAAGCCGACAGCGGCGTACGCAGTGCCTGCAGGTCCAGTACGCGCAAACCACCGTATTCAATGCGGATCGTCCCCTGCGCAGCCAGCGTTGCCAATGCTTCGTTGACGCGCTGGCGTGACAGGCCTACCAGATAGGCCAGTTCCTGCTGCGTGATGCGCAGCACTTCGCCCACACCAGGGTAAAGCACCGGGTTGAAAAGGGACGCCAGACTCAGGGCCACGCGCACATCCGGGTTGTTGAGACGGTCAATCTCGCGCGCTGCAATGAACTGGCCCAATCGCTCATTTAGCTGGTTCATCACGAAGCGGTTAAAACCAATGGAGTGGTCCAGCAGCCAGTGGAACGTGTCCACATGTAGACCGGCCACCAGACTTTTGCGCAGGGGCTGAATGTTGTAGCGGTAAAACTCACGCTTAAGCGCCGTTCCCTCCCCAAACCAGCCGCCCGGTGGAACGCCGGTGAATGTCATAGTCTGACCTTGCGCCGTGTCGGCACTCATCTTGAGAAGACCGTCCACCACGCCAAACCAATAAGTCACCGGCCGTCCCATGCGGCAGATGAAATCGCCAGGTTGTGCTTCGGTGATGCGCAGGTCGTCCACAGCGCGTTCGCGTTCATCGGGCAGCAGCACGTGCAACCACGGAATGTTGTCCAGCTCTTGCGCGGTCAGGGGCCTGCGACGCTGGTGGAGGGGGCTGTCCGTGGACATAGTGGAAGGGAAAACACCTATCGAGAAGTTGTCCAATTGTCGTTGGAATGACAGCTTGGCGTCAATGATGGCCGAATAATCGCAGCCATACCAAGTCATTGCAATGACGACAGAGACAACCCTTTGGACAGGATCAGGAATGCACACGACGTTTCCTCAGCTTTTACTTTTGCATGCGTCGCAGCGCCCGCACGCACCCGCTATGCGCGAGAAGGAATACGGCATCTGGCAATCGTTGAGCTGGAGCGCGTTGGCCGTGATGGTGGAAGAACTGGCCGCCGGATTGCATCAGGCAGGATTGACCCGTGGTGACCATTTGGTGGTGGTGGGTGCCAACCGTCCGCGTCTGTATGCCACGATGCTCGCTGCGCAGTCGCTAGGCGCGGTGCCTATTCCGCTGTACCAGGACGCTGCAGGACCGGAGTGCGTGTTTCCCATCAACAATGCGGAAGTGACATTTGCTTTTGCCGAAGACCAGGAGCAAGTCGACAAGCTGCTGGAAATACGCGAGCAATGCCCGAATCTGGCGCACATTTATTTTGATGATCCGCGCGGCCTGCGCAAATACGATGAGCCCGGGCTGGAATCGGTTGACGAATTGCAGGCGACGGGAAAAGCCTTTGCAGCGATTCATTCGGACTTTTATAAAGCCGAAGTAGACAAGATCACACACACCGATGTGGCAGCCATGTTCTTCACATCGGGTACCACCGGCAACCCCAAGGGCGTGGTTCACACGCATGATTCCTTGCTCAATAGTGCGCGCGCCGGTGCTGAGTTTGACAAGCTCACATCCGAAGAAGAAGTGTTGGCCTACCTGCCTCCTGCCTGGATCGGCCAGAATATTTTTTCGTATGCACAGTGGCTGGCTTGCGGCTATGTGGTCAATTGCCCTGAGTCCAGCGCCACGGCCACCATTGACCTGAAAGAGGTCGGCCCGACCTATTACTTTGCGCCACCCCGGGTGTTTGAAGGCTTGCTCACCAGCGTAATGATCCGCATGGAAGACGCGGGCACGGTCAAGCGCAATATGTTCCAAGCATGCATGCGGGTGGCCCAAAAAGTAGGCCCTGCGTTAATGGATGGTAAAGAAGTGGGCCTGTGGGATCGCTTGCTTTACGCCATGGGCAATGTGCTGGTGTATGGCCCGCTGCGTAACACGCTGGGATTCAGCCGCGTACGCATTGCCTATACGGCAGGCGAGGCAATTGGGCCGGACCTGTTTACGTTTTATCGCTCTATCGGCATCAACCTGAAGCAGCTATATGGCTCCACCGAAACCGCTGTGTTTGTCTGCCAGCAGCCGGATCATGAAGCGCGTGCCGATACGGTGGGCGTTCCTTGCATAGGCGTGGAAATCAAGGTGGCGGACAACGGCGAGATTCTGGTCAAGTCACCGGGACTCCTCAAAGAATATTACAAAAACCCGGCGGCAACTGCCGAGGTGCTCACCGCCGAAGGTTGGTACCACACCAGTGACGCGGGCTTTATTGATGCGCACGGTCATTTGAAAATTATTGACCGCGTGAAAGACGTGGGCCGCATCAAGGGCGGCGATTTTGATGGCGCCATGTTCGCCCCCAAGTATGTGGAAAACAAACTCAAGTTTTTCCAGCACATCAAAGAAGTCGTTGCGTATGGCGATGGCCGCGAAAAAGTGTGTGTGCTGATTAATATTGACTTCGATGCCGTGGGCAATTGGGCCGAGCGCCGCAATCTGCCCTATGCGGGCTACACCGACCTGGCGCAAAAGCCCGAGGTATACCAGCTCGTCAAAGAGTGCGTGGAAAAGGTCAACGCCGACCTGAGTGCTGACACACTGTTAGCTGGCAGCCAGGTCAGCCGCTTTCTCGTGTTACACAAAGAGCTGGACGCAGACGATGGTGAACTTACCCGCACCAACAAAGTCCGCCGCGGTTTCATCGCGGAGAAATACCAGCCCTTGGTGGATGCCTTGTACGTGGGCAAGACTTCGCAATTCATCGAGACCGTGGTCAAGTTTGAAGATGGCCGTACCGGTAGCGTCAGCGCAACATTGCGCATTGATGACGCCAGGATATTTGCACCCGTGAAGGCGGCAGCATGAGTGAAAAGATCAGTGAAAAGAAAATCGGGGAAGTCATCCTCGATGTAAAAAACATCACCCTCAAGTTTGGTGGTGTGAATGCGTTGACGGATATTTCGTTCAACGTCAAAGAGCACGAAATCCGCGCCATCATCGGGCCCAACGGTGCGGGTAAGAGTTCTATGTTGAACTGCATCAACGGTGTGTACCGCCCGCAAATCGGTTCGATCACGTTCCGGGGTCAGACGTTTAGCCACATGGACAGTCATCAGGTCGCGACCATGGGCATAGGCCGCACTTTCCAGAACCTGGCGCTGTTCAAAGGCATGAGCGTGCTGGACAACATCATGACCGGGCGTAACCTGAAAATCAAAAGCAACATCCTGCAACAGGCCTTTCGTAACCCTTGGGGCATCGGCCCGGCCGAGCGCGAAGAGATCATGCACCGCGAAGCGGTGGAACGCATCATCGACTTTCTGGAAATTCAGGCCTATCGCAAAACGCCGGTGGGCCAATTGCCCTACGGCCTGCAAAAGCGGGTCGACCTCGGCCGCGCTTTAGCGATGGAGCCGCAAGTGCTGTTGCTCGATGAGCCTATGGCCGGTATGAATGTGGAAGAAAAGCAGGACATGTGCCGCTTTGTGCTCGACGTGAATGATGAATTCGGCACCACCGTGGTGTTGATCGAGCACGACATGGGCGTGGTGATGGACATCAGCGACCGCGTAGTGGTACTGGACTACGGCAAAAAAATCGGTGACGGCACGCCCGATGACGTGCGCAACAACGAAGACGTGATCAGTGCCTACCTCGGCACCTCACACTGAAAGAAAAACTATGGCCTTCTTTTTAGAAACATTGCTAGGTGGCCTGATGGCCGGCATGTTGTATTCACTGGTGGCGCTGGGCTTTGTGCTGATCTATAAGGCATCGGGGGTATTCAACTTTGCACAGGGGGCGATGGTGCTGTTCGCAGCGCTTGCCATGGCGCGATTTTCGGAATGGATTCCTGCCGTGCTGGGCATTAACGATCCTGTGGTCGGCAGCATTCTCGCTTTTATCGGCGCCGGCATCGTGATGTTTGCCGTGGCCTGGGTGATTGAGCGGTTGGTGTTGCGCCATCTGGTCAATCAGGAGGGAACCACCTTGCTGATGGCCACGCTGGGTATCACTTACTTCATGGAAGGGCTGGGCCAGAGCATATTCGGCAGCAGCATTTACAAGATCGACATCGGCATGCCCAAAGACCCGGTCATGATTTTGGAAAGCACTTTTGAGGGGGGCATTCTGATTAACAAGGAAGACCTCTATGCCGCACTCATCGCAGCCGCGCTGGTCGCACTACTGAGTTTGTTTTTCCAGAAAACCGCGACTGGACGTGCACTGCGTGCGGTGGCTGATGACCATCAGGCGGCGCAGAGTATCGGCATTCCTTTGAACCGCATTTGGGTGATTGTCTGGTGTGTGGCCGGTGTGGTGGCGCTCGTGGCCGGCATGATCTGGGGCAGCAAACTGGGCGTGCAGTTTTCGCTGACGACGGTGGCGCTACGTGCCTTGCCGGTGGTAATCCTGGGCGGCCTGACATCGGTGCCCGGCGCCATTGTGGGCGGACTGATTATTGGCGTGGGCGAGAAGCTCTCCGAGGTGTACCTCGGGCCGTTTGTGGGTGGCGGTATCGAGATCTGGTTTGCCTATGTGCTGGCACTGGGTTTCCTGCTGATCCGCCCGCAAGGTTTGTTCGGCGAGAAGATCATCGACCGCGTTTGAAAGAGAAGACATGTTCTACAGAGAAAACGGCCAATTCAAAACGAGCTACTCCGCCGATCAGCAGATTCTGCCGATTGCGCAGGACCGCTGGGCCATGCTGGTGTTGCTGTTTGTGGCGTTTGTGGTGGTGCCATCGATGGCCAGCGACTATATGTTTCGCGCCATCCTGATTCCCTTCCTGATCTTTTCGCTGGCAGCAGTGGGCGTCAACATTCTGGTGGGCTACTGCGGGCAGATCTCGCTGGGCTCCGGTGCATTTATGGCCGTCGGTGCTTATGCAGCGTATAACTTCTTTGTGCGGGTCGATGGCATCCCGCTTTTGCTGGCCCTGGTGTTGGGTGGGCTTTGCGCCATGGTGTTCGGTATGGCGTTTGGTTTGCCGAGTTTGCGTGTCAAAGGCTTGTACCTGGCAGTGGCTACGCTGGCTGCACAATTTTTCTCGGACTGGATGTTCCTTCGCATTCAGTGGTTTACCAACTACTCCAGCAGCGGCTCGGTGTCGGTCAACAACCTGCAGGTCTTTGGCTTGTCGATTGAAAGCCCGCTGGCTAAATATCTGTTCTGCCTTGCCATCCTTGCCGTGATTGCGCTCCTGGCAAAAAATCTCGTGCGCGGTGCCGTGGGACGTGAGTGGATGGCCATTCGCGATATGGACGTGGCCGCAGCGGTGATCGGCATCCGCCCCATGTTTGCCAAGCTCAGTGCGTTTGCGGTCAGCTCTTTTATCGTGGGTGTCGCCGGCGCGTTGTGGGCCTTTATCTATCTGGGTGCCTGGGAGCCGGCAGCGTTTTCTGTCGACCAGTCGTTCAAGTTGTTGTTCATGGTGATCATCGGTGGCATGGGCTCCATCATGGGCAGCTTTTTCGGTGCGGCGTTTATTGTGGTTTTGCCGATTGCGCTCAATCAGATTTTGCGCACACTCGCCGAAGCGACCGGTATTGAAATTTCGACGGCCGTGGCGTCACACGCCGAGTTGATGGTGTTCGGTGGTTTGATTGTGTGGTTTCTGATTGTGGAGCCGCATGGTCTGGCCAAGCTGTGGGCCGTGGCCAAGCAAAAGCTGCGTTTGTGGCCGTTTCCGCACTGATCGCTTTGATCGATATACGTTTTCCCTGTGCTTCCATACTTTAAATTGAAGGAGAGACAAATGAAGCTTCGTAACCTCGCCCGCGCCGCCGCCCTTATGGTCGCTGTCGCATCCACCGTGGCTGCTCCAAGTGCCTTCGCGCAGGCCAAGGAGCAGTTCTTCCCGCTGCTGTCGTACCGCACGGGTCCTTACGCACCCAATGGCGTGCCATGGGCCAACGGCAAGCAGGACTATTTGAAAATGATCAACGCCCGTGATGGCGGCATTAACGGCGTCAAGCTCACCTATGAAGAGTGCGAAACCGGCTATGCAACGGACCGGGGCGTGGAATGCTATGAGCGTCTCAAGAGCAAGCCCGGTGTGGCATTGTTCGATCCGCAAGCGACCGGCATTACTTTTGCGTTGACCGAAAAAGTCGTGGCCGACAAGATTCCTTTGGTCACCTTGGGCTATGGCCTTTCGGTCGCACAGGACGGGTTGGCATTCAAGTGGAACTTCCCGCTGATGGGCAGCTACTGGACAGGCGCCGACATTTTGATTCAGCACTTGGGCAAAAAAGAAGGCGGACTGGACAAACTCAAAGGCAAAAAAATCACCTTGGTCTATCACGACAGTCCGTTTGGCAAAGAGCCCATCCCACTGTTGCAGGAGCGTGCCCGCCAACTCGGCTTTGAGCTGCAGTTGACACCTGTCACTGCACCCGGCGTAGAGCAAAAGGCCGCCTGGCTGCAAGTGCGTCAGAACAAGCCGGACTACGTGCTGTTGTGGGGCTGGGGCGTTATGAATTCCACAGCGCTCAAAGAAGCACAAGCCACTGGCTACCCGCGCGACAAGATGTTCGGCGTGTGGTGGGCCGGTGCCGAGCCGGATGTGAAGGACGTGGGCGAAGGTGCAAAAGGCTATAGCGCGCTGGCTTTGAACACTTCAGGCACACAGCCTAAAGTGATTCAGGACATCCTGAAATATGTGCACGACAAGGGTCAGGGAACAGGGCCTAAAGATGAAGTGGGCTCCGTTCTCTACACCCGTGGCGTGATCATTCAGGTGCTGGGCGTAGAAGCCGTGCGTCGGGCACAGGAGCGCTTTGGCAAGGGCAAGGTCATGACCGGCGAGCAAGTGCGCTGGGGCCTGGAAAACCTGGCGCTTGATCAGAAGAAGCTCGATTCGCTCGGACTCTCCGGCGTGATGCGCCCCATCAGCACAAGCTGCACTGACCACATGGGCTCCAGCTGGGCCCGCGTTCACACCTGGGATGGCTCCAAGTGGAACTTCTCGTCTGACTGGTACCAGGCGGATGACCAGATCATCAAGCCACTGGTGAAGGCCGGCTCCGAGAAATATCTGGGCGACAAGAAGATGACCCGCCGCGCGGCGTCTGATTGCAACAGTTAACACCCTCGTCCAGGCGCACTGCGTGTCGCCTGTTCCCCCCCCCTCAGGGGGGCAACACCAGCGGTCCGGCATAGCCGGTTCCGCGGTGTTTTTGGATGGTGTGGCTTGCTTCACTTGCCACTGCCGCGCCGGATAGATGGTTTGTTGGTGGCCCACCCGGGCAACCAAATGAAAGCTTCGGTCAGCGGAGTTTTCATTTGGTTTGATTGGAACTTGTCGCTATGAGTGAACCCAAAAATATTGTTCTTAACGTGAATGGCATTGAAGTCATTTACAACCACGTCATCCTGGTGCTCAAAGGCGTCTCCTTGCAGGTGCCGGAGGGCGGCATCGTGGCAATTCTGGGGGGCAATGGGGCGGGTAAAACCACCACCTTGCGCGCTATTTCCAATTTGTTGGCAGGAGAGCGTGGTGCGGTGACCAAGGGTTCTATCGAGTTGCGCGGTGAGCGCATCGAAAATCTTTCGCCTGCTGATCTGGTGCGCCGTGGGGTTGTGCAGGTGATGGAAGGGCGCCATTGCTTTGCCCATCTGACCATTGAAGAAAACCTTCTAACTGGAGGCTACACACGCGACAACAAAGCCGAGGTCGCCGCCAACCTGGAAAAGGTATATAACTATTTCCCGCGTCTGAAAACCCGTCGTTCCAGTTTGGCCGCGTATACCTCCGGCGGCGAACAGCAAATGTGTGCCATCGGCCGGGCCATCATGGCCAATCCCAGTATGGTGTTGCTGGACGAGCCTTCCATGGGATTGGCGCCACAAATTGTGGAAGAAGTGTTTGAGATCGTGAAGGATCTCAATGCCAAAGAAAAAGTGACTTTCCTGCTCGCCGAGCAAAACACCAATATGGCCCTGAAGTACGCCGACTACGGCTACATCATGGAGTCCGGCCGCGTGGTGATGGACGGTGCGGCAGTTGACCTGCGCACCAACGAAGACGTGAAAGAGTTTTACCTTGGCGTAGGCGGCGGTGAGCGCAAGAGTTTTAAAGACGTTAAAAGCTACAAGCGCCGCAAACGCTGGCTGGCATAAGGAAGCACCATGCAAAAGTCACTGTATGACACGCTGGAGAGCCGCGCAAGCACAGAACGCGAAGCCGCACACATGGCGGCCTTGCCCGCACAAGTTGCGCATGCCAAAAAGTCTTCGCCTGCGTTTGCAGCGCTGCTCAAAGACGTCGATCCCGCCGCAGTTACCACTCGCGAGGCGCTCGCACGCCTGCCCGTGGTGCGCAAGTCCGAACTACAGGAAATGCAGCAAGCAGCGCGTGCCGCCGGTGGTGATGTGTTCGGCGGCTTCAGCGCCATTGCGTACGGTCAGGCCATGCCGCGCGTGTTTGCCAGTCCGGGTCCGATTTATGAACCCGAGGGCCGCGCCGCCGATTACTGGCGCATGGCGCGCGCCATTTATGCCGCAGGGTTTCGACCGGGCGAGTTGATCCACAACTGCTTTAGTTACCACTTTGTGCCTGCGGGCTCCATGATGGAAAGCGGTGCACATGCGACGGGCTGCAGCGTGTTCCCCGGGGGGACCGGACAAACGGAGCAACAAGTCCAGGCCATGCGCGACCTGAAGCCTGCGGGCTATATCGGCACGCCCAGCTTCCTCAAGATCATTGTGGAAAAGGCGGCCGAAATGGGTGTCACACTGCCCGGTGTGACCAAGGCGATGTTTGGCGGTGAGGCCTATCCACCGTCACTGCGCGACTGGTTTACCGCCCACGGTATTGACGGCTACCAGTGCTACGCCACGGCGGACCTCGGTCTGATCGCCTACGAGACAGAAGCCCGTGAAGGACTGGTGCTCGATGAGGGCGTGATTGTGGAAATCGTGCGACCCGGCACGGGCGACCCGGTGGCTGTGGGCGAAGTGGGTGAGCTGGTGGTCACTACCTTGAACCCGGATTACCCCTTGATTCGCTTTGGTACCGGGGACTTGTCGGCCGTACTGCCGGGGATTTGCCCGACGGGTCGCACCAACACCCGCATCAAAGGCTGGATGGGGCGTGCCGACCAGACCACCAAAGTGCGCGGCATGTTTGTGCACGCCAAGCAGGTGGACGCCATCGTCAAACGGTTTCCCGAGGTGGCAAAGGCGCGGCTGGTGGTCAGTGGCGAAATGGCAAACGATGTGATGACCATGCAGGTAGAGCCCGTTGCTGGCGGCACTTCGGCGGCGCAAGACCTTGCACAGCGCATTGGTGAAGCGATTCGGGATGTGACGAAATTGCGCGGCAGTGTCACAATCCTTGAGCCCGGAAGTCTTCCCAATGACGGCAAAGTCATTGAAGACGCCCGAAGCTACAACTAAATAAAGACCTACTGGAGATAACCCGAATGATCCCATTTTCCGAATGCGCGGTGCGCGCGCGTGTGCAGCCCCGGCGTACCCTTTTGCGATTGCTGGGTGCCGTTGCCGCGCTCAGTACGCTCGGCACTGCGCCGCTGTTTGCAGCGGATGCTTATCCCTCGCGACCGATCACCATCATCGTGCCCTACGCAGCCGGCGGACCGACAGACCGGGTTGCCCGTGATCTGGGCGAAACCATGCGCAAGCATCTGGGCAATGTGAGCATCATTGTGGAGAACGCAGTCGGTGCTGGCAGCTCGATTGGTAGCAACAAGGTCGCCAAGGCAGCGCCGGATGGCTACACCATTTTGCTGAACCACATTTCCATGGCTACCATGCCCAACTTGCTGCACAACATGCCATTCAAGATCGAGTCCGATTTTGAGTATCTCGGCATGATCAACGAAGTGCCCATGACGCTGATCGGCAGACCCACGCTACCGGCGAAAAATTACAAAGAGCTAGCCGGCTGGATCAACCAGAACAAAGGCAAGATCAATCTGGGTAACGCCGGTGTCGGCTCGGCATCGCATTTGTGCGGTTTGCTGTTTCAAAACGCGGTGCACATTGACATGATCTCGGTGCCTTACAAGGGCACCGCACCGGCCATGACCGACCTGATGGGCGGGCAGATCGACCTGATGTGCGATCAGACTACCAACACCAGCACGATGATCGAAGCCAAAAAAGTCATCCCCTACGGTGTGACCACTGCAAAGCGTTTGACGACACCAGCCCTCAAAGATTTGCCTACCCTGGAAGAGTCCGGTCTGAAGAACTTTGAAATCAGCATCTGGCACGGTTTGTACGCCCCCAAGGGTACGCCTGCGGACGTCGTGGCCAAGATCAACGGCGCGTTGAAGGCGTCTTTGAAAGATCCCGAATTCATGAAGAAGGAAGAGGCACTGGGCGCGGTGATCATTACCGACAAGCGCGTGGAGCCGGCAGAGCACAAGAAGTTTGTGATGTCGGAAATTGCCAAATGGAGCCCTATCATCGCGGCTGCCAAAGAGTACGTGGATTAATCGGAAATTCGGCTCGGGCTAAACGCCCCAGACGATTTCCATATCTGCCTTGTGGCAACGCGTGAGCATCTCGATAAACGGCAGCGCGCGTTGCTTCAGGGAAATACCTTCCAACTTCGGGGCGCTTTCTTCCTTAGCGCCCTTTTCTTTTGCCTGGGCTATTGCGGCGGCGCGCGCGTTTTCGTCGGCCACAATGGCGGCTTGTAAGGCTGCAATGGCGGCAGGCATGTCCTGCGGCAGCACGATTCCTTTGGCGAGTGTTTGGGTGTCGGTTTTGCCGATGATCGCCAGAATCTGCCGCCCGTTGGGCTCAAGCATGATGAGGTCCCCAGTCACGCGTGACTTGAATTTGTACATGGTGGATTTGTTGGGTTTTACCAAGGAGTGGGTGTATGGCCGATCTTCACATTCTGCGCGAACACACCGTGGGCCTGGCGGCGGCCCGCAAAATTGCTTTTAAATGGGCGGAGCAGGCCGAAAACGAATTCGGTATGGAATGCACCTACGAGGAAGGGAAAACACTCGATACGGTTACCTTTGAACGCTCGGGCGTCAACGGCACCTTGACTGTGACCAAGGACCGTTTCGAGCTCAACGCCAAGCTGGGCTTCTTGCTGGGTGCCTTCAAAGAAAAAATCGAGGGAGAGATTGTAAAAAATCTGGATGCGCTGCTAACGGCCAAGGCCTCTACTAAAAATATGCCGGCCAAGAAGGCGGCAGCTAAAAAAGTGTAGAAAAGTGTAGGGCACCCCTTGCCGGAGTTATCAGCTCAGCGATTCGATCAGATCAACGTATTGCTGCATCGCATCAACTTTCTCGGTGCCTTTGAAGCTGTCCCATGCTTCCCATTTGGCGCGGCCCACCATGTCGGAAAAGCCGGGTTTCTTGTCGGTGTTGTCGCCCACTGTGGCTTGCTTGTACAGGCCGTAGATCTTTAACAGTGTGCTGTTGTCGGGGCGTTCGCTCAACGACTTGGAGTTGGCGACAGCAGTGTCGAATTGGGTTTTCAGGTCGGACATGTGGACTTCCTTGTGGGTAGTGGGTTGGATGGGTAGTTGCCCTGTATCTTACGTTGCCCATTCCAACCAGAATCGGGGGTCGCATCTAACTGAAAGTTATCTGGAGTATCCATGGTTACCCGAATCATTGCCAAAAAAGCGGCGCGCGGGACAAAAGCGCGGGTGGTGGATGCAGTAGCCGGCACCTTGGGTCTGAGCGGCGAGCGCATGAGCCGGGTTGATACCGCATGGCTGCGCATGGATTCCCCGTCTAATTTAATGATGATCATGGGCGTATGGGTCATCAAGCCTGGTATCCGCTATGCAGACCTGGCACATCGCCTGGAAGAGCGATTGTTCAAATACCCGCGCTTCAAGCAACGCGTGGTGCAGGATGCGGCCGGTGCCACCTGGGTCGATGACACGCAGTTTGACATGGCCAACCATCTTGTGTTCGAGACCTTGCCTAAAGTGAGCACGGCTAGACAACAGCAGGCATTGCAGGACCGCCTTGCGGCCTTGTGCATGGAGCCGTTGGACCCGTCGCGCCCGTTGTGGCAATTCCATTTGGTTGAAAACTACAAAGGAGGCTGCGCGCTGATGGTGCGCATTCACCATTGCATTGCCGACGGCATCGCGTTGATTTCAGTCACTCAGTCGCTGGTCGATGGTGGAAGCGTACCGCCTGAGCAAAAGCAGCGCGATAAGGCGACGCAGAGCGCAGAGGACTGGTTGATTGAGTCTCTGCTGAAACCGTTAACGCAATTTGCCGTCAAGGCCATAGACAAAGCGGGTGACAGCGCAGTGCGCTCCATTGATGCGCTATTTGACCCGCAAAAAGGTATGGAAAGAGGACTGAACCATTCGTACGATGCAGCCAAACTGGCCTACCAGGTGCTGACCGATCTGGCGGCGCTGGCCTTAATGGAAGACGACTCTCCTACCATGCTGAAAGGCAAGCCGGGCAACACCAAACGGGTGGCTTGGTGCGCACCCTTGCCGCTGCAGGAAGTCAAGGCGGTGGGCAAGGCGCTGAACTGCTCCATCAACGATGTGCTGCTCAGTTGCGTGGCTGGTGCAATTGGTGAATACCTGAAAACACAGGGCGAGGTGGTCAAGGGCAAGGACATCCGAGCCATGGTGCCTGTGAATTTGCGACCCTTGGAGCAGGCCTACAAACTGGGTAACCGCTTCGGTCTGGCACCGCTGGTGTTACCCATCGGACTGGAGAACCCCGTGGAGCGGGTGTATGAAGTGCGTAGGCGCATGGCTGGATTGAAAGGCAGCACGCAGCCCTTACTGACATTTGGACTGCTGGCGGTGGCGGGCCTGTTAATCAAGCCTGCGCAAGACGCCATGCTGAGCCTGTTTTCCAAAAAAACCACGGCGGTCATGACCAATGTGCCGGGCCCGGCCACCAAGCTCAAAATTTGCGGTTCCACCATCGAAGAGTCGCTGTTCTGGGTGCCCCAGAGCGGTTCGGTGGGGCTGGGCGTGTCGATACTGAGCTACGGCGGCGGGGTGCAATTTGGCATCGTTTCAGACACAACGCTGTGCCCGCAACCGCAAAAAATTATTGACCTGTTTGAACCGGAATTTGCCAAACTGGCGATGGTGACCCTGATGTTGCCCTGGGGCGAATAGGGCCCCGGTGCATCCACGCGAATTCACTGTGCTTGGTAAACCCCTACCAAGGCCAGCAGGTGTGCGCGTTGGGTGGCCTCCAGGTAGGGCATGAGTAAACTCAGCACATGCTGCGCGCCGCGCATCAAGGCCAACTGAGCGCTTTCAGGTTCGAGCGCTTTGCGTGGGTCGCGCACATATTCAAAGCTCAGCCAGTAAGTCAGCACCACCACCATGCTGGTGGACGTGGGCTCAATTTCACGGCTGTCCATCAGCAAGGCGCCATAGCGGTTCATGCTTTCAAGCATGGCTTTGATGGATCGTGATTTGTTTTTCAGCACGGCCTGAAAGTGGGTCTCCAAGCGCCGGTTTTTGCTGAGCAAGTCGTTAAGGTCGCGATACAGAAAGCGGTAATTCCAGATCAACTCAAATAGTGAGTGCACGAAGAACCAGGCATCTTCTACATCGCGCACGTTGTCGCTGGCATTGAGCAGTTCGTTGAGCGACTCCTCAAACTGGTTGAACAGTGCATTGATAAGCTCGTCTTTGGCAGGATAGTGGTAGTAAAGATTGCCGGGGCTGATACCGAGTTCCGCAGATATCAGGGTGGTCGAGACGTTCGGTTCGCCAAAGCGGTTGAACAGCGTGAGCGTGACTTCCAGAATACGCTGAGCGGTGCGGCGTGGGGCTTTTTTAACCATGGTGTTGTAGATGCATTGCGCCCAGCTTTTTTCCGAGCTGGGTGAGTGTGTCGTCCAGGTTTCTCATAGCAGCGCCCACCCTAGCTGAATGGTTGGTCATGGCGGGAGGTAAGAGGCGTCGAGAGGTATCGCTCACCGTCACCAGGTTGATGTGCACGCCATGTCGTTTCAACTTTTCAGCAATGCCGCCAGTGTCACGGCGCAATAAGATGCGCGTCTGCTGGTAAGCGTGTTCGGCCAGATGGCGGCGTTGCGCGTAGCTGAAGGTATTGGCCAGATACAACTCCGGGTCATGGTGGTCGGGTTCGATGAGGATGATGTCGGTATCGGGGTAGGCCTGTTCGTAATGTTTCATGCCCAGTTCCATGCGGGAATGAATCATGGAGCGCAAGGACTGACTCAGAACGGCCGGCAGACCTCCGTCCACGATCCGGGGAATTTTTCCGGCGAACGTGGTGGCGTTAAAAGGAACGAGTGGGTTGAGGCAAATCATCAAATCCACGCCAGCGTCAAGCGCTACGGATGCGTGCATGGTTTTTTTAAGGGCACCGTCCACGTAGTGCTGGCCATCAATTTCCACAGGAGGAAACAAGCCCGGCAGCGCTGCGCTGGCTTGCACTGCTTTGGAAATGGGCACGTGGTCCCAGCCCGGGCTGCCAAAGGGCGCCGCTTCGGCGCTGTCCAGATGCGTCGCCACCAGGGTGAGGCGGGTCTTGAGCTTGCGAAAGTCGTTGGTGCGACCCTTGCGGTTGAACAGCTTGGTCAGCGCAATATCAATGTGGTCGTTGGAAAAAAGCCCCGTGGGCAGCGCTGGTGCAAAGCTCTCCATGGTGCGCAGCAAGGACTTGCGTCCCAGTGCAAACTGCCAAAAAGCGGAGAAAGCCATCAGGGGAACCTTGGCACCGCGTTTGGCATATTCGCCATAGGCCGGTTGCATCATCCACGAGGGGTCGAACACATCGCCGGAGACCGGCGTGTTCTCAATAAAGGCATCGCAAAGTTCATGCGGAGTCATGCCATTGGCCAGCGCCGCGACGATAAAACCACCGGCTGAAACGCCTACATAGTGGTGCAGTGCATTAAGGTTCAGTCCGGTAAGCGACTCTTGCAGCGCACACATGGCACCGATCTCGTAGATGGCTCCGAGTGGACCGCCGCCTGCAACGGCAAGTGCAATTTTTGGGGGGGCTCGGTTTTTTATTTTTGCTTTCATGGCCGTCAAAGTGTAGAACTTACAGCGCGCGGCGTGGCGCCTTTATGTGCTGCTTTGCAGCAATACAAAGGGCGCCTAAGCGCCCTAAGTTTGTCCGCGCAAGAAGCGTATTCACGCAGACTTAGAGGGGGCTACAGCTTTGCGCGCGGCTTTCTTGGCCGGAGCTTTTGCCGGTGCCTTGGCAGGTGTTGCTGCTTTGGCTGCGGCCTTAGCGGCAGGTTTGCTAACCGCTTTTTTGGCGGGAGCGGCTTTACCGGCTGCACCTGTTTTGGGCG
>CANBYM010000076.1 GCA_947373605.1 Comamonadaceae bacterium
TTCTTGGCAGCGAAATCGGCCAGCACCTCGGGCTTGGACAGCGTGGACTTCTTGTTGTACTGGCAGGTAATGCACCAAGCCGCCGTGAAATCGACAAACACCGGCTTGCCCGCGGCGAGTTCACTGTCAACCCGCCCCGGTGCCCATGCCTGCCAGCCGACTGCATTTGTTCCCTCGCCACTGGCTGCGGGCGCATTCTGTGCATCTTCGACCTTTAATACATTGGCACCGGTCGCCCACACCAAGGCCACCAAAATTGAGACGGCAATCGCCATCAGAATTGACTTGGAGTGCCCCGGCTGCAATGCAGACCAGGCCAACAAGGCCACTGCCAACAATATGGCCGACAGGCTGGCCGCACCGTCCACGCCACTCAAATGCCCCAATACCCAAAGCAGCCAAATCACGGTCGCCCACATCGGGAACGCCATGAAGCGGCGTAATGTTTCCATCCATGCGCCCGGCCGAGGCAGCCATTGGTTCACGCCAGTGAAGCAGCTTGCTGCCAGATAGGGCAGTGCCAACCCCGTACCTAATGCGGCAAAGATGGCAAGTGCCTGAGCTGCAGGCAAGGCGATGGCATAGCCCAGTGATGCCCCCATAAACGGCGCGGTGCAGGGCGAGGCGATCGCCACCGCCAGCACGCCCGACAAAAATGCGTCAGCCACCGGGTGGCGCAACTGCAATGAAGCCAGTCCGGAAGGCAGCAGCTGACCGAAGTTAAGCAAGCCCATCAGGTTCAGGGCAATTAACGTAAACAGTAGGGTGAGCGTCGCGATGACGGCAGGCGACTGCAGCTGAAATCCCCAGCCCAACTGCTCACCTGCAGACCGCAGGCCCAGCATTAAACCGCCCAACGCCATGAATGACAACACTATGCCCGCGGTATAGGCAAAGCCCTGCGCTCGATGCGAAGCGCCAGACTTGTCGCGGGCGCTCGCAAAAGCCAGCACTTTGATCGCCAGCACGGGGAATACGCAAGGCATCAGATTGAGAATCAGCCCGCCCAGCACCGCACTGAACAAGGCCAGTAACCAGGACGCGGGTGCGCCGCCCGCGTCAGCAGTGGTATTCAGCGGTTTGAGCTGCGGCGCAGTGCCCGCCTGACCGCCTGCCGGAGCGGGGGGGAGCCCTGCTTCCGCAATCGCCGGCCATTTGCCTTCCACCGGTGCAACTGTGCGTACGCTTTGTTTGCCCAAGGCCAGCACAAAGACCAAACTTTGTGGCGCGGTGCTTCGCAAGCTCGATAAGGGAATGCGTGCCGACCACGCCGGGTTGGCGTCCTGCGTCCAGCTTTGGGTGTGTGGTTTCGGCACACTGCCATTCGCCGCCGCATCGTGCTCGTCCGGTGCAGTGGAACCTTCGATAATTTCCTGCGTTTCCGGCACGGCAAACAGGCTCTTGCCCCGCCACGCCGGCGGTAGCCCGGTGACACGAAGCACCAGCGCATCGCCGTCAAGGGCTACGCTCGACTTGCCCTGCAAGGCCTTGGGCGCGGCATCCCATACCGCTGCAAAGTCTGCTGCGTGCAAAGCGGTTGATCCCGTGAGCGGCACTTGCAGCGTGAAGGTTCCGTCCTGCGGTACACACTCCTGCTTGCAAACCAGCCACGAAGCGTGCAATTTGACGGGCAAACTGCCACTGACGGGAGCTTTGAACGCATTGGAAATGGTGAGCTGAACCGGCAGCAGCACGGTGCCCTCAAAGCCGAAATTCGCCAATGTACCGATTGTAATTTTTTGAGGTGTAGGCCAGGCAATATCCGACGTTGTAACCCCCACAGGCAACTCCCAGTCCAGCCGCGTGGGCAAGCCCGAGTCGCCCGGGTTTTGCCAGTAGGTATGCCACTGCGGCTGGTGCGCAATCTGCAAACCCACCCATACGGTTTTGCCGACGCCCACACCATCGGGCGCATGGGCGACGAGTTCGGCGCGCACTTGCTGGGTTTGCACGAATGTGGCGGCATCTGCACTCTTGCCAATGGAAAGGGTGCCTGCGGCGTGCGAAATGCAAGGCGCCGATGTGGCCAGCAACACGGCCAGGGGTGCGGCACGGAGGCCCAATATACGAATGCGAGCCAGTGCTTGCAGGGCAGTCTTAAAGGAGCGGAGCATGGCCCTATTGTCGCTTAGGCCCCTCATCCGCACACCATGCATGGCTGAAAGCCATTTATGGCGCATCGTCTTGCGTAAATACCGATGGCAACTTCTTGGGCGCGCGAATGCGCAACTGCTTATTGACGTTCTCGCGCCCGAAAACCACTTCAATATCCGCCACCGACACCCCGAATAAGGGCGCCAGAAAGCGCACCATGTGGTCAGTTGCCTTGCCGTCTTTGGGGGCGGCCGTTACGCTCACCTTGAGCTGGGTGCCCTTGGGCTTGCCGATTGCGTCTTTGACGGAGGCCGGTTTGCCCAGAATATTAACCACCAGGATATCGCCGTCCCAGCCGAAAAAAGTGTCGCCGGTGTTGTTACGGGGTCGCTGGTTTGCCATGGCCAAATCATACGGTCTGACGTTTGCGCATCGCGCAGCCTCTAAGATGCTGGTATGAGCACCATTTCCCGCTTTTGGGCCGACTGGACCACCCGCGACTTTGCACTGCGCCAGTCGTTGGGGACCATCGGCCAAACTATTGCCGTCTTACCGGTGGCGGCCACCGAGCAGCACGGTCCGCATTTGCCCCTATCCGTGGACACGGAACTGGTAAACGGTGTGGTGGCTGCCGCCTTGCCGCACATAGCGAGGGATGTGAGTGCCTTGTTTTTGCCCACACAGGCTGTCGGCCTGAGTCCTGAACATGCGGCGTTCGGCGGCACTCTGACGCTCAAGGCAGAAACGCTGATCCGTCTGTGGACCGATATTGGTGAAAGCGTTGCCACTACCGGCGTGCGCAAGCTGGTGATTTTGAATTCGCATGGCGGACAGGCCAACGTAATGGACATCGTGGCGCGTGACTTGCGCGCACGTCTGGGCATGCTGGTCTTCAGTGTGAACTGGTACGGATTGCCCTTATGCACTGCGCAGGGCGAAGATGTGAACGACCTGTTCGATGCGCACGAACATCGCTTCGGCATTCATGCCGGCGACATTGAAACCTCCATGATGCTGGCGCTGACACCGCAACATGTGGAGATGGCGCATGCGCAGAACTTTGCATCAGCCTCAGCGCAACGCGCACAGCGCTTCGACATTCTGGGCAACGGCAAAAGTGCCAAGCTCGGCTGGCAAATGCAGGACTACAACCCAGCCGGTGCCGTGGGTAACGCGGCGGCAGCCACTGCAGAAAAGGGCCATGCTTTGATTCACTCTGCGGGACGCGCATTGGCGCAGTTACTGGGCGAAGTCAATCAGGTCGATGCACCGCAGCGCGGCTAGCGCGCCAGTCCTGCTGAAGCGTTAGCGTATTCCGCGCACATAACGCGCCGCTTCCGGTACCGGGGCGCTTGGCGGCGATTGGGTCATTCTGTCTGCAGGGTGCGCGCCAGTGTTCTGGTTCTTGAGTGACAGGGCGGCTTCGAGTTTGGCCGCCCAATCGGCCAGGTCGGTGTGGCCGTCCTGCTGCGCGCTGGCGCGGGCAAAGCGAACGATCTCTGTGGCGTAAGCTTCGTTAGCAGCCATCCATTCAATGTCGGTCACGCGGCCGGTCTTTCGCCGCAGCAGCACATGCAGGTGCGCGGCAATGGCAACCTTTTCACTTTGAAGCATTGCGCTACCTCCTAAGTCCCTAGCCGTTCACGGTGCTGCGAAATGTCCAGTCCTGCTGCCTCAGCAGCGTTGTCCACCCGCATGCCCACAATTACCCGTGTCAGCCACAGCAACACATAGGTCATGACCCCGCTGTACAAAAGCACGGCGGTGCAGCCTATGAGTTGCACCAGCACATTGCCGTCTGCGCCAGACACGTTATGGCTGGCCATCAGCCCCGTCATGAGCGACCCGGCAATGCCGCCTATACCGTGCACCCCGAATACATCGAGCGAGTCGTCGGCATTGAGCATGCGCTTCAGGCCGGTTGCGCCCCAATAACAGGCCAAACCTGCGACCGCACCAATCATCAGCGCCGATCTCGGCGTGACAAATCCTGCTGCCGGTGTAATCGCGACCAGTCCGGCCACCAGCCCTGAGCACAGCCCCAGTAGCGATGGTCTGCCGCGAACAATCCACTCGCCAAACATCCAGAACACCGCACCAGCCGATGCCGCTATGTGTGTAACGGCCATCGCCAATCCGGCACGCCCGTCAGACGCCACGGCAGAGCCCGCGTTAAACCCGAACCAGCCCACCCACAACAAACCAGCGCCGGCCATGGTCAGCCCCAAGTTAAAAGGCTCAAATGGCTCGGTTCCATAGCCCTTTCGCGGCCCCAGCACATAGGCGCACACCAGACCCGAAATACCGGCATTGATATGCACAACTGAGCCGCCTGCAAAGTCCAGCACCCCCATTTGTGCCAGCCAGCCACCTGGCTCCCACACCCAATGCGCCACCGGCGCGTACACCACGACGGACCACATGCCGATGAACCACAGCATTGCGGAAAAATGCATGCGTTCCACCAGGGCGCCCACAATTAGCGCTGCCGTGATGATGGCAAAAGTGAGTTGAAACATGGAGTACACCGACTCCGGAATATTGGGTGCCACATGGCTGACGGCCACTTTGCCGGCGTCTTTAAAATAGTCCAAGCCACTGAACCACAGGCGTTCCGTGCCGCCCAGAAAACCGTTTCCGGGTGTAAAGGCGATGGAATAGCTCACCGCAAACCACAAAAGACTTACCAACGCAGCAATGGCAACCACGCTGGCCATTGTGTTGATCACGCTTTTGCGTCGCACCATACCGCCGTAAAACAAAGCGATGCCCGGCAGCGTCATGATCAGCACCAACGCGGTGCTCGTCATCATCCAGGCAGTGTCTGCACTACTGATGGTGTCTACGGCTACCAGTGTGGGTTTGGTAAGTGGGGTTTGCGCCGCGGCATTCAGGCCAAGAAAGCAAACCAGGGCAAGCAATAGCCTCGCTCCGAAATGGTGCATTTATTTTTCCTAGTGGGATCCAACACCTTGGTATCAGCACAAGGCGTGCCAGTAGTCCACCGGTTGGTCTGTGCGCCAGACCACGCCTGGCCGCAATGCTGACTCAGGTGTAGGTGATCCAGCCCGCATAGGGCGGGCTTTCCAGGTGCGCTACCGAGTTGAATGCCACAAGCGTGTGGCGTTTGGGCGTAAATGCAAACTCAGTTACCGCACTATTTCGGATGCGCAGGTTCAGTTCGATACTGGTTTGCGGGCTGGTGCCCAGCACATGCCCCACGGCAGTGGCAATCGGCCCGCCGCTACTGACCAGCAAAACATTGCCATTGACTTGGCTGCGTACGTGGTCCAGCACATCGGTGATGGCTTCGACCCAGCGGGCATAGGTCGGCATACCCACCGGTTTCACCTTGCCTTCGGACCACTGCGTCAATCCGTCGCGTAACAAGCGGAAGTGCTGCTTCACGTCTTCCGGCGTTGAAGGGTGTCGCAGCGGACCCGGATGCACCGCCTGCAGCACGGCTACGTTGTCGTATTCATTGAGGCCGCTGCGCTCAATTGGCGTGTGATTTAGGCCGGCGCCCCGGGCAATGCCCTGCCAGGTTTGCTGATGGCGCTGCAGGGTACCGGTAATCACGCTGTCAAACGTCACTCCTAGTTGCGTAAAGTGCTCGCCCAGACGCACGCTTTGGCGCTGGCCCAACGCACTGAGCTGGTCGTAATTTTCGGCGCCGAAGGAGGCCTGACCATGGCGCACAAGGTAAAGATTTCCCATAGCCCTGATTGGAACGCAAAGGGGCGCGTGATGCTGTGCTTCGCGTGACAAAAGCGTTAATGACTTCCAGGCTAGGTACACGCCTGCCGCTGCATTTCGCTGAAATTGCGCAGTCGGCGACGGAGTGATCATCGTTGCTGGCAGTGATTGCATCGGCAAAACGCATTTTCAGGGCGATGTCGTTGGCGCCATGGTTGTCTATGGCATAGACCTGCGCACCCAAAGCCGGGTCGCGCGCCGTCCTGCTGACCATCAGGCGCAGGTGCGACGCTTGTAAGCACGCATGGTCCGCAGTGCGCAAGTACGCTAACGGACTGTCCTCGGATATCTCGTGCATAACGTTCCAGATCAGCGGAAAAAATGGGATGTCCGCCCGCACCAGCTTCTAGTCGACCAGACTGTGAAACAGTTGACCGTCGACGATGAAATCCGTCAAAGTGCTAATGCGTATGTTAGCGTCGCTGAGCGCATTCATGCGGCCATTACCAACCCGGATCATCAGGCGGCAAACTCCGTTCTTTCGTGAAACCGCGACCTGCTCTGCGAACAACAGTTTGGCTTTGGGTTTGGAAAAGCGTACGAATACCAAGCCAGTCATGGTGGCAGTCAGCAGCATGCCGACAAATATTGCTATCGCTGACACCGTGTGGGCATACAGCGTTACCGGCGCCATGTTTCCATAGCCCACGGTGGCCAATGTTTCGATGCTAAAAAAGAAGGCATCGGTGAGAGAATCCGGCGGCAAATTGACTACAGAGCCAGGCACCACAAAGTACAGTAGTGCAAAAAAAAAGTTGATGGACAGGTATAGCGCCAGCAGTCCCGCAAAAAACTGCGGCCACTTCATAGTCAGCGCCAAGTGCTAGGGTCGTTGAGATCAGACGCACGCACCCCCACCTTTTCGAGTCGCAGCGTGCTGGTGCCCGAGGTGGCGTGCAGCATGGGGTTAATAGTGTCTTGCTGATCCTTCTTGAACATGGCTTCTCCTCTACTTGCGCGAACTCATCGATGCGGTTAACCGAAACGCAATCCACATGGCCACCGTGCCGAAAATTGCAGTGCCTGCTGCCTGACCGGCGAGTACTTCAATCGGACCATAGTGCGCACCCCACCACGCAAAGGGAATGGTGCCCAGTGTGGCGCGTGCCCAGTTAAAACCGGTAGACCAGAGCGGCTTGCCCAAATTATTAAAAGCAGCGTTCGCCACAAATAAAGCACCGGCAAAAAAGAAGCTCGCTGCAAGCCAGGTACAAAATGCGTGCACCATGCCCGCAGACACGCCTTCCAGCGAAAACGCGCGTACCAGCAGGCCTTGCAACAGTGCCAGCAAGAGCCAGGCGGCACCCACGGCAATTACCATAAACCACATGCTGGCGCGCATGGCTTCCCGCACGCGGTCGAACTGTTTGGCCCCCAGGTTTTGCGAAAGGATAGGGCCCACTGCGCCGCTGAGCGAATAAATCAAACCAAAGGCCACCGGCGTCACGCGGTCAATGGTTGCCTGCCCGGCCACAGCCGAGGCACCGAACTGCGCCACGCTATGAGTCACAAATGCTGCGCCCACCGGAGTGGCCAGGTTGGTCAGCACTGCAGGACCGGAGACCATGGCCAATACCCGTGCGTCATTACCGATGCGGTTGCTCTCCCAGGGCGCCAACAGCTTGTGGACACGCCATACACCGTGCAATCCGATACTGAGCAACACACTGCGCGAAATTACTGCCACCACCGCTGCACCGTCCAGCCCCAGATGGAATCCGAAGATAAACAGCGGATCCATCAAGGCCGTCACCGTGGCTGCACCCAGCGTGACGACCATGGAGCGCCGCGCATCACCCAGTGAGCGCAAAAGTGCGGAGCACGTCATACCCAGTGCCAGAAGCGGCAGTGTCGGCATGGTCACGGTCAGGTAGCGCTGTGCCAGATATGCTACTTCGCCACCTGCACCCAGAGTGGTCAGAAGCGGATGCAAAAACAGCACGGTGCCCACGCCCAGCAAGGCAGCAATGCACGCAGTAAGCAAGAGGCTGTGGGTTGCCAGCCGGCGTGCGTCTTGCAATCGGCCCGCGCCGATCGCCCGCGACACCGAGGCCGTAATGCCGATCATCATGCCGATGCAAATCGAAGTGTGGAAAAAGCTGACCACACCCGCAAAACCTACTGCGGCGGCAATAGACTTTTCGCCCAGGAGTGAGATGTAAAACAAGTTGATCAGGTCCACCGCAAACACCGCAACCAGACCGATAGCACCGGTGCCCGCCATAACAACTACGTGGCGCAGTAATGACCCGCTGACAAAGCGTGCGGGTGGTGCAGCTCCGCCCGATGCGGGTTGCGGGGCCGTTGAGGTCGGCAATGCGCTTGCTTCGGACGAAGCTTCGCCCTTGGGTGATTGTGTAGACATGGATTGTTGGGGGTGCAGCGCCACGGTGCCTGTTGTGTGTGTCTGCCACCTCCGATGTATGGAGTGGTGCCAGTTTAGCCGTTGACGTGGCTCATATTTTCACGTGTCCGGTGATGCAGCTGACACTGTCGCCGCCCACCCAGACCTGCCCCTGTGCATCCTGCGTAATGTGTACCCGACCTTCATGGCCAATGCAGGTGCCTTGTGCAGCAAGGTAGTGCGAAGGCGCATGCCCCTGGGCGATCAGCCACTGAGCCATGCTGGCATTGAAGCTGCCGGTCACCGGGTCTTCGCTCACGCCGTTGTTGCCGGTGGCAAAGAAGCGGATTTCTACGTTGGGTTCTTCGTCGGGTACTACGCCGTCGGGCGCACTTTGCGCGACCCCGCCGAATGCACGCGCTTCACGATTGGAGCGGCCAATCAGCGGTGAAGTATCTGCCTCTTCACGAGGTGCCACGAATGCCAGGCCCACGCCGCTCACACCAGCTTCCTGCAGCGCCAATGCGAGTTGTGCAAAGTCAGGGGAAAGCCCCAGCACGGTCTGCAGGCTATTCACCAGAAAGCCGAAATGCCGGGGACCGTTGTGCAGGTGCTGTGCGGCGAGGATGTGCTGTGCATCAAGCCCAAGCGCTTTGGCCAGCACATCACGTGTTTGTGCGCTAGGCTCGGAGCGTTGGAGCGCGGGCGCTGCAAACGCCAGCCGGTGTCCGCCCAAACGTGCAGTCCTGTGGATTTTGACCAGGCCGACCTTGCACTCCTGAATGATGGTGTCCTGACCCTGTGCATCTGTGTCGACCTGCTCCAAGCCGCCGCTTTGCAGCCACGCGTGACAGCTGCCCAACGTGGGGTGACCCGCAAACGGCATCTCGTAGGCGGTGGTGAAGATGCGCACCCGGTAGTGCGCCCCGGCTGCCGCAGCGTCGGGTGACGGCGGTAGCAAAAACGTAGTCTCCGGCAGATGGGTCCACCGCGCAAAGCTTTGCATTTGCGCATCGCTCAAGCCCGTGCCGTCCATCACTACGGCCAAGGGGTTGCCCAGATACGGTGTAGCGGTGAAAACATCAACTTGTTGAAACGGACGCTGGGTCATGGGAGTAGGAATAGTTGATTATCGCAATATCAAATCCAATACACCGCGCGCTGCCGGGCGTGCCATCAGGCTGACATACCAGCGCTCCAGATGCGGCAACGCCGGACGCGCCTGCGGCAGGCCGAACCAGCGGTGAATTTCGCAGCCCAGCGGTATGTCGGCCATGGTGAACGTGTCACCCGTTATGTAGACACGGTTTTGCAGGTGCGCATCAAGCAGGTGTAGCAACGGTTCGGTCGCTGCCACCGACTGGTCAATGACCTGCATATCACGCTTGTCCGCCGGTGTGCGTACCCATTGCAAAAATGCTTTGCCACCCGCCGGGTTGAAGGTGGTTTGCTGCCAGTCCATCCAGCGTTCGGCATCAAAGCGATGCGCCAGATCATGCGGGTACAGCAGGTTATGGGGCAGCGAGGACAAGCCAGTGCCGAGCGCGGGGGCTCCATATCTTGCGCACAAATAGCGCACGATCACGTTGGACTCCCACAGCACCAGTTCGCCATCCTGCAATGTGGGCACCAGGCTATTGGGATTCATGGCCCGGTACTGCGGCGTTTGCACCACGCCATAGGCCATGCCCGCATCGCTGCGGGTGAACGCAACGCCACACTCCTGCGCGGCCCACACGGCCTTGCGTACGTTGATGGAGCTCATGCGGCCCCAGATGTGCACGCTGCTTGTCATGCGGTGGTTTCCCTTGCACCGCGATGCTTTAGCGCTGCTGCTCTTTGATGGCCGTTGCCAGTGCCGCCACACCACGATGAATCTCTTCTACGCTGGGTGTGACAAACGACAGGCGCATGCTACGCGCATCGGCCTGGCCCGCAAAGAACGGTGCGCCAGGCACAAAGGCCACGCCCTTGTCCACTGCATGGGGCAACAGGCTGACCGCATCCATACCTTGTGGCAGCCGTGCCCACAGGAACATGCCACCAGCCGGGGTGTTCCAGGTGAGGTTAGTGTTGGGATTTTTTTGCGCATCCGGGAAATGCTGCGCCAGCGCGTGCAGCATGGCGTCGCGCTGCGCTTTATATAGGCTGCGGATAGTGGGCACGTGGCGGTCCAGAAAGCCGTCCTGCATGACGGCGTGGATCAGCCGCTGGTTAAAACTCGGGCTGTGCAGGTCGGCGGCCTGCTTGGCTTGCAGCAACTTGGGGTACACCGCCTTGGGTGCCACGATAAAGCCCATGCGCAGGCCGGGCGCCAGCACCTTGGAAAACGAGCCCAGATAAATGCCGCCTTCGGGATTGCGCGCGGTCAAGGGTGCGGGCGGCGGCTGGTCAAACCACAGATCGCCGTAGGGGTTGTCTTCCATGATGGGAAGACCGCTCTGCTGCGCAGCCTCGCTCAATGCCACGCGGCGGGCTTCGGTCATGCTGCGCCCGGTGGGGTTTTGAAAGTTGGGCAGCACGTACAGGAATCGGGCGTCTTTGGACTTGGCATTGAGGTCTGCAATGTCAATGCCCTCAGCATCGCTGCCCACGCTCACGACATCCGGTTCCATCGGCGTGAAGGCCATCACGGCCCCCAGATAGGTGGGCGACTCGACCAGCACCTTGCTGCCAGCGTCAATCAGAATCTTGGCGACCAGGTCCAGCCCTTGCTGCGAGCCTGAGGTGATCATCACCTGTCCAGGGTCAACGTTCCAGGTCTGTCCTGCTGCCCTGCTTTGCGCCTGCAGTTGTGCCGCCACCATCTCACGCAGCGGGCCGAAACCCTCTGAGGCAGCGTATTGCAAAGCGCCGGCGGGATCGTCCTTGAGCACTTTGGCGCAGGCCGCTTCAAACTCAGCCACCGGAAAAGTCTTGCTCGACGGCAGGCCACCGGCAAAGCTGATGATGCCGGGCTTCTCGGTGACTTTGAGGATCTCGCGGATGACCGACGGGTTCATCTTGGCAGCACGCGCGGCAAGGGTCCAGTGCCTGGTGCTGGTGGTGTGGTGGTCTGCGTCGCTCATAAGGTGTCTCCAGTACTTGGTGTTGTTCTGTCGTTCGGGGTAATGTGGCAAAAAGCGTTATCTCCGTAAGAACGGATTACTTCGGAAATAACAATATGAAAGCCTTTGTACCAAAGTTGGTAGTTACGCTTGGCTTCCTGGTGGTCCGGATTTTTTGAAAACACCTTCAGTGCATCCAAGTCTGCCCAATAGTAGGTTGCATTAAAGCGTTTTGCATCTTCGCTCTGCCAGGTCTCGCGACCCATATAGCCAGGAGTCGCCAGCGCTGCAGCTTCGATGGAGGCGTCCAGTGTCATGAAGCGCTCGTCATAGGTTCCGGGTTCGAAAATGAAGGCGGCAGAAAACATGGTCTTAAGTGCTTGCAAACAAGGGATACAACGAGGCTACCAAGGTCACCGCCATCGCCGAATTAAAAATGCGCAGCGTGTGGGGGTCGCGAAGGTAGGAGCGCATGCGGCTGCCAAACAGCGCCCAAACGCTCACACTCGGTGCGCCTATGGTGCAAAACAGCCCGGCCACCAATAGCAATTGCATCACGCTATGGTCCGCAGGAAGGTAGGTAGTTACCGCAGTCAGCGCCATTACCCAGGCTTTGGGGTTGACCCACTGAAACGCTGCCGCGCCGAAAAAGCTCATGGGTTTGGCAGGTGTGTCGCCCGCGCTCACCATCGCAGTAGAGCGGAAAATTTTCCAGGCAAGGTATAGCAAGTACAGCCCGCCTGCGTAACGCATAACGGTGTACAGCACCGGCCAGCGGGTGAACAGGGTGCCCAAGCCCAGCCCCATCAGTGCCACCATCAGCCCCAAACCGATGCAAATGCCAAGCAAATGCGGGACAGAGCGCCGGTAGCCGAAGTTCACGCCGGAGGCCAGCATCATGGCGTTGTTGGGTCCGGGCGTGATGGAGCTGACCAGTGCAAAAAGGGCAAAGGCCATTAGGCTCTCGGCGCTCATGGCTTGGCTCCATGAGGCGTAGGCACAACGCTTGTTGGCGCTGGCGTGCTTGCCAGCCTTTTGCCTACAAACACGATGGTCACCACGGCAAGTGCAAAGCCCAGCGTCATCACTTCCAGCGGCTCATCCAGCAAGGGGACAGCCGCCAGAATGCTGAAAAACGGTTGAAGTAATTGCGTCTGACTCACTTTGAGCGCACCGCCAATGGCCAATCCGCGGTACCAGGCAAAAAATCCGGCCCACATGGAGAAGGTTCCCACATAGGTCAGTGCCAGCCACGCGCTGGTGTTGATCGGCTGGGCAGGCCAGTTGAGCAGCGCGCCCGGCACCGTCAAGGGCAGTGCCATGACGCAAACCCAACAGATGACGCGCTCGGCACCGAGCTGCGGTGTAACTTGCGCGCCATAGACGTAGCCAAAGGCTGCCGCAATGACCGCACCGAGCAGCAGCAAGTCAGCCCACTCCAGACCGAAGCCCTGGCCGTTCTGGTAAGCGCGCATCAGCGAAAACGCCATTACCAACACTGCGCCCAGGCCCGCACATACCCAGAATCCCAGCCGCGCGCGCTGGTGCAAAACCCAGGCCGACATGGCAGCAGTCGCCAACGGCAGCAGGGCGGTGAATACCGCGGCATGACCACTGGTGGCATGGCGCAGTGCAAAGCCCAGCAGCAAGGGAAAGAAGATGGCATTGCCCAGCATGGCCATGAAAATCGGTTTGCGCTGCGCAGGCGTGGGGCGAGGCGAACGGGTAATCAGCAAGAAGGCGATAGACAGGGCACCCGCCAGAACGGCGCGCCCGAAGGTGATGAACCACGCCGACATTTGCGGTGCTTCCACCGTGCCAGTGGCCAGTCGCGTCATGGGCAGCGTGACCGCGAATATGGCCACGCCCAGCACGCCCAACCACATGCCAAGGGTTTCGTGTCGGTATTGGGCTGTGTGGTTCATGGGGGTTGACTTTATCGCCAATGGCAGCACACTTACAGTACAGATTCGGGGAACATTTTTGAATCTGTATTGCTCCTGCGGGCGGCACACGCAGGCCGTAGCGGGAAGCCACCTCAGGCATACAACGGAGAAGCATCATGCTGATGAAGAGCAGCGCTCAATCGCTGACCGAGCAACTGGCTGCACGATTTGCCCAGCGCATTCGTGACCGCCTGCTGGCGCCCGGCGCACGCCTGCCCTCGGTGCGCCAGTGCGCGCAGCAGCAGGGGGTGAGTCCGTCGACGGTGGTGGGGGCTTACGACCAGTTGCTGGCGCAGGGGCTGGTGGATGCGCGCAAGAACCGCGGCTTTTTTGTGCGGGAAAGTGGCTTAGCGGTTGCGGCCAAAGACGCGCGAGCGCAGGACTTGCCTACCGGGGGCGGCAGTGGACACGCGGCGGCGGCGGGGCACCGTGCGCCGCTGAACGCCACAGCGCTGATACGCGGCATGTTTCACGGCATCAGCGACAAGCCGCAGCCCGGCTTGGGCGTACTGCCTCCGCAGTGGCTGGAGACGGCGTTTTTGACCACGGCGGTGCGGCGCAGTTGCAGTGTGAACACACTCAACGGCATCTCGCTGCAATATGGTGAGCCTTTGGGCGACACCTCGCTGCGCCGGGCCTTATCCAAAAAGCTGGCGGGCTTGTCAGTGCAGGCGGCACCCTCGCAAATCATTACTACCGTGGGGGCGACCAATGCCTTGGACGTAGTGAGCCGCACACTATTGCGACCGGGTGACTATGTGATGGTGGAAGAGCCTGGCTGGGCCATCGAATTTGCACGGCTGGACTCGTTGGGCGCGCGTATTTTGCCCGTACCTCGGCGTGCCGACGGGCCGGACCTGGACGTGATGGCGCGCTACTGCGAACTGCACGCGCCCAAACTGTTTGTGAGCGTGAGCGTGTATCACAACCCCACCGGTTTTTGCCTGAGCCCGTCAAGCGCTTACCGGATTTTGCAGCTTGCCAATCAGCACCGGTTTTACGTGGTGGAGGACGATACCTACAGCCATTTTGCGCCGGCACACGCCACCCGTCTTTGCGCACTGGATGGCCTGCAACGGACCATTTATGTGAGCGGCTTTGCCAAAGTGCTGGCGCCCAACTGGCGGGTAGGCTATCTGGCAGCGCCGGCAGAGTTGGTGGAGCGCTTGTTGGATACCAAATTACTCTCGACCTTGACCACACCGGCGCTGCTGGAGCGTGCCTTGGCCTGGTGTATCGACCAAGGCCAATTGCGCCGCCACGCAGAGCGCATCCGCACGCGGCTCGACGCCGCACGCAACCGCAGCGTCAAGCTCGCACTGGCGCACGGTTGTACTTTCGCAGCAGAGCCGGTGGGAATTTTCGGCTGGGTAGAAACCGGCGTGGACACCGACGCGCTGTCGCAGCGCATGCTGGATGTTGGCTACCTGCTGGCGCCCGGTGCGCTGTTCCATGCCAACCGCACGCCCAGCAGTCTGATGCGCATCAACTTTGCGACCACGCAGGAAGCGCAATTCTGGGAAGACCTAAAGCGGGTGATGAGGGAGCTTTGAGCTTTAAAAAACTTTGCAAAATATTTTCGCAAAGTTAAGCCCTCAACACACTACCGACCTATTGAAAAAATAGGCTTGGAAATTATTTTCTGAGCTGAACTTTTTCAGGAGGTGTGTTGATGAATCCGTTTCATAAATCTGCGGTAGCCCGCGCTGTTTCTATTTCCGTCTTGGTCGCGGTGTCCATGACGGGTGGCTATATGTTTGCGCAAAAGGGACAGGCCTCAGCGTCGCAAACCTCGGTGCCAACGCAAGCGGCCCCGGCACCAACGGCGGGCGATGCACAGGCAGGTAGCCCGCGTTCCGGCGTGGTGGTGGACTTTGCAGACATCGCCGCGCAGCAAGGTCCGGCGGTTGTCAATATCAGAGTGTCGGGCAAAGTCAAAACCGCGTTTTCCAGCGTGCCTGGCGTTGGCCAAATCGACCCCGATGATCCATTTGCCGAGTTGTTCCGCCGCTTTCAGGGTGCAGCGCCTCAGGATCGGGCTCCGGTACGCGGAACTGGTTCCGGCTTCATCGTAGACACGTCGGGCGTGGTGCTGACCAACGCCCATGTCGTAGCTGACGCGGATGAAGTAACCGTCAAGCTTGCCGACAAGCGTGAGTTCAAAGCCAAGGTGGTGGGGGTGGACAAATTGTCGGATGTGGCCGTGCTGCATATCGCTGCCAAAGACCTGCCATCGGTCAAGATCGGCGACCCGCAAAAGAGCAAGGTGGGTGAATGGGTGGTCGCCATCGGTTCGCCATTTGGACTGGAAAACACGGTGACCGCCGGCATTGTGTCGGCCAAGTCCCGCACCTTGCCCGATGAGGGCTATGTACCCTTTCTGCAGACCGATGTGCCCATCAATCCGGGCAACTCCGGTGGCCCATTGTTCAATCTGCGCGGTGAGGTGATCGGTATCAATTCCCAAATTTTCACTAGCAGCGGTGGCTATCAGGGTCTGTCGTTCGCCATACCGATTGACGTGGCCATGAAGGTGGAAAGGCAATTGGTCGACCATGGCAAGGTCAGCCGCGGGCGTTTGGGTATTGCGGTGCAGGAAGTCAGCAGTGAGCTGGCAGAAACCTTTGGCATGGACAAGCCGCAAGGCGCGTTGGTCAATTCGGTGGAACGGGACAGCCCCGCCGCCAATGCCGGCATTCAGCCCGGTGATGTGATCCTTCAGTTCAATGGCAGCAGCATTGGCCGCTCCGCCGACCTGCCGCCGCTGGTGGCTGATGTCCCTCCGGGCAATAGCGCCACAGTAAGCGTATGGCGCAAAGGTAAAGCACTGGCGCTGAAGGTGCGCGTCGGGGAATTGGAAACAGCACAAGCACAAGGGACTGGCAATGCGGACTCCC
>CANBYM010000077.1 GCA_947373605.1 Comamonadaceae bacterium
TCAAAGTAGTGACACGGCTGTACCGCTCCGCCCAGGGAACCGTCAATTCTTCGACCGTGCCGTCGTCGTATTTGAGTTGGGGAACCCGAGCCTTAATGATGGTCTCGAACTGGCAGGTGTCCAAGTGACGCCACTGGCGCTCGGTCCAGCCATTGATATGCGCCCTCTTGGTGGCATCGGTGGGGTCGCCCCAGACCTGACCCTTCTTCAAAACTACCTCGACCACCACACGCTGGTCGGCCAAGGACAGGTCTACCTTCTTGACAGACCATGGGGCCTTCAGTCCAAGAAGATGCTCATACAGCGCGGTATCTTTCATGCTCAAGCTGGAAATATTGAATCACTGTATTGTCCCGCAGCAAGGGAAAAATCCCAGTGAAATTGACGAAGAACCAAAATTTTTAAGCATAAGATAATTAAAGTTTAAAAAACTTGCGACATTTTGTAGGGGGAGGTTGCAATGTCATTGTTTCAGTTGATCTATATGAGTTCGCTTGTCGTGCCTGATCAAAGGATGGTTGAAGAAATCCTGGCAGTCGCAGTACAAAACAATAAGCAGCTGGAAATTACCGGAATGATGCTGTATGCCGACGGCGACATTGTCCAAGTACTTGAAGGTCCGAAACACGCTGTGCAAGGACTCTTCAGTCGGATTCTGGCGGATCTGCGTCATGTTGGCGTATTTGTGTTGTCAGAACAAGAAATTACTAGCCGGGATTTTGAATGTTGGAGCATGGGATACCAACAGCTCAATAAAGCGGAAGTTCAAAGGCTAGGTTTAGGTGTTTCAGTTTTTGAAGCTCGTGGCACTGAAGTAGAAATGAGAATACGTCCAAGCATTGCGCTTGAAGTTTTAAAGTCTTTCGCTCCTACGGTTAGTCTACGTAACTAGCGTGCGATGGTTCAACGAGTCTCAGCCGCAGACTATCTCCGATAACTTAGTTCACGGGCACCCGCAAATCATCCAGATAGTCGTGTTTGATGTTGACAGTGCTTTGCACACCTAAGGACTTGTAGCGTTTGGCAAGCCAGGCCTTGGCACTTGCGATTCCCAGATCCCTCAGCGCATGGATCATTTTCCCATTGGTGGATGCCTTGGTGGAGGCTGCATATGCATCCAGAGTGTCGCCGCCGTCAATGCGATGCACAAGCACGTCCTTGTAGTGTTTAGGGTCGAGCTTGCCCTCAGACAGTAGACGCTTTACGAAGTCGATAGCGCGCATTTCTGCAATCAGTCCTGCGTTGAATGTGACCTCGTTGATGCGATCCATGATCTGCGCACTCGTCTTAGGCAGTTCCGCACGTTTTACTGGGTTGATTTGTACAAGCATGATGTCGCGCGCATTACAGTTGTAAATCAAGGGATGAATAGCCGGGTTACCAGAGTAACCGCCATCCCAATAGTGGTCCCCCTCAATTTCCACAGCCTTGAACGCCATGGGCAGACACGCAGACGCCATGACTGCATCAGCGGTAAGCCTTGCACCTGAAAAAACTTCAGCTTGCCCCGTAGATACGCGTGTTGCAACGACAAATACCTTGATGGTTTTTAGCTTCGCGAGCACATTAAAGTCCACCTGATTCTCCAAGAAGCTGCGCAGAGGGTTGATGTCAAACGGATTCATCTCGTAAGGTGAAAGTGTTTGTGTCCACATGGTGGTTATTGAGTTGAGCCACGTGGCGGTTGGTGAAACTGCGTCTGCGTTGTTGCCAAACAATATTTCAAATGGCGCCTTTTGCGCTTCGGTAAGCGCGCCCAAATTGACAATGCCTTCCCAAAAGGCTTGTAAGGCTTCACGCGCTGCCTCACGCGGATCAGAGTTCTTGTGGGTTGCGGCGCGCGCAAAACCGTGCGCCATGGCAACAGCATTCATCGCACCTGCGCTGGTTCCGCTGATGCCGTCGAAGTTTACGCGGCCATCTTCAAGCAGTGCGTCGAGCACGCCCCAAGTGAATGCGCCATGAGAGCCACCGCCTTGCAACGCAAGGTTGATGGTTTGGGGATGAAGACTTTTTTCCATACCCTTAGCTTAAGGGAATTTTTTGGGCGCGTCCGTTTGGACTGGTACCGAAGCCCTCACTCAAGGTTGATCAAAAGCTGATGGAGTTTTGGTTGGGATCGCGAGGACTAGGTGATTTACTACCCACAAATTACATTTTCAGCCTTGAATGAGGCGCAGCAAAATCGAAATAATGGCGATCACCAGCAGAATGTGAATCAAGCCACCCATGGTGTAGGAGGTGACCAGGCCCAATAGCCACAAAATGACCATGACCAGTGCAACGGTATAAAGCATGTGGGATTCTCCGAGTGAATCGGCCATGATGATTGAAGGGCTGCGCCGGGTCTGTTGGTTGACGAACGCATAATGACAACTTAACTGTTGTTTGGCTCAGCGACTTCAAGGAGTGCACATGTCATCTATCAATACCATTGCACTGTCCGGCATGAACGCTGCACAAACCGCGCTCGATGCATCTGCAAGCAATGTGGCGAACGCCAATACTCCGGGTTACAAGCGCCTCGAGGTGTTGAATTCGCCGCAAAGCGGTGGCGGGGTGACAGCGACTGTACGTGTGTCGAATCAGGAGAGCGCCTCACAGGAGGCCGATGCAGTCTCGCAATTGCAGGCCAAAAACGCCTTTATAGCTAATCTGGCAGTGTTTAAAACCAGCAACAAATTGGCAGGCGCTTTGCTAGACAAAAAGGTCTAGTTCGCGGCCGATTGAGTCAGATAATGCAGGACCAGTTTGTCCTGCTGGGTCAGCGCTTTGAACGCCAGACCCATGAAATAGGCTTCTTCATATTTAGCGCGGTTGCTGTGGCAAACGCCCGCGTGTACCTTGAGCGTGTAGGGAGCGTCTCCTACCGTCACTTTCATTTCTAAAGCCAGCGTTTCACCGATGGCCGCCAAGGCGCTGCTAGCCTTGACCATGGCGCCGGAAGCGCTAATGTCTACCAGCGCCACATTTTGCGGTTCACCGGCAATACCGTTGGCGTCTACCAATGCGCTGGTCGTGGGCCATGATGTTTTCATGCGCATGGACTGGCGGACCAGCTTGGCATCGACCCGCGCAGGATAGGCCAGTAGTGCATAAGCAAAAGGTTTCTCGAAAGTCTGCAACACTTTGCTCAAAAACGAATACTCGTACTGGCCGGTAAAGCCGCGCACGATACAAACTTCGCCTTCTTCCAGCTCTGTTTTGTCACCCTCAGAGCCCATGGGCCCGACCATGACGCCTTTGCCCTCAATGGCGCCAAAGTACTGTGACTCTTTTTTGGAGGCGCCTTCAACAAGCCTTCGGGTCTGCAGCGCCATACCGGGGCGCAGGCCCAGGGCCTTCAGCGGCAGCCGGTTAACTTCATCTGCTTCAGTAGCACCCTGGTCCATGTCTTTACGTATTCCCGAAGATATAGTGCGATTACACCCGTCAGTCTGGCGCTTCGCCGGTAGTGACTTTGGCTAAGATGGTACACCGCCTGTACGGGCGGTGGGGCCATCAATGGCCTAGCAAGGGGATGCGGATGGGTCGAACTAAATACATTTTTAATGCGGTTTTGCTGGTTTTTGCACTGGACCTGAGTGGCTGCGCCAAAGTCAACGACAAGACGCTTGGCTGGTTTTCGTCCGGCGTGGATGCGTACGCCATTGTCAGTGGTCAACTGATATCCGGTGACGTGATCTTGATTCCTGATCGCACTGCAAGACTTAGCTTCAGCGCCAAAAGCGGCCCGGTGACCACGTGTGCTGGCAGCATGCGTTACACGGCAAGCAGTTCCGGCACGATCGATTTGCGCTGCAACAATGGCGCTGTGGCACAACTTCAATTTACCCTGATCACTGAAACCCGCGGCTATGCCTATGGAAAGACGGACGATGGTCCCGTCAGCCTGACCTTTGGTCTATCCGCAACGGATGCACGCGCGTTTTTGACCGTGCCTGAGGGAAAAAAATTGGTCGAGGCGGCCAAGGGTGGCGCGCTCACGCTGGAGCCTCAATGACGCTGCATGTCGAGCATGTCGACTGTGTTGTTATCGGCGCAGGAGTGGTCGGGCTTGCCGTGTCCCGCGCTCTAGCGCTGGCCGGGCGCGAGGTATTGGTGCTGGAGGCCGAGTCCGCCATTGGCACGCAGACCAGCGCGCGTAACAGCGAGGTTATTCACGCGGGCATTTACTACCCCGCGGGTTCTTTGAAGGCCAAGCTGTGTGTGCAGGGCAAAGCAATGCTTTATCGCTATTGCGAAGAGCGCGGTGTCGCGCACCTGCGTTGCGGCAAACTTCTGGTTGCCACCACAGAGGCGCAATTCGCGCAACTCGACGCCATTCAACACAAGGCCGCTGCCAATGGAGTCGATGATTTGGTCCGCCTTTCCGCCGCGCAGGCCCGCGCGATGGAGCCCAATCTGCAATGCTTGGCGGCCTTGCATTCGCCTTCGACCGGCATTGTGGATAGCCATGGACTGATGCTCTCGCTCTTGGGCGATGTGGAAAACGCAGGGGGCATATTGGCCCTGAATTCCCCGCTGGAGCAGGCAAGTTGTCAAAGTGATGGCATTCTCTTGACCGCGGTGGATGGAACCCGCATGCTGGCACGTACGGTGGTCAACGCAGCCGGTCATCACGCTCCCGTGCTCGCATCCCGGTTTGAGGGCTTACCCGCCTGCCATGTACCCACCGCGTATTACACCAAGGGCAACTATTTCACGCTGGCCGGGCGCGCACCGTTTTCCCGGTTGATTTATCCGGTGCCCGAGGCGGCTGGCCTTGGCGTGCATTTGACGCTGGACCTGGGTGGTCAGGCAAAATTCGGTCCTGACGTGCAGTGGGTGGATCGATTCGACGACTGCGTGGTAGACGCAGCGCGCGGCGATGCCTTTTATGCCGAAATCCGCAAGTATTGGCCCGATTTGGCAGACGGCGCGTTGGTGCCGGGCTATGCCGGTGTGCGTCCCAAAATCAGCGCGCCGGGGCAGGATGCGGCGGACTTTTGGATTGAAGGGCCCGCGCAGCATGGCGTGGCCGGGCTGGGGAACCTTTTCGGCATCGAGTCGCCCGGGCTTACCAGTTCGCTTGCGATTGGCGAGTGGGTCAGCGCAATGCTTTGATGGCCAGTGCGGCGTCTTTGACCAGGACCGGACCCCGGTAAATCAGCCCAGTGTAAATTTGTACCGCGTCCGCTCCGGCATGGATCTTGGAAGCCGCATCTTCACCGCTCATGATGCCGCCCACGCCGATGATCGGAAATCTCGGACCCAGCGCAGCGCGCAATTGGCGGATCACGTGGTTGCTCATTTCCAGCACCGGTGCGCCAGAAAGTCCCCCCGTTTCTTCCGCATGCTTCATGCCTTTGACGGCGTCGCGGCTAAGCGTGGTGTTGGTGGCAATCACCCCCCAGGCATTGTTTACGGCGCCTTTGGCGTCGGTGCCGTAGCGCTTGAGTGTCGCAGCGATCACGGCAATCTGGTCTTCATCCAGGTCGGGTGCGATTTTCAGAAACACCGGTTTGCGCTGTCCATACTGACTCGCAAGGACTGCGCGGCGTTGTGCAATAGCGCCCAGCAGTCCGTCCAAAGCTTCGTCGCTTTGCAAGGAACGCAGATTTTTGGTGTTCGGGCTGCTGATGTTGACCGTGACGTAATCGGCGTGGGCATATACGCCGTCCAGACATGTCAGGTAGTCGTCAATGGCCCGCTCTATGGGCGTTACCGCGTTTTTACCGATGTTCAAGCCCAGCAGCATGCCAGGGGTCTTCTGTTTGCGAAGTTTGGAGCGCTTAACATTGGCAATAAAGGCATTGAGCCCCTGATTGTTAAAGCCCAGACGGTTGATCAGCGCATTGGCCTCCTGTAGGCGGAACATACGCGGCTTGGGGTTTCCGCTTTGCCCGACCGGTGTCACGGTACCCACCTCGACGAAGCCGAAACCCATAGCGCCCAGACCGTCTATGCAGCGTGCATTTTTGTCAAGCCCGGCAGCCATGCCGACGCGATTTGGAAATTGGAGTCCGGCGATCTCGATGGGGTCGCTGACCCTTGCCCCCGCATAGGCCAGCTTAAGCGGGTTTCCCTGCGTCGCGGCGAGGGTCGCCATGGTGAGGTCGTGGGCGGCTTCCGGGTCCAGGCTGAACAAAAATGGGCGGGTGAGACCGTAGGAGACGAGAGGCATCGGATAATTCCTGCAGTAATTCAATAACCCGCTGATTTTCCCCGATGACACACAACACCGCTCCTACCCCTCATTCGTCCACACCCCTTACACAAGACGAGCTTAAAACGCTGGTCGGTCAGGCTGCATTGCAATATGTAGTGCCGGGCGAAATTGTGGGGGTCGGCACTGGATCAACGGTTAACAAATTTATTGACGCTTTGGCCAGTATGAAGGATCAGATCAAGGGTGCCGTGTCCAGCTCAGTAGCCAGTACCGAGCGTTTGACTGCGCTGGGCATCAAGGTGTTCGATTCCAATGAAGTGGACCGGCTGTCGGTCTATATCGATGGTGCGGACGAGATTGACGGCCAAGGCAACATGGTTAAGGGTGGCGGTGCAGCGCTCACGCGGGAAAAAATCGTGGCTGCGCAATCCGCTGTTTTTGTGTGCATTGCCGATGAGTCCAAACTCGTTACCACCTTGGGCAAATTCCCCTTGCCGGTAGAAGTCATTCCCATGGCGACACGCCGGGTGATTGCGCAGTTCGCAGCGATGGGTGGAAGTGCCCATATCCGCTTGAAAGATGGCAATCCACTGGTCACGGACAACGGCCAATATATTGTGGATGTGAACGGACTGCAAATCACCGATCCGCTTGCTTTTGAATCACAGGTCAGCCAATGGCCCGGCGTAGTGACGTTGGGTGTATTTGCCTATCAGCGCGCCCAGGTGTGTTTACTGGGTACGGCCGATGGCGTGAAAACGATGAAGTTCTAGAAGCTGATTCCAGCCGGATTTTGCGGGCTAGGTACTGCCTGTGCAGCAGGCACCACAGGCGCATCCTGCTTTTCATCGGCTTTGGCAGTTGCCGGCTTTTGCACACTCACCAAAGGTGAGGCCGGCGGATTGCGGTATGAGGCAGGTAATTGAGACGTCTTGGGGTAGCCCGCGGCATCGAGATCCTGGGCCCACTCCACATCTGAAAACCCCTTCACACGTTGTGCGCCAATGGTCAGTACCGGGAGGGAACTTTGCCCACTCAGTTTTTGAAGTGCTGCAATATCTTCATTGCTTGAAACTGTACGCTCTGAAAATGGAATGCCACGTGAAATGAGCAGTGAGCGACCCGTGGCGCAGGGTGCGCAATCGGCAGACGTATACAGTGTTACCGGATACTTGCCGGCCACTTGGCGTAACTCAAAAGGTAGTGTGGCACCCGAGGCCGCCGCTGCGGCACCGACGCCTGTGGTCGAAATTTTTCCTTGTTGCTCATTTGCAGGTGGTTTGTCCGAAAACGTGACTTTCCCGTCAGCACCAACGATGCGATAAACCGTTTGTGCCTGTGCACCCGAAGAGGCCACGAGCAACAACGCTGCCGCTATTTTTACTGTGAAACGTGTCGCCAAATGTGGCGCAGAAGTGTGTCGAACCTGCATGGTGGTACCCCTGTAACTGCGTGTTAGTTTACTGCCATGCCTTGATGGCGCAACAGTGCATCGAGTTTTGGCTCGCGCCCCCGAAAGGCCTTAAACGACTCCATGGCCGGGCGGCTGCCGCCCGCTTCCAAAATGGCCTGCCGGTATTGCACACCGGTTGCCACGCTGTGGGTGCCGTCGGGAGCAGCCGTTTCTTCAAACGCAGCGTAGGCGTCCGCGCTGAGCACTTCGGCCCATTTGTAGCTGTAGTAGCCAGCGGCATAGCCGCCGGCAAAAATATGGCTGAAGGTGTGCGCTGTGCGGCTCCAGGCAGGTGACTGAATCACCGCTACCTGATCGCGCACCGACTGCAGCAGTGGCATGAAGTCGGCTTCCGGGTTGTGCTCGGTATGCAGCAGCATGTCAAATAAGGAGAACTCAATCTGGCGCAAGGTCTGCATGCCACTCTGGAAATTTTTGGCCGCCAGCATTTTGTCGAACAAGCTGCGCGGCAGCGGTTCGCCGGTGTCGACATGGGCTGTCATGTGTTGCAGCACGCTCCACTCCCAGCAAAAATTTTCCATGAATTGGCTGGGCAGTTCTACGGCGTCCCACTCGACACCGCTGATGCCTGACACATCGCGCTCATTCACTTGCGTAAGCATGTGGTGCAGCCCGTGGCCGAATTCGTGGAACAGCGTTGTCACGTCGTCGTGGGTGAGCAGCGGCGGCTTGCCATCCACGCCATCGGCAAAGTTGCACACTAGGTGCGCCACCGGCGTTTGCAGTTGTCCGTTGTCAGGGCGCAGCCAGCGTCCGCGCACATCGTCCATCCATGCACCGCCGCGTTTGCCGGCACGGGCCGCCGGATCCAGATAAAACTGGCCTACCAATACCAGACTATTCCCGGTTTTGCGTTCAATGCGGTAGAACTTGACACCCGCGTTCCATACGGGTGCATGGTCCAGGCTGATAGCCACGTCGAACAACGTCTCTACGATCTTGAACAGCCCCGCCAATACCTTGGGCGCGGTGAAGTACTGTTTGACTTCTTGCTCGCTGAAGGCATAGCGCTCTTCTTTGAGCTTCTCGCTCATGTACGGCCAGTCCCACGGTTGGGGGTCCTTCAAGTCCAATTTATCTTTGGCAAAAGTACGTAAATCGGCTAAGTCTTTCTCTGCGAATGGTCGCGCCTTGGCAGCGAGGTCGCGCAAGAAGTGGATGACCGTTTGCGGTGAGTCGGCCATCTTGGGTACGACTGACAGCGTGCCGAAGTCGGGAAAGCCCAGCAGCAAGGCCTCTTCTTTGCGCAGGCGCAAAATTTCAAGAATGGTTTGCGTGTTGTCGAACTTGCGGGCCTCGGGCGCTGCCTGATCCGAGCCGCGCGTGACATAGCCCCGATACAACGTTTCGCGTAATGTGCTGCTGGTGGCGAATTGCATGACCGGCAGGTAGCAGGGCATTTTCAGGCTGAGCTTGAATCCTTCTTTGCCGTCGGCCTGCGCTAGAGCGCGTGCAGTTTGCTGAACGTCCTGCGGCACGCCTTCGAGTTCGGCCGCGGTAGCGAAATAGCTGAAGGCGTCGGTGGCATCGAGTGCGTTTTCGCTGAACTTCTGGCTCAGCTCTGCCTGCTTCTCCTGAATCTCGGCAAAGCGTATGCATGCCTGTCCAGTCAGATCCGCGCCGCCTAGTACGAAATTACGCATCGCGTTTTTGTGCGCCTGCCGTTGTTCGGCATTCAGGGTGGCCGGATCGATCGCTTTGTATTTGGCATAGAGGCGCTCGTCGGCGCCCAGGCGCGTCCAGAACTCAGTGACTTTGGGCAGCGCTGCGTTATACGCGGCGCGCAGTTCGGGTGTATCCACTACCGCGTTCAGGTGGCTCACCGCACCCCAAGCTGAGCCGAGTCTTTCGGTAGCGACGTCGAGCGTGCGGGCGATGTCCGTCCATGTTGCAGGAAATGAAGGCCCGGTCACTTCCTCCAGTGCTGCTTCGGATTGCAGTAGCAGTGCATCGATCGCCGGTGCCACATGCTCAGGGCGAATCTGGTCAAACAGCGGCAGAGCGCTGGTCTGCAAAAGCGGATTGGGAAGGGTGCTCATGCCGCGATCTCGCGCTCAGCCGCTTCCAGCGTGTTTACCAACAGCATGGTGATGGTCATGGGACCAACGCCGCCTGGCACCGGCGTGATGTAGCCAGCTACCTGCTTGACGCCCTCAAAGTCCACGTCGCCGCACAATTTGCCTTCGTCATTGCGGTTCATGCCGACGTCGATCACCACCGAACCGGGTTTGACCATGTCGGCAGTCAGAACGTTGCGCTTACCCACGGCAGCCACGATCACGTCGGCTTGCAAGGTAATGGCCTTGAGGTTTGCGGTTGCGCTGTGGCAAATAGTGACCGTGGCGTTCTGCTGCAACAGCATCAGCGCCATGGGTTTGCCCACAATATTGCTGCGTCCGATGACAACGGCGTGCTTGCCACGCAGCGAGTAGCCGATGGATTCCAGCATCTTCATACAGCCATAGGGCGTACAGGGCCAAAAGCCGCTTTGACCGACCATCAGCGCGCCTGCGCTGGCCACGTGAAAGCCGTCTACGTCTTTGGCGGGGGAGATGGCTTCAATCACTTTGTCCGCGTTGATGTGCGCGGGCAAAGGCAACTGCACCAGAATGCCGTGAATCGATTTGTCGCTATTGAGCGAATCAATGCGTGCCAACAATTCCGACTCTGTCATCGTTGCTGGGTAGCGTTCGAGTACCGAATGCATGCCTGCTTCTACGCAGCCCTTGACCTTGTTACGTACGTACACCTGCGATGCCGGATTTTCACCAACCAGCACCACCGCCAGGCCCGGTGTAATACCTTTTGCTTTGAGTGCGACAGCGCGGCGACTGACGTCGGTGCGCAGGGTGGTTGCGAGTGCGTTGCCGTCGATGATTTGTGCAGTGTGCGTACTTGTCATATTGTTTTTCTTAAGTAAAAACGCCCGCAGCCCTGACGGGGCGGGCGCATGGAGTTTCAGGGGTGATCAGGCTTTAGGGGCATGTTGCCCAAGCGCGATTTTGAGCAGGTCGGCAACCGTGTTGGCGCTCAGCTTTTCCATAATATTGGCGCGGTGAGCTTCTACCGTTTTGATGCTTATGCCCAAATCGTCTGCAATTTGTTTGTTCAGGCGACCAGCCACGATGCGCTCCAGCACTTGCGACTCACGTAGGGTGAGTTTCGACAGCAAGGCGTCACGGTTGGCAGCGGACTGGTAGTCGGTAAACGACTCCTTGGCATGATCGAGCATGCGCTCCACCAGGCTCACCAACTGGTCTTCTTTGAAGGGCTTCTGGATGAAGTCCATGGCACCTTTTTTCATGGTGTCCACTGCCATGGGCACATCGCCATGCCCGGTAATGAACACGATGGGCAGAGGTGAGCGGCTTTCAATCAGCCGGTTTTGCAATTCCAGCCCGGTCATGCCGCCCATGCGGATGTCAACAATCAGGCATGCCACTTCGCGGGCGTCATAGCGGCTCAGGAATGACTCGGCAGAGTCGAAGCACCGCACGCGGTAGCCCTTGCCTTCAAGCAGCCACTGTAGGGAGTCGCGCACTGCTTCGTCATCATCAACGACGTAGACCGTACCTTTTTTGGGAATCAGGCTCATTCAAATATCCAGACAATTAAAGGCTTGGGACGGGGGCGCGCTGTGGCGGGTTGTTAGCCTCTGCCAATGGTATCCAGAAGGAAAATCGGCAGCCCTTGATCTCGGCGCCATTGTAGATGTTCTCCCCGGTCATCCGTCCGAGGTGTGATTCAACGATGGAGCGGCACAAACTCAGGCCGATTCCCATACCGTCGGCCTTGGTGGAATAGAACGCTTCGTAGAGCCTTGCCAGCACCTCGGGCGCCAGGCCCTTGCCGGTGTCCTGTACCGAAAACTCGACGACCTGTGCACTTTCAAAAAGCCGAGGCACAACACGCAATTCGACCAGCCGCTGGGAGGTGGGGCGTTGTGCCATGTCAATTGCTTCGGCGGCGTTGCGCAAGAGGTTTACTAACACCTGCTCGATCAGGATCGGGTCGACCAGTAGCATGGGCAGGCGCGCTGCGACATAGTGGTTGAGCCGAACATTGCGACGGCGCAGCTCAATGTCCGCCAGCTCAATGGCTTCCACCACCATGGGATTCACCTCGGAGAGCATGCGGTTGGGCTCGCTGCGTTTGACGAAGGAGCGGATGCGTTGAATGATCTGGCCGGCGCGCTGTGCCTGGCGGGCGGTTTTTTCCAATGCGCCCAACAAATCGTCTTCATTGATTTGCTTGGACTTAATGCGCGAAACCATGCCGTTGCAGTAGTTGTTGATGGCGGTAAGGGGCTGGTTGAGTTCGTGGGCCACACTGGAGGCCATTTCGCCCATGGTGATCAGGCGGCTGGAGTTTTGCGCGCGCTCTGCTTGCGTTGCGGCTTGCTCTTCCGCCAGACGGCGGCTGCTGATATCGGTGGCGATGACCATTTGCGCCAGGCGGCCGTCGACCCAACTCAAATAACGGGTGCGTACTTCTAGCCATTTGCCCAGCGCGCTGTCAAACACTTCGCCACTTTCGGTTTCCGAGTCAGACAGCGCATCCGTTGGCAGACCGGCAAAAGAATCCACGCTGTCCAGCGATTCATCACTGGTCGGGTTGGTCGGGACACCGGCCTGTGCTACCAGACGCAGGTGGCCGTCCGACTGGGTGCCAAACCATTGCCGGTAAAGCTTGTTGGCAAACAGCATTTCGTCGCTGCCCAGCGGTGCTACAGAAATCGAGGCGTCCAAGGCCTCCAGCACGGCCGTAAAGCGTTGGTGTGAAGCGGATAGTTGTTCCCGCACCCGGTTAGGCTCGGTGATATCAGTCATCGAAGTCACCCAACCCGTCTGGTTGCCCATGGAATCAATCAAGGGTGCCACGTACAAGCGTGCGTCAAACATGCTGTTATCGCGCCGCTTCACACGCACCTGAAAGCCGCCGGGCGTATGTTTGCCGCGTAGTTCGTCCTGCAGCCGGGCCATGAGCAATTCCCGGTCACCTTCGGGCCAATAGGGGAACGGGGCAGTACGGCCTACAAGGTCTGACTCGGCCCATCCGGTCATCTGGCAAAAAGCGGGGTTGACGTAGGTGATGTGCCCCTGCAAGTCCATGGCACGCATACCGGTGAGCATGGAGTTTTCCATGGCTCGGCGGAAATTGGTTTCCGACATCAAGGCCTGTTGCGCTTGCATGCGTCGGCGGGTGTGGCGCCAATTGGCAATAAGCATCCAAGCGGTCATTACGCTCAGGGCGCTAACCAGCCAGAACAGTCCACTCCCTACCACCCCCTGCGATGCGCGATAAGCCTGCCCCCGCACCACCAAGCCACTGCCCGCGGGCGAAAGGGGCATCGAATACTCGTTGGCATTGGTGGCCCAGGGCATCAGCGAACGGCTGCGCTTTTTGCTGGGTATGGCGATGCCTGCCAGCAAACTGCCTTTGTCGTCGACCAGGGAGATGGCGTACCGCGCAGAGACTTCCGATGGCACGCCGTACCGGTAGAGCGCGTCCACCGACAACTCCGCCAACACCACACCGGAAAAGCGACTTCGCTCGTTCAGCGGTATATAGATTTGCAGCATCGGTGTTTTGTCGGGGCGGTCACTGTGCTGTAGATACACCGGTTGATTGCTGTCTTTTGCCAGTGTAAACGCCTGTTCGTTGTCGACTCGTTGGCCGCTATCAACGTTGCCCCGCACGGGTGGCTCAGGTATCAAACTGCCCGCACCGGCTTTGACTCGGCGCTTGTCGTCCAGCCATGCAAGTCCGTCCAATTCGGGATGCGCATTGACGATCGCAGAAGCGCGGTTGTGGAACTCTTCTGCATCGAGCTCACGGTTGGACACCTCGCGGGCTATACGTAGCAATTGCTCTTGGCGCTCCAGCAATCGCAAACGCAATTTTTGCTGGGTGTACTCCACATCGCGTTGCACAGCTTCCTGCTCGCGGTCCATTTCTTCCAACCGCAAGTAGCCCAGTGCAGCGACGATGGCCGCAAAAAACAACAACACCGCCAACAGTGGCGCGAGCATGGCCAATCGGTCCTGACGCTGCGGCGTAAGCCGGTGCCACCACTTGCGTGCCTCCGTGACCGGCGGTAGTTCCAGTGCTGCGGGTAAGTGATTAAAGAGGGACAAAGGCATGTTGGAAGTGTAGGGGACAGATATAACAATTCGCTATCAAATTTTCACAATACAAAATCAATATGCACCACTTGAAATAATAAATAAACTATGAGAAACTTGACGTCACGTACTAAATTACGTTCATAAAAGTAACTAGGAGACAAGAATGTCAGCAGTTCCCCGGAGCGCCGATGGCGCTATTGATTTGGATAGCCAAGAAACCCGTGAATGGATGGATGCGCTTTCCTCCGTCATCGAAAGCGAAGGGCCCGAGCGCGCCCATTTTTTGCTGGAGCAGTTGCTCGAGCATGCACGCCAGAAAAGCATCGACATGCCTTTCTCGGCCAACACAGGCTATGTCAACACCATCGAGCCTGAGAACGAAGAACATTCACCCGGTAATCTTGAAATCGAAGAGCGTCTGCGCGCCTACATGCGCTGGAACGCCATGGCCATGGTGGTCAAGGCCAACCGCCATCACCCGATAGACGGTGGTGACTTGGGCGGTCACATCGGCTCCTTTGCCTCGCTGGCGAGTTTGTTCGGTGCCGGCTTTAATCACTTCTGGCATGCAGAGAGCGCTGAACCCGGCAAAGAACACGGCGGCGACTGCCTCTACATTCAGGGCCACGTTTCACCCGGCGTCTATGCCCGCGCGTATCTGGAAGGGCGTTTAACAGAAGAACAGTTGCTGAACTTCCGTCAGGAAGTGGACGGTAAGGGATTGTCGAGCTACCCGCATCCCAAGCTGATGCCTGAGTTCTGGCAGTTCCCCACGGTGTCCATGGGACTGGGCCCCTTGATGGCAATTTACCAGGCCCGCTTTTTGAAGTACCTACATGCGCGCGGTATTGCCAATACCGAGAACCGCAAGGTCTGGGTTTTCTGCGGCGATGGAGAAATGGATGAGGTGGAATCCCTGGGCGCAATCGGTCTGGCTGCACGTGAAAAACTGGACAACCTGGTGTTTGTAATCAACTGCAATCTGCAACGATTGGACGGCCCGGTGCGCGGCAACGGCAAGATCATTCAGGAACTGGAAGGCGAGTTCCGTGGCTCCGGTTGGAACGTCATAAAGCTCTTGTGGGGTAGCGGTTGGGACCCCTTGCTGGCACGCGACAAAGAAGGCGCACTGCGCAAGGTGATGATGGACACCGTGGATGGTGACTATCAGGCCATGAAGGCCAATGACGGCGCGTACGTGCGCAAGCATTTCTTCGGAAAGGACCCGCGCACTGCCGAGATGGTTTCCAAGATGAGCGACGAAGCCATTTTTGAACTGCGTCGCGGCGGCCACGACTCCAAAAAGGTGTATGCCGCATTCCATGCAGCCGTGAAGCACAAAGACCAGCCTACCGTGCTCCTGATAAAGACCGTCAAAGGTTTCGGTATGGGAAAATCGGGTGAGGGCAAAAACACTGTGCACCAGACCAAAAAGCTCACGGATGAAGACATCAAAGCCTTCCGCGACCGCTTCAACATTCCGGTGCCTGATAGTGATTTGCCCAACGTGCCTTTCTACAAGCCGGCCGATGACACGCCGGAAATGAAGTACCTGCACGAGCGCCGCAAGGCCTTGGGTGGCTACCTGCCGCACCGCCGCACCAAGTCGGATGAGAGCTTTACTATCCCCTCGCTTGACACCTTTAAGGCCGTAATTGAGCCTACTGCTGAAGGCCGTGAAATCTCGACCACACAGGCTTATGTCCGCTTCCTGACGCAGTTGTTGCGTGACCAAGCGCTGGGCCCGCGTGTGGTGCCGATTCTGGTGGACGAAGCCCGTACTTTCGGTATGGAAGGTTTGTTCCGTCAGGTGGGTATTTACAACCCTGCAGGCCAGCAGTACACCCCGGTCGACAAAGACCAGGTCATGTATTACAAGGAAGACAAGGCTGGACAGATCCTGCAAGAAGGTATCAACGAAGCCGGCGGTATGAGCAGTTGGATCGCAGCGGCCACCAGCTATTCGACAAGCAACCGCATCATGGTGCCGTTCTATGTGTATTACTCCATGTTTGGCTTCCAGCGGATCGGCGATCTGGCTTGGGCTGCCGGCGATATGCAGGCACGCGGCTTCCTGTTGGGTGGCACATCCGGACGCACCACGCTCAATGGCGAAGGCCTGCAACACGAAGACGGCCACAGCCACATCATGGCAGGCACCATTCCGAATTGCATTTCGTACGACCCGACCTTTGCGCACGAAGTAGGCGTCATCCTGCACCATGGCTTGAAGCGCATGGTGGAGAAGCAAGACAACATTTTCTACT
>CANBYM010000078.1 GCA_947373605.1 Comamonadaceae bacterium
CGCAGTGGCAGGACTTGCACGGCCTGAAGCATTTTTCGACATGCTGGTCCATTTGCGTTTGCCACTGGCGGGTACGTTGGGATTGTCTGACCATTTCGATTTTAGAAATTTTGACCCCGCACTTGGCCAAAGGCATACCCTTTTATGCACGGAGAAGGATGCAACCAAACTCTGGCGCATTGCACCTGATGCCTTGGCAATTCCGTTGGTTCAGTCGATTGAAGATGACTTCTGGTCCGCGTTAGACACTGGCCTCAGCTTGCCCTCCGGCGCCCCGCTATCATCCGAGCATGGACACAAAACTGCTTGAATTACTCGTCTGCCCCATCACCAAAGGCCCGCTGGAATTTGACCAGACGCGTCAGGAGCTAATTTCGCGAAGTGCACGGTTGGCCTATCCTGTGCGGGACGGCATTGCGGTGTTGCTGGAAGAAGAAGCCCGTGTTTTGACGGACACTGAATTGGGGTTGTGATTGTGACTTCCAAGGCCTATACCGTACTCATTCCGGCCCGATTGGCCTCTACGCGGCTGCCCAACAAGCCGCTGGCGGACATTGCCGGCGTGCCAATGGTGGTGCGGGTTGCGCAACGTGTTCACGCGGGTTTGCCTGATGCCCGCGTAGTTGTCGCCGCCGATCACGAAAGCATCCTTACCGCTTGTAATGCACACGGTATTCAGGCGGTGCTGACCGCGCAAGGTCATCCGTCTGGAAGTGACCGGCTTGCAGAGGCATGCGACATACTGGGCCTAGAAGATGAAGAAGTAATTGTTAATGTTCAGGGTGATGAACCCCTTATAGACCCTGCATTGGTGGAGTCAGTCGCAGCGCTACTCCGATCAAATACAGCGATAAGCATGGGCACTGCAGCACATGCGATTGATTCGGTTGACGACTTCGTCAATCCCAATGTCGTAAAGGTTGTCACCGATGCCGCCGGTCTTGCTCTGTATTTCAGCCGGGCACCCATTGCCTGGTGGCGCGATGGATTTGCACAGGGCGTCAAAAGCCTGCCGCAGCCCGCGCCGTTGCGGCACATCGGCATCTATTCCTACCGGGTTGCATTCTTGAAAATGTTTCCTAAATTGTCTGTGTCACCTATCGAAGTTACTGAAGCGCTGGAACAACTCCGTGCTATGTGGCACGGCTACCGTATCGCCGTGTTCATAGCCCATTCAGCGCCGGGCGCCGGTGTTGACACCCCGCAGGACCTGGAGCGTGTGCGGCAGCACTTCCTGTCTGTGAACAATCCGCTGTAAGTTACAGAGCAGGTGGGCCGTGCTATTCTCGACGGCTGTTAACACGTCAAATTGCACCAATAAAGGGCCATATTGACGGGTACGGTTTTAGTTCAATCTGAGGGTATCCATGAGACTGATTCTGTTGGGCGCACCTGGTGCCGGCAAAGGCACCCAAGCCACTTTCATTTGCCAGAAATATGGCATTCCGCAAATCTCGACCGGAGACATGTTACGTGCCGCCGTAAAAGCTGGTACCCCCTTGGGGTTGGAGGCCAAAGCCGTAATGGATTCCGGTGGTTTGGTGAGTGATGAACTGATCATCAATCTGGTTAAGGAACGTTTAACGCAGGCGGACTGCGCAAACGGTTTCTTGTTCGATGGATTCCCCCGAACCATTCCACAAGCCGACGCGATGAAAGCAGCTGGGGTCAAGCTGGACTACGTTTTGGAAATCGATGTGCCATTCGATTCCATCGTTGAACGCATGAGCGGACGCCGTTCGCATCCCGCATCAGGCCGGACTTATCACGTGAAGTTCAATCCGCCTAAAGTTGCCGGTGTAGATGACATCACGGGCGAGTCGTTGATCCAGCGTGACGACGACAAGGAAGAGACTGTTAAAAAGCGCTTGGACGTATACAGCTCACTCACCCGCCCATTGGTGGACTACTACTCCAACTGGGCAGCCAAGGAGCCGCAAGCTGCACCTAAATACCGCGCAATCAGCGGCACTGGCAATGTGGACGCCATTACTGCGCGGGTTTTTGAAGCGCTGGCCTGAACTCTTTTGCAAGTTATTAAAAGGGGCCGTGCAAATGCTAGGTGCAACGCTAGCCGTTCAGTTAACTTGTTGATAGATTATCAACATCTGTCAGTAGATAAATCCACTTTCAGAGTGATTGGTTAGTCTGTCAACACGTTTACCAAACAACGCACCTTCAGATGCGCCGCCCAGGGGTCTAGAAGTCCCAGGCTTAAATCCATTCTTCGTTTCCATTGAGTTTTCCTCTGATGGTCTGTCTGTACCAGACAAGGAAGCGGATTCGACTCTATGTTGGAACCAGCGTTTGAAGTTCTCACCCCAAACTATTCGGTTCTTACCTAAAGCCCGAGCGACATTTTTCCATTGAGCATATGCCAGAGCCTTCGTGCTCTGCGTCCGGGTAGAGGTGCAACGGCCCCTTTTTTTATTGCATCAAAGCCAAAATCATGTCGATCCGCGCCTTGACTGCCGAAGTATTTGCCGCAGGTAATTCGCCTGTGCCGGCACCACTGCCCAGCACTACTTCACCATAGGCGCAACGTGTTGTGCGCCACACCAATATGCCGGCTTGTCGCGCCTGCCCAAGTGCGACTTCCATCCCTTCGTGAATGGCTCCATTCCCGGTACCCGAAACCACAATGCCGCGAAGTGGCTCCGTCATATTGATCGGGTCATTTTGCAAGGCACGAATAATTGCTCCATCAGATCCTGAGTGACTGACAACTACTTCTACGCGGGGGCAATTAGCGGTAACCAATCGCTCAATACCGGCTTGGGCGGCTCCTTTTAAATCCTCAGGCAAGGCGGCCACTCTCCTGAATTCGCCCTCTTCTACAAATCCCAGTGGACCTCCATCACCGGAGTCGAACGGATCCAAACGATAGGGATGCACCTTTTGAATATACACACCCGCATGAACTTTTCCGGCGCACACGGCCATGACGCCCGAGCGCAACGGAGAGACTGCAACGGTGGCCGCATCGCACAAATTGGCCGGCCCGTCGGCATGGGCCGAGCTCGCCGGACGCATGGCGCAAGTAATCACCACCGCTTTGCCTGACAGAAGTTGCGCGGGTACAACTCTATGCAGGAAGTAGGCAGTCTCTTCCAGAGTGTCAGTTCCGTGGGTAATCAGAACGCTTGCAACTTCAGGCCTGGCCAAATGATGGACGACGCGCGCCAGTAATAGTTGCCATCCGGCAAAAACCATGTCTTTGCTATTGACCTGCATAACCTGTTCTGTTTCCGCCAGATGAGCTCCAAGAGCCCTTTGCAGTGCTGGTAAAGACTCCAGCAATTTGTCAATTCCAACCTGGGCCGCTTTGTAACCCACGTTATCGCTATCACTTTGAGCAGTTCCAGCAATGGTCCCCCCGGTGCCCAAAAAAACCACTTTATTCAACATATTTAGAAACCCCGCTTGCAAAAAAAATAAAACTGTTTAAAAATACAGTTACTGGATATGGAAACAGTGTGTATGCAGCACCAGTCGTTTTCATCGCCAGCCCATACCATACCAAGGAGTTGCCATGCTCGAAAGCCCTAAACTGACTTCCCGTCAGCAGCAGATTCTGGACCTGATTCAAAGCGCCATTGCGCAAACCGGCGCCCCCCCCACCCGCGCTGAAATTGCCACAGAATTGGGCTTTAAATCCGCCAATGCAGCAGAAGAGCACTTGCAAGCGCTGGCGCGCAAAGGCGTTATTGAACTCGTCAGTGGTACATCGCGTGGCATACGACTCAAAAGTGACACATTACGCTCCATTAACGAGTCCCGAAGCAAACAGTTCTCCTTAACCTTGCCAGGGATGGCACAACTTGCGTTACCGCTTGTGGGACGAGTGGCAGCGGGCTCACCAATTCTGGCGCAGGAACATGTAGATCAAACCTATTACGTTGAAAACAGCCTTTTTCAACGTCAGCCGGATTACCTTCTAAAGGTTCGTGGCATGTCAATGCGCGATGCAGGAATCATGGACGGCGACTTGCTGGCGGTGCAGGCCACTAAAGACGCGAAGAACGGTCAAATCATTGTGGCGCGTCTGGGCGACGAAGTCACTGTAAAGCGTTTCAGAAGAAACAAGCACTTGATCGAATTGCATCCGGAGAATCCGGATTACCAAACGATCGTTGTCGAGCCGGGTGAACCCTTTGAAATTGAAGGTCTGGCGGTCGGACTCATTCGCAACACCATGCTCATGTGAGCGAAAGGCGCACACACCATGAATGTCACCCTGATCCTGCAACGCTCCATTGGCGCTGCCTTTCGCAAAATGTGCCGCGGCTTTACAGCACAGCCCAATCGCTGTGGCTCTTTAGAGCGTAACGAATCGTATTGCAGAGCCGCTGCAGGCAACACAACGAAGAGCGTGGCCTGGCGGTCCGAAGTGAAGCGTTGTCAGCCTCAAAAGGCAAAGCCGCTTCGTGTATTGCGCTATGTAGAGGGCGGTTTACCGAGAGCCAGCGTGGGCCGAATGGTCATGTCCGGCAGCATGGCCGATGTCTGCGCCGAACTAGACCGCCTAGTTGCCCAGGAAATGACGCTCCACTGAGACCGGTGCTTATGCTTTAAGTATTTGCGCCCAGCAAGTAATCGATTTTGCCGATTTGCACGCCGTTATGCCGCAAGATGTTGTACGCAGTGGTGATGTGAAAAAACAGGTTCGGCAGCACCCAATGCAGTAGATATGCCTCCCCCTGCATGGTACGCGTGGCCTCACGACCTACCGGAAAGGTAATCTCTTTCTGCTCGGTGCCATCCAAAACTGATGAGGGAACCGTGTTGAGGTAGTCGAGCGTTTTTTGAATTCGCAGTTTCAATTCGGAGATCGTAGTTTCGTCGTCGGGAAACTTGGGTGCTTCAACTCCAGAGAGCCTTGCAACGCCATTTTTCACTGCGTCACAGGCAATAAGAATTTGCCGGGTAAACGGCAGCATATCGGCGGCCAACCTGTATTGGGTAATTGCGGCAGGATCACACTTTTTTTCGTCCACAAAAATTTGCGCCTTGTCCAGCAGGTGACTCAAGTTTCCCAACATAGACTTAAAAACGGGAAGACTTGCCGACGACATCGAAATAGACATAACAGACCTTTAATTCTTAAAAATGAAAGGATAGCACCATACATCCACTAACGCTGTCCCGCCCAATTGCACCACTTACAAGGCACAATTGTGTCTATGAATATCGTGATTCTTGATGATTACCAGGATGCAGTGCGCAAACTGGATTGCTCCAGCAAACTGGACCCCTACCAAGCCAAGGTTTACACCAACACCGTTAAGGGACTAGGGCAACTTTCGGTGCGACTCAAAGATGCCGACATCATTGTTTTGATCCGGGAAAGAACCCACCTCAACCGGCAATTGATTGAGAAGCTTCCCAAGCTCAAATTGATTTCGCAAACCGGTCGCGTTGGTACACATATTGATTTGCCGTCGTGCACCGAGCGTGGCATTGCCGTTGCTGAAGGCGCAGGCTCTCCCATCGCGCCGGCTGAACTTACCTGGGCGCTGGTTCTGGCTGCCCTGCGAAGACTTCCGCACTACATCGGCAATTTGAAGCATGGTGCCTGGCAACAAGCCGGTCTGAAGGCCGGCTCCATGCCGCCCAACTTTGGACTTGGATCAGTACTGAGTGGAAAAACACTCGGGATTTGGGGATACGGAAAAATCGGGAAAATGGTGGCCGGCTATGGCAAGGCTTTTGGCATGAAAGTCGTTATATGGGGCAGTGATGCGTCCAAAGAAGCTGCCGTTAAAGACGGGTACCTCGCCGCCCCGAGCAAAGAATTGTTTTTCTCTCATTGCGATGTGCTTTCATTGCACCTACGCCTGAACGCAGCGACGCAACACATTGTCACGCAAGGTGACTTGTCATTAATGAAGCCGACAGCTGTTCTGGTCAATACTTCCCGTGCGGAACTGATAGAACCCGACGCCCTCATTGGAGCGCTCAATCGGGGACGGCCTGGAATGGCGGCGGTAGATGTGTTTGAAACCGAGCCGATTTTGCAGGGTCATGCACTACTGCGCCTGGAGAACTGTATTTGCACGCCACACATCGGCTATGTGGAACAAAACAGCTATGAGATGTATTTCAGCGCAGCATTTGATAACGTGGTCAACTTCATCAAAGGTACGCCCACCAACATCATTAATCCAGGCGCCCTGCAAGTCAGGCGATAAGGAACGCTAAGTCCCGCCAACAAGCGCTTATGCGTTAGGCTTATCAAAGCCGCTAATTTCATTGACATCGAAATCTATCAAGTTGCCAGCGTGGTTATTTGTTAAATCCAAATCCAGATCAGGCAGGTCGGGAGCGCCTTCGCTGTGAGGGGGCGGTATCGCAAGGGGTGCCATATTAGAATTGCCCGGTGCAACCGCATCGAAACCACTTTCCGCAGCTTCTGATGTCAATGTCCCCGACATGGTCCGGTTGGTGCTGAACGGCATTAGTCCCGAATCAATCTCAAAGTTATCGATTCGGCGCAAAATCCCATGCAAGATCAACAGGTCACGGAATGCCTCTAAATCAAAGCCCTCCGTGGGTTCGTCCTCAGGCGCCCGGACCATACACTGCTCAATGAAATCCATTGCGTCATCAGATGACCACAACTTAACTATTTGCTGAACAATCTCCGGATACTTTTCCAGCCCATTTCCCTCGTTGAGAAAACTCGCGTATTGCGGCACGATCCCCGTAAACAAAAGGTTAAATTCAGAACGGTACCGATCAAATTCGGTACGACGACTCAGGGTATGAAGAATTTTCAGTAAGTCCAAAAGCACCAACGGGTTGGACTCTTCACTTTCCGAATTACTTTGTTCCAGTACTTTAATGGCTTCATCATGCTGTCCTAGAGCCATGAAAAAATCAGCCTGCTGGCGGACATCAAACATTTCCTTGGTATTGATAGCACGCAGGGTTGCCGAACCGCTCGGTGCGAAATCACGCTTGTCCGTGCGTTTTGGTTCCAAACCGGAAGAAGTATGGGTCTGAAGTGCCGCTACCGGTGCCAGTCCGGCAAATGCAGACTCACCGACTTCGATATCAACTCCGGGGTGGGCGTCACTTCCGCTAAGGGACTTGTTCGCCAACTGTACTTGACCTGCACTTGATTCAGCAATGGAAGTGGAAGTCGATTTAATTGGGGATGCGGACGCACCACTGTTCGCCCCCCACCAAGGCGCGGAAGACGTGCCACCAGGCCGAACATTCGAGACAATGGAGTAGCCCAAACCAACAATTACCAGCGCAACAAGACCGAACAGCGTGTACAACACGGATGGAGACAAATAGCGGGACTCCGATGTGTCAATTGCACCGGAGACAGCCTCAATGCTTTTCTGGTTCTTGAGAGTTACTGTTTGCAAAACTTTCACGCTTTGTTGCAACACATCAATCGATTCACTCTGGGGCTGCGAATCCCGTGCGCTCAACTTTGCAGCCTGCCAGTCGGCCACCGCATCAATACGCCTCTTTAAATCTTCAACCGCACCCAAAGGCAGTCCTGCAGGCGCGCTTTGCGCAACTGTGCCACCTGCACTTTTGCCTAGCGCTATTGCCTTTGAGGCTGCTTTGGGTGATTTGCCGGCATGCTGAGAACGCAGCTTCTCATTTGACGCAATTTGCCTACTTAGCGCAGCACCCACCACTGGCGGAACCTGACTGTTTGGCGAAACACTATTCAAAGGGGCTGCCCGCTGCAAGGCGGCTGCGGCAATAGCTGCTGCAACCGCACTCGGGCTCCTGCTTGCAGTCTCACCGACAAACTCTGAGAGGAGAACAAAACGCCTGGTAGTTTTCTGCGCGCAACCGACGTTAAGGTCAATGTTTACAACCGGCTCATTAACGAAGCCGGTGGATGTGATAAAGGCCAACACGGTCTGGCTTTGTGGACTTGGCACTAATTTGACAGCCGTCTGTCCAGCCGGTTGCTGTGCCTCTCCATAAGCAACAACAGCCTGCGCACAGACTGTCGAGACATCCTCATCTTGCCCCAGTTCAAGGCTGGCGACCACTTCCAAAGGCTGGCCCAGCAAGGCGGAACCTTTTAGCCTACCAACCGTCAGGGCACTGGCATTGAGCGCTATGCACATCAATGCTGCGACAAGTACGGAAAAAGCGGAGGATCGAATTGTCTTCATATTGGTACTTCCATTTTGTCACAGGGAGTGCCAAGACACACAGGTGACAAATGACTTCACACATTGTGCACCGTGCAGTGACAATGGCCTCCCATGGACGAACCGATTCTCAACATCGAAGAGCGCGCCGCTATTAATGCGGGCCGATGGTTTTCATCACTATCCCCATCCCTGCGGCATGATATTTTGCGTTTCGCGTATGTCAAACGCTACAGGGACAGTGAATTAATTTGTGCCAGAGGAGAGCCCCCAGAGGAATGGATCGCCTGTGCCAAGGGCGCCGTTCGGGTGAGTTCCACCTCCATTTCCGGCAAACAAATTACACTAACCTACGTAGAGCCCGGCATTTGGTTCGGCGATGTTTCCATATTTGACGGTGATCGCCGTACCCACGACGCCTATGCCCACGGTGAAACCACCACACTGTGTGTTGCGAAAGCAGACTTCAAGAAAATTCTGGCGAATCACGTCGAGCTGTATGAAGCCCTGCTGCGTCTGCATGCCCGGCGCATTCGGCAACTGTACGGCCTAGTCGAAGATCTCAACACCTTACCGTTGCGCGCCCGTTTGGCTAAACAACTGATTCATCTGGTGCGCTCCTATGGTGTTCCGTCGCTCAGCGACGGCAGTGAAATCCGCATTGGCTTGCACCTGGCACAAGAAGAACTTGCCCAACTGTTAGGCGCCTCAAGACAACGGGTAAATCAAGAGCTAAAAACCATGGAACGGGAAAATGCGATCCGCATTGAACCAGGAGGATTGGTCATCAAAGACCGCGCGGCCTTAATGCAAATTGTCGAGTCCGATCACTGACACCGGGTGCACACAAACATGAGTAATTTTGACCACTTTGTCGGTACGCAAGCGATATCCCAAAAGCATGCGTTCAATAGCGAGTCATTAGACGATTGGCTGACTGAAAACCTGAATGGCTACAGTGGGCCCGTTTCGGTCCAAATGTTCAAGGGCGGTCAATCCAACCCCACGTTCAAGTTACTGACGCGGCAAAAAAACTATGTGATGCGCATGAAACCCGGACCGGTCGCTAACCTTCTCCCGTCTGCACACGCCATCGAACGCGAATTTGCCGTCATGCGCGGACTCGATGGAACTGCCGTACCTGTGGCGAAAATGTATTGCATATGCGAAGACGAATCCGTGCTGGGGCGGGCGTTCTACGTCATGGAATATGTGGAAGGCCGCGTACTGTGGGACCAGACCTTGCCTGGAATGGATATCCAGGATCGCGCAGACATCTATGACGAAATGAACCGTGTGATTGCAGCTCTGCACACGGTACCTTTTGCAGAGCGCGGACTCACAAACTTCGGCAAGCCCGGAAATTATTTTGAACGCCAAATCGGTCGCTGGAGCAGGCAGTATGTAGCCTCCATTACCCAGCCAATTACTGAAATGGATTTATTAATGGAATGGCTGCCGCGCAATATTCCAGCCATGGCGCGCGACGAAAAGATGGTCAGCATAGTGCATGGTGACTTTCGAATGGATAACTTGATGTTCGATGCCAAGGAGTCAAAGGTCAGGGCTGTACTGGACTGGGAGCTCTCTACGCTGGGTCACCCCCTGGCCGATTTCAGCTACCACTGTATGGCATGGCACATTCCACCGGGTTCATTCCGGGGAATTGGTAGTTTGGATTTGGCCGCATTGGGAATTCCTGCAGAGTCCGAATACATCCACAAGTATTGCGACCGGACCGGACTGGCTGCACCCGCAGATTTAAAGACAGACTGGAATTTTTACCTAGCTTACAACTTGTTCCGCATGTCGGCCATTTTGCAGGGCATTGCCAAGCGGGTGGAGGCCGGTACGGCGTCCAGCGCGCAAGCAGTGAGCTCCGCGGCCGGCGCCAGACCTTTGGCTGAATTGGCTTGGGGCTTTGCCCAAAAATCTTAATAACAGGAGAGACCATGGACTTTGATTACTCACCCAAAACCAAGGCCTTGCAAGCTCAATTGCAACGGTTCATGGAAGACAACATTTACCCGGCGGAAGGCCAATACTTCGCTGAGATTACGGCCAATACAGAAGAGGGCAAGCGCTGGACTCCGCTGCAAACCATAGAGGGCCTCAAGATCAAAGCACGGGCCGCAGGCCTATGGAACTTGTTTTTGCCGATAGACAGTGCGCAGGCTGCAGGTTTCGACGGTGCCGGATTGACCAATCAGGAATATGCGCCGCTCGCCGAAATCATGGGGCGGGTCCCCTGGGCGAGTGAAGTCTTTAATTGCTCGGCGCCGGACACCGGCAATATGGAAACCATTGCCCGATATGGCTCTGAGCAAGCCAAGTTGGAGTGGCTTAAGCCCTTGCTGGAAGGAGAGATTCGTTCCGCCTTTGCAATGACCGAACCTGCCGTTGCGTCCAGTGACGCTACCAATATCGAAACACGCATTGAACGCCAAGGTGATGACTACGTGATCAACGGACGTAAGTGGTGGATTTCCGGTGCAGGTGACCCGCGCTGTGCGATCTATATCACCATGGGTAAAACAGATCCCCAAGCAGCCAGACATTCACAGCAAAGTATGGTGCTGGTTCCGGCCAGCACACCGGGCTTAAAGGTGGTTCGACCTTTAAGCGTATTCGGTTATGACGACGCACCGCACGGCCACATGGAAGTGCACTATGACAACGTCCGTGTGCCTACAAGCAATATCCTTCTGGGTGAGGGGCGCGGTTTTGAAATTGCCCAGGGCCGCCTTGGCCCCGGTCGCATTCACCATTGCATGCGTCTAATCGGGCTGGCGGAACGTGCGTTGGAGCTTATGTGCAAGCGCACCTCTTCGCGCATTGCGTTCGGAAAACCGATTGCCGCGCAAACCGTTACACAGGAACGTATTGCCGAAGCGCGCTGCAAAATTGACATGGCGCGTCTTCTCACGCTGAAGGCAGCCTGGATGATGGATGTTGCCGGCAATAAATTCGCACGTAACGAGATTGCGATGATCAAAGTGGTCGCACCGAATATGGCGTGTGAGGTCATTGACTGGGCGATACAGGCGCACGGCGGAGCAGGCATGTCAGATGATTTCCCTTTAGCCTACAGCTACACATGTGCACGCACCTTGCGCTTTGCAGACGGTCCTGACGAAGTGCACCGCAACGCGATCGCCAAATGGGAATTGGGCAAATACGCGCCCAGTGCAGCACCCGTCGAGGTACCAATCACCCGCGGTTGCTGACCCTAAAACTTAATGCAGCCCTTTTGACGAGGGTTGCACTAGCAGCCCGTTGTATCGAACGCTAATGGCCTGCGCCAATAATACCCGACCACAATTCGTTGAGATCAGCGAACTTCCAATTCGCAGGATCTTCCCGGCTCACAATTTTCTCAAGAATGCCTGTGCGGGATAAGTCGACAATTTCCGGCACGATACGCATATTGGATTTGGTCGAGAAAAATACTTTGACCGTTGGCGTAGTTAGAGATTTTCCTGTCTGTTCAATCACAACGCCCAAACGTCCGGAACTCAGTTTCACCAGAGACCCGATAGGGTAAATGCCCAAGCTCTTTACGAATGCCTGGAATACCTTGGTATCAAAATGGCCGTTGGCCCATTCGGCCATTCGGCGAAGCGATTCAGCGGGATCCCATCCGACTTTGTAAGGCCGGTTGGAAGTGATCGCATCATAGACATCACAGACAGCTCCCATTTTTGCAAACAGACTGATCTGCTCATTTTTAAGGCCTTTTGGATAGCCCGAACCGTCTGTCTTTTCATGGTGGTGCAAACACACATCCAGGATGATGGGATCAACGTCAGTTCCGGTCATTAGAAGCTTGTAGCCCTCCTCCGGATGGCGCTTGATGATTGCGAATTCCGCATCCGTCAACTTACCTGGCTTGTTCAGCACTTCCATGGGCATTGCGGCCTTGCCAAGGTCATGCATGAGCCCCGCAACACCCGCCAAACGTGTTTGGCTTTCGTCGAGACCCAGTTGTTTGGATAACGCAACCATCATCGCGCAAACGGCCACAGAATGCATGTAGGTGTAGTCGTCAGCCGTTTTCAAACGTGCCAGACTGATTAGTGCGCCAGGATTGCGGGAAACAGAATCCGTGATTTCTTCGACAAGCTTCTGGGCTCCCCCCGTATCCACGGCTTTACCCATGCGCGCTTCCTCAAACATGGAAATCACCGCACGCTTGGACTGAGCACAAATCTGTGCTGCACGTTCAAATTCCTCAGCTGCAGATACCGGAGCAACATCGCGTTGCCCGCCAATTGCCGCTTCCAGTTCGGCTTCAACTTGCGCTTCAGACTCAGCCTCCGAAACGGAGACTTCACCCGGCGCAACGTCTGCTCCCTTGCCGCAATCGATCCATACCTCTTTGATACTGCTTGCGCGTATGGTTGCGATATCTTTAGGATCAGTCAGGACAAAGCCTGTACGCCAGAAAGGGTGCTCCATCCAGGAGCCACAAAACTCTTTAAGGTGCATCCCTAGAGTGATTTGATCAACGCTGATTTTCTTAAGCATGTTCGCGTTTCAGGTCGGAATGAACCAGCAGCAATCAGAAAAAAATATAGTTAAAAGTCTTAGCAAACGCGTGAGTATAGGTCGCCAATGTTCTCCCACGATGCACTAGATCAACGTCAGTGCAAATGGCGTGGTTTTCTACCGCCGCCATGACCACCGCCAGAGTTGCCACCCATGCCTCGCGGAGGTTTTCCAATTTCAAGTGAGCTAACAAGTTCATCGAATCTCTTGGCAAAAAGCTTGTCCACCTCGGCCACCACACTGCCTAATTCGGATCCATCGAAATGGCGCTCCATCATGTTGATTAAATCCTGCACCAGCAAATCGCGCTGCACTTGCATGATGGCCGCAGGATTCGGGCCCACAAAAAGCATCAAAAAATCATCGCGGGACTCCTCGGCTGAAGGACCATCCTGCTCATCGAAATCAGTATCGTAAAAAGTTACCTCGACGGCAGCGCCCGAGTCAGCAATTTCGTTGAGGTTCATACAAACCTCATCAATGGTTTGCCGGAAATCGTCATCACCCGGTACCGTCCAGCACATCTGTAAAAGGTGCTCCGTCGCATCAAACTTGATGCCCGGTTCGTCCTCATACGCGCTGATAGCGGCATCGGAGAGCGACTTGTGCCCGGCGTATCGCCAAAGCGGCTTCAGTGAATCCTGCAACTGGGCAAAACTCACGTCTGGGCGCAAGGGCACCTGTCCATGAACATGAATCTCAAAAGGGGCGTTGTAGCGTGGCATGGAATTAAGTGTATCGCGCAAAATCCTGTGTCAGGTGGCGAATTGAATGGTGCCCGAGACCGGAATCGAACCGGTACGCCCGTTATTCACGAAGCGGCGGATTTTAAGTCCGATGTGTCTACCTATTTCACCACTCGGGCAAGACTACCAAAACTTTGGAGGCGCGGTCCGGAGTCGAACCGGACTAACCGGATTTGCAATCCGGGGCATAACCGCTTTGCTACCGCGCCACGTTCAGAACTTCTAATGAAAAAGGGAAGCTTGAGGCTTCCCTTTTCGGAATCTGGAGCGGGAAAAGAGTCTCGAACTCTCGACCTCAACCTTGGCAAGGTTGCGCTCTACCAACTGAGCTATTCCCGCGTTTCAAGCCTTCAATTATAAGCCATTTTTTCCAACTTTATGAACGCTGCCAAAAGTTTTTGGCAGTTAATGCTTTATCGCTTCAGGCGGAACATCCGCCTTTGCAACGACCGGTGCAACAGCCGGAGTAACCACATCTTCCTCGGGCAAAGGAACTGGCTGTGTTTCTAGTGCCAATTCCAAAACCTTATCGATCCAGCGCACAGGAACAATTTCAAGCCCGTTCTTTACATTTTCCGGAATGTCTTGCAGGTCTTTCGCATTTTCTTCCGGAATCAGGACGGTTTTGATGCCGCCGCGAAGCGCAGCAAGCAGTTTTTCCTTGAGCCCGCCAATAGCAGTAATTTCGCCTCGCAATGTGATTTCTCCGGTCATTGCGACATCACCGCGAACAGGGATTCCCGTAAGTGCAGATACAAACGCCGTTGCCATGGCAGCGCCAGCGCTTGGGCCGTCCTTGGGCGTTGCGCCATCCGGAACGTGTATGTGAATGTCCTTTTTCTCGAAAGTCTCGTCTTTAATACCCAGACGCCGTGCCCTGCTCCGCACCACAGTGCGGGCTGCTTCAACCGACTCCTTCATTACGTCACCAAGTGAACCGGTTCGAGTGATAACGCCCTTTCCGGGAATCAGCGCCGCCTCGATGGTCAGCAAATCGCCGCCAACTTCCGTCCACGCCAGACCAACGACCTGACCGACCTGGTTTTGCTCTTCAGCCCGCCCATAGGTGTATTTGCGAACACCCAGGTATTCGTTCAAGTTGTCCACCGTGATCAGCACCTGCGGTGTGAGCTTCTTCAGCAGCAGACCCTTTACCACCTTGCGGCAGATTTTAGAAAGCTCTCGCTCTAACGAACGCACGCCCGCCTCACGGGTGTAATACCGAACAATATCTCTTACCGCCCCTTCGCTAATGGCTAACTCAGCGTCCTTAACTCCGTTGTTCTTCATCTGCTTGGGCAACAGGTAAGTGACAGCTATATTGGTTTTTTCATCTTCGGTGTAACCGGAAAGGCGAATCACCTCCATCCGATCCAACAATGCCGGAGGGATATTCATGGAGTTTGACGTTGCCACGAACATGACATCACTGAGGTCGTAGTCGACCTCTACGTAGTGGTCACCAAATTTGTGGTTCTGTTCAGGATCAAGAACCTCGAGCAAAGCGCTACTCGGATCACCACGGAAGTCCGTTCCCAGCTTATCAATTTCATCCAGCAGGAAGAGTGGATTGCGCGTACCCACCTTCGACAGGCTCTGCAACACCTTTCCAGGCATGGCACCGATATAAGTACGGCGGTGTCCACGAATTTCGGCCTCATCGCGCATACCACCTAAGGCCATGCGGACATACTTGCGCCCGGTAGCCTTGGCAATCGACTGTCCCAATGACGTCTTGCCGACTCCGGGGGGGCCTACCAAACAAAGGATGGGCGCCTTCACTTTGTCGACGCGTTGCTGTACTGCTAAATACTCAAGGATGCGGTCCTTGACCTTATCCAAGCCATAGTGATCCTGATTGAGCACATTCTCTGCATTGGTCAGGTTGTGTTTGATTTTTGTCTTGGCAGTCCAAGGCAGCCCAGTCAGAACATCAATGTAATTGCGCACCACCGTCGCTTCGGCGGACATGGGTGACATCAACTTCAGCTTTTTCAGCTCTCCCTCGGCCTTTTTAAGAGCCTCTTTAGGCATCTTGGCTGACTTGATCTTCTTCTCGATTTCTTCGATGTCGGCGCCCTCTTCACCTTCACCCAATTCCTTTTGAATGGCTTTAACCTGCTCGTTCAAATAGAAGTCGCGCTGATTTTTTTCCATCTGGCGCTTGACACGACCACGGATCTTTTTATCAACATTGAGGATATCGACTTCGCGTTCAATTTGCTCAAACAGATTTTCCAAACGGTCTTTGATGCCGGAAAGGCTCAACACAGCCTGCTTGGCGTCAAGTTTTAATGGTAGGTGTGCCGCAATCGTGTCAGCCAGTCGACCAGCATCGTCAATGCTTGAAATAGAAGTCAGGATTTCCGGCGGAATTTTTTTGTTGAGCTTGACGTATTGGTCAAACTGCTGCATCACCGCACGGCGCA
>CANBYM010000079.1 GCA_947373605.1 Comamonadaceae bacterium
AAGGCTTCAATAGTGCCATCCAGCTTATCAAAGCCAATGCGCGCGGGTTCCGCAACTTCACTAACTACCGGGCAAGGATACTGTTTCATTGTGGCAAGCTGAATTTAGCTATGGCTTGAAAAATCCCAGTGAATTCAACGAAGCTCCAAAATTTTAATAAATTGCTTTTTTGACTTTTGCAAACGCAAATAAGCACAAATAGTTTGAAGGGTTATTCGAATTAGTGAAATCATTTTGACGGTCTTGATCGTTTGACTAAGCCAGCAGTCTGAAGTGCCGATAAACAGGTATGGAGGTAAATCACCATGCAAGTCACCAGTTCCACCACCACCTCATCCGGTTCATCCAATGCCGCCAGCGGAATCGCTGCCTTGCAAAATCAGTTGCGGGACTTAACCCAACAGCTCAAACAAATCACTACTGATACCAGCATGGACGCAAAGACTAAGCAGCAGGAAACGCAACTTCTGCAAGTGGAGATAGCGGCCGTCCAAGCGCAGATTGAAGCCCTGCAAAACGTGCAGCGACAAGCTCAACTCAATAAAGCTAACCAGTCTGCTAACAACGTCCCCAAGACCCAAAACAGCACCAAAGCAAAAAGTGTTGGTACCGCTAGCCTAGTGAACGTTTTCGTGTGACGCCAGTTTCAGGTTTTGCAGTTCGCCTCATCAAGGCTTCAAATTGCGCTTGAAATCACGGCCAGAAGGGTCTAACCTTAAGCACATGATTTTTGGAATACCCCAATACCCATGATCGGCAGCCTCCCGAAAGCACTCGTCTCCGCGAATTCGGCGATTACCACTGGTCTCAATCAATTGAGTTCAGGGCAACGCATCACCTCAGCTGCTGTAGATCCGGCAGGGTCGCAAATTGCGTCGCAGCTAGCTGCGCAGATAAGCAGTACCGGTGCGGCCTTGAGCAGCATCAGCGATGCCTCGTCACTAGCCCAGACGGCCGGTGGTGCGCTAGGCCAGGTGTCAGACGTACTGCAACAAATGCGCGAGTTGGCGGTGCAAGCTGGCAATGGTTCCTACAGCGCATCGGACCGCCAGGCACTTCAAGCACAATTCAACCAACTATCCAGCAGTCTCGATGACGTGTCCAGCCAAAGCCAGTTCAATGGGCAAAACCTGATGAACGGCACCTTCAGTACATCAATACCATTGGGGCCAAATTCAGGGCAAGTGCTCAATCTATCGCTGGGCGATACCTCCAGTTCCGCTCTGGGTATGGCGGACCAAAATATTTCGACTGCATCCGGTGCCACAAGCGCACTTTCGGCAATTGATCAAGCACTGACTAACGTCAATGCGCAGCAAGCCAGTGTCGGTTCCGCGCTGTCCACGCTGGACGCGACCACTGCAAACCTGTCGACTAGCAGCCTGAATCTGAGTTCTACGGTCAGCGGCGTGGTGGATATCAACATGGCACAGGTTAGCTCAAACCTCGCTTCAGCGACCCTCAAGCAGCAAGTTGCTATTCAGGCCATCAAGCTGTACAACGCCAACCAGTCTCAAGTATTGGCGTTTATTGCACCACTGTCGAAATAGGTGGAAGCATTTGGAACTGACCCACCATGAGCGACGTGAATGATATTTACGCCACGGTCTGAAACAAAAGCCGCGCTCCGAGCCATTGCGATATTTGAAGCCGCTAAAGGAATTGCCGCCATTGCCGCCGGTGTTGGCTTGCTCAGCTTGGCACATCGGGATTTGCGTGCCATGGCCTATGCCCTGATCGGCCACTTTCATCTGGACCCTGATGCGCATTACCCCAAAATATTGCTGGACGATGCTACTTGGCTTGCCAATGCTGACATTCGACAAGCCGTTTTATTAGCCTTGGTCTATGCAACGATTCGATTTACTGAGGGCTACGGACTCTGGAAAGACCGTGCCTGGGCTGAGTGGCTGGCGGCGCTGTCCGGCGGGGTATACCTACCCCTTGAAATACGCCACTTGGCCCAGCACGTCTCAGTGATCAATGCTGCAGTGCTGCTTTTCAATGTCGCGGTGGTAGTCTTCATGGTCTACAGGCTATGGCAACGCAGACATTCCCGCCAAAGCTGAATTTTTCCAGTCAACCACAACTCCCCACCGTTCCACAACTCACGCATTGGGTGCATCCGTCGATGCGGTGAACATCATGCGCACCGCAGTGGGTGCACTTCTTGCCCGTGCCAGGGGCGAAATGGTCTCCCGCCCGCAACGTGGGTTGAATCTCATCAACGGCTAATGCGCTGGTGGCGTCCGCAGGTGCGCCGGAATATTGTCGGGATTGCAGCAATTTGGCCAGCTTCGCAACCTGCACCTGTTGCCCTTCAGAGGTCAGGAAGCCGCGACGTGCCAGCATCTCTTGCAGGGCGTAGCCGATGGCTGCAACTTCAGAGTCGTGATAGCGCGGCACCTGTGTACCGTCGGCCTTGGTGGCGTAGCCAAAGCGCACCGGTCCTTTGTCCCACGCCACTTCACGCATGTTCTCGATAATCTTGGCAACGGAGACGCCCGAGCGTGCCGCCATGGAAAGCATACGCAAGCTCAAGTCAATCCATTGCTGTCCGGCATCACGTTGGCTGCCCGCCAGGAAAAACTCCACCGGACGTTCTATCTTTACGGTCTGCCCATCGACCGTACCTTCGACCGTCATGAAGCTGGCGGTGACGTACACCGAGCGCTTGCCCTCGTGGGTCCACATTTGAATTTTGGTGGTCACGCTGTCGAGTTCACCCTCAATACGGGCATCGAACTGCTTGTGCAGCGGATCGTCATTCGCAAATGAAGAATCCGTAGTTGTAGAAGTCGTAGCCGCCGCAGGGGGGGTACCTACGGACAGGACCGCGCCCAATATGGAATTTGGACGGTAAGTGGCCAGCCCTTTGAGACCTGCCTTCCAACCTTCCAGGTATAGGTCTTTGAAGTCGTCATAAGGGTAGTCAGCCGCCACGTTCACGGTCTTGGAAATTGCAGTGTCAATAAACGGCTGTACGGCCTCCATCATCTGCATGTGTTCCTGCGCCGTCATTTCCAGCGCCGTCACAAAATAGTCTGGCAAGTGATTCGTATCACCACCCATGTGGCGATACAGACGCCAGGCGTGGTCAGCGACTTCATACATGCGGTGCCCGCCATCCGCCAGCCGCTTCTTGCGATCATAGAACCAGCTAAACGCGGGCTCAATGCCGTTGGAAGCATTATCTGCAAATGCCAGTGTGATGGTGCCGGTCGGGGCAATGGACAGCAGGTGGCTATTGCGCAAACCCAGTGTCCTGATGCCATCGCGAATATCGGCGGGCAGACGCTTGGCAAAACCACTTTGCAGATATTTGTCGGCGTCAAGCAGAGGGAATGAACCTTTCTCACCCGCCAACTTGATGGACGCACGGTAGGCTTCATTGCGCATCATTTCTGCAATCTTGGCAGCCATTGCACAACCTTCGGCCGAGTTGTATTTAATGCCCATCATCACCAGTGCGCTACCGATACCCAGAAAACCCAAGCCGATGCGGCGCTTGTTGGCGGCTTCCGTCTTTTGCTTTTCAAGAGGCCAGAACGTTGCGTCCAGCACGTTGTCGAGCATGCGAACTGCGGTGTGCACCACTGCCGCAAACGAATCGAAATCGAATTGCGCGTTGTCGGTAAATGCGTTGCGCACATGCTTTGTCAAATCAATGGAGCCCAGGCAGCAGCAACCGTAATCCGGCAAAGGTTGCTCGGCACAAGGATTGGTGGCCTCAATCGTCTCGCAATACCACAGGTTGTTCTCCTGATTCATGCGGTCGATGAACAAAATGCCGGGCTCTGCGTGGTCATAGGTGGAGCGCATCACCTTTTCCCACAAATCCGTGGCGGAGATCGTGCGATAGACCCATTTGCCATCGGCACGTTGATAGGCGCCATCGGCCAGCAGGTCGCGGTAAGGCTCTGCGCGATGCACCAGTTCGAAGTTTTCGCCGGCAACCACCGCATGCATAAAGGCGTCGGTAACGCCGATCGAAATATTAAAGTTGGTCAGATCGCCTTTGTCCTTGGCGCTGACAAAGGCCTCGATGTCGGGGTGATCACAGCGCAGGACGCCCATTTGGGCACCCCGGCGCGCGCCCGCAGATTCCACGGTAGAGCATGAGGCGTCAAACACCTTCATGAACGACACCGGGCCGGACGCTTTGGATTGGGTGCCCTTTACGGTGGAGCCTGCCGGGCGGATGTGAGAAAAGTCATACCCTACCCCGCCGCCGCGTCGCATGGTCTCTGCAGCTTCGGCAACCGCTGTATAAATGCCGGGCTTGCCGTTTTTGAACTCGGAGACGGAGTCGCCAACCGGTTGCACAAAACAATTAATCAGGGTTGCCTGTATGCTGGTTCCCGCTGCAGATTGAATGCGTCCGGCTGGCACAAAGCCGTTGTTCAAAGCTTCGGAAAAACTGACCGTCAACGCGTCACGCAAACCCTCTGATTCAACAGCCGCCAGACCGAACGCCACACGGGCGCAGATATCGGAATGGGTGCGCTCATCACCCTTTGCGTACTTCTCCTGGAGCACATCCAGCGTAATGTCCTGAGGCGCCATTGCAGTAGCGGCTGAAATTGCGACGATTTCGGAGGGGATGGTGTTCATAAAGGTGCGTGAAATGGGGTTTGACGTTAAATTCTATGCCGCTTGGGCGCAGCACGAAACAAGTAAATACACTACCGGTAGTGTATTTATTGATCTAGAGCACTATATCTAGCGTTTTTTAATGGAATGGTGGCCGCGGTGTGTCCCACCCCAACAGTTACGGTTCAGCTACTGATTTGGATTTAAGCTTTAGTGCTGCCGAATCAGGTGTCGCATCACGCGACACCTTGGCAACCATGCTCACCTGTTCGTATTTGCTGTCGATTTTGCTTTACAGGTTGACTGTCCAGCTGACGGGTTTTCTGACCAGTGATCGGCACAAACCGAGAAACGTACTTTCTCACGGCAAAGAATACCGGCGAAACCAGATGGACATTCGGCAGCCACCCTGTCGTTAAATTGTTCATCAAGCGTCTTGTTTGCTGCCGCTGGTGCGGGCGTTGGTTTCGACGCAGGCGCAACGGGCGCAGCAGGCGCAACTGGCGCGGGCGTTGGTGTTGCAATCACGGGTGCTGCTACCACCGCCTTTTTATCCGGCACCGGTTTCTTCTCCGGTACGAGCTTCTTCTCAGCGACCGGTTTTGCAGGTTCCGGCTTTGCTGCAAGTGCAGGTACTGGATTTGGTGCAGCTACTGCAACTGGAGCCGGTGCGGCAACTGGAGTGCTAACTGCAGGTGTAGCCGTTACAGCAACGGGAGTTGCTGCGGGTACTGATACCGCCGGTGCGGGCACAGGAGCCACTGCAACGGGTGCGGCTGCAGGAACAGCGACCTCCGCTTTACCACGCCCCAAATACCAATAACCGCCGCCCAGCAAGGCCAGAGCAACAACCGCACCTATCGCTATCACAGGTGCGCGATTGGCAGCCGAGCCAACTGAATCAGCAGGCTTTGGTGATGCCTTAGGCGCTACCGCAACGGGACTTTGATTGGCCGCAGGCTTTGGTGGTGCCTTGGCAGCGACCACAGTCGACGGCGCCAATGCTTCTTGCGCTACTGGTGCAGGCTTAGCCGAATCGCTAGCTGCAGAGATGGGTGCTTTTGACGCCTCCTGCAAAGTTGCCGGCTTCACTTCAGGGGCTGGGGCCGCTTTAGTTTCTACGGCGATCACCGGCTTGATTTGCTCGACTGGCGGTGCCACCGGTAAAGGGGCTACCACAGGAGCTGGAGCTGCTACCGGTGCTGGTGCTGGTGCTGGTGCTGGTGCTGGTGCTGGTGCAGGTGCAGGTGCAGCGGTCGCAGCAACGCCAAACTTGTTACCGCAGGAGGTGCAGAACTTGGCGCTGCGCGACAGGCTATTGCACGTGGGGCATGGTGTGAGGGCTTCGAAGGTATGTCCGCAGGACTTGCAAAATTTTGCGCTGGCTTTGTTTTCAGCCTGGCAGGAGGGGCAATGCACGCTCATGTTGTCTTTCCAATGGAGGGGCTCAATTGACCCGTTTCAGCTTGAGTTCGGCCATACCTGTGTTGACAGACAAGGTATCGTGGTCAATGACATTGAAGACCGTGCCATTGCTCTGGCCTTGCGCATAAACAGTGACTCGCGTGTCTTCTACTTCGTAGCGAACGTCAACTTTTTGTCCGTTAGAGACCATGGAATTGGAATCAAACTCGAACATCGCGACGGTAATACCCATCACATCGGATTTCCAATGGCCAATGATCGGATTACTGGCACCAGAGCTGAAAAGCTTCTTCAACGAGTCAAAAAATCCACCTGCACCGGAAGACGCTGAATCGTTTCCCGATTGTTGCTTGCTGCTCAATTTGCGTTCTGCCATCATGGCTGTCTGCAACGCCCGCTGGTCAGCGACGTCCCACTTTCCATCCTTCAGCGCCATGACAACGCTGTCGGTAAATTCCGCTTTGATCTGCGGCGTCTGGGCCCGGGTTTCATCGGTCATCACCCAAGGCATAGGGTTGCGCAGCTTCAGCGTCACGGTGGCCCGTGAGGCCTGCGTGTCACCCAATTTCTGCGGCGGCGTAAAACTGTCAACTTTTGCCACAGTAACGCCGTCGGCGATGCACAGTTTGCCCTCCTGGGTGGCGTTCTTGCCAGCCTCGGTCTTTGAATACCGGAGCTTTCGAACCACAAAGTAACCGGTAGTGTCTTCGATCAATTCAGGTTCACTGTAGAGCCCTGCTTTTGTCAGCACAGCCAGCCATTGCCGGGTGCCCTGGTCCTGCTCATTAACCTGAACCGGATCCAGGTTGTAGGCAAAATTGCTCAGGCAATACCGCACTTTATAAGCTTGGGAATTGGCAGCCAGGGATCGCTCTATAGCGGCCGCAAAACGCTCGTTTGAAGCGGATTCGGGTGCCAGCAGGAAAAATAAGCCCGCGCCGATAACAGCGAGCAGAGCCACGCCGCCCGCCACATATTTGAGCAGCTTGCCGTTTATGGGGATAGAAGATGCAGAGGCCGTCGCAACAAAATCCGTCGGGGTCGAACTGGCGGCCCCAACCACTTGGGCTGCGGGCGCAGCTGCAGCGCGTAGGACCAAAGGCTTGCCACATTCCTCGCAAAAGCGGGCCTCGGCCACATTTTTGTGGCCGCATTGGGTACAAAAAATCATGTGCTGGTCCTTACTTCAGTTTGTGTCCGCAATTGCCGCAGAACACATCGTCCGAAGTAATAGGCCCATGGCATGCAGGGCACGCCATGGCCGCCACCGGTGCCAGTGCGACTGCCGCACTTGCGACCGGTGCAGAAGCCGGTTTGGGCTGTTGCATGGCTGCGTTCGCCTGCTGACGCGCTTGATCAGCGCGCGCCTTCAATTCCTGCATGCGGCGGTTCAATTGCGCCTCATCCGCTTCCAGCGAAAGTCCGGCGGAAACTTCACGATAAATTATGGAAGTGCCCTTCAATGCAATCAGCATGCCCGGATTGGCACCCACCAGCATCAACACGGCACAGCCGAAGCCCAACGCATAGGCATAACCGGAGCCACCGCCCCCCATGAACATCTGCATGATGCTGCCTAACCCACCGCCTTGCACATCCAGCAAAATGCCGGAAATCGAGAACACAGTGACGGCTCCTAACGCAAGTATGCCCCATACGAAACCGATCACCAGTGCGGCGAGTAAGCCCAGCAGCACCATCATCACCACCGCCATCAACAGCCGTTTGCGCGCCACGGCCTGAAGCATCAGCAGCGTGCTCTTCACGCTATTGCCATTCCAGATCGCAGGTGCTGCCAGCGGGACCGCGATGTAGGCCAGCGCAAAGTAAATCAGGCCAGTGGCGATCACGCCAACAGGCATAACCACCGCATACAGCACCGGACCCAGACCGGGAACCTTGCAGATAAATATGACCAGAGTGAGTGCCAGCAAAAAGACAATGAACAGCAGGAATTCGATGGCCAGAACCGCCAACAACCGGTGGCAGCTAAAGGCTGATGCCAGCACCGCATCGAAAATGCCACGCTGTGGACGTCCCCAAACATCGTCACTCAGCAATATGCCGGTCGCATTAACGCCCACCATGGCGACCCCGGCCACGGCTAAGAAGCTGATGAACCCCATGACGGCACCCAGACCAGTTGATTTGCTACCCAGATAAACCGTGATCGCACCGAACAACGCTGCACTGATAACGGAGAGGATAAAGGTGGCGCTCAACAAAATGAATGCCGGCCATTTGGACGCTGCGTCCAATGCATCCAGCAAGGTTGCCGAACTACCGATGTTTTGCTTGATCGCGGACGCGCCGCCTGCCGGTGATGACATGAATACCCCCCGTTTAGAATTTATTTTGCTTGCCTACGTTGTGTGGGCGGTGGAATCCTAACACGCACTTATTTCAGCAACTTCCCGTCCGGTCCCAAAACAGTTAACTCCACAAAGCTGGAACCCTGGCGACCCGTCGTGGAGTAATTCACTTTGTAGCCACCAAAATCCAGGTTGTTCAGACTCTCCAGCGCACTGACCAGACGTTCGCGGGTTGGCTCTTTGCCGCTGACGCGTTTGAGTCCCTCGACCATCGTGCGAGCCATCAAATAGCCTTCCATACCGTAGTACGAATAGACGCCGGGCTTTGCGCTGAACTTCTGGTATTCACGCACCACGGGGATCGCCGCACTCCAAGGGTATGGCACGACTTGCGAAACACCAAGGCCGCGCGGACTGGTACCGCCCATTTCCTGCACAAGCTGCTCCGTCCCCACGGGCGAAAGCGCCATGAACATGGGATTTTGTCCCAGCTGCTTCATACCCTTGATGAACGCAGCAGTGGGTTTGTAGAGCGTGACCATGATCACTGACTGGGCGTTGGACTTGCTGATTGTCTCAATCGCCTTGTTGACGTCGACGGAGTTGCGCTCTACCGTCCCCACGGCGACGGGCGTCAATTTATGTCGGTTCAGCGCCGCACTAACCCCTTCCAGTCCGGATTTACCGAACCCGTCATTTTGAAAAAATACGGCAATACGCGTGAGTCCCATGCTCACCAAATAATTCACAATGACGGCAGTTTCATCAGCGTAGCTGGTACGTACGTGAAACATATAACGCGAATTCGGGTTGGCAGAAATCGGTTCCCGCAATGTGCCAGCGCCTGAAATCGTTCCAACCAACGGAACCTTGGCGGGGCCAAAAACTTTATTCATGGCCTCCGTTGTTGGACTGGAACCGTAGAACGACAACAATGCAAAAACGTTCTTGTCTTTGATGAGCGTCTTTGTGTTTTCAACCGTGCGTTCGGTTTCATACCCGTCGTCCAGCACTTCAAGTTCCAGCTTACGGCCCAGTACACCACCGTTCTTGTTGACGCTCTCGAAATACGACTCGATGGTTTGCCGCATGTCGATGCCATAAGCACCGTTGGGCCCCGTCAAAGGCGCAGACATCCCGAGCCGGATAGTGGATTCGTTTACGCCGGGATCCGCAAAGCCCGCGGTAGCAAGCACAGCGAATATGCCGGCTGCAAAGATTTGTTTATTTATTAGCATTCCAACGTCCGAAAGCACCAAGAAGATTTGATTTTCCACCACGAATTTGAGAAAGGCGTCGCAGTGTTGTGGATATGCACCATTACCACCCCCATGTTAAGCACCTAGTAAGCGACTAACACTGACTAGCATCAATTCAACATTTCGATGTGACGAAATTGATCTGCAAAGAAGTAGATTCGCAGCGATATTTAATTTCGACACATGAGGGCAACGTTCAATCAGGCAATGCAATTTGGCATTCCATTGCGCATTCAGTTTCCTGATAGTGCTATGCAGCGGTCAGCAAATGACGTAAAAATTTCTGAGTTTGGCCGGCCGAACCGGTTTAGCCAGCGGGGTGAGATTGTGCAGCTTGGCCTGATTCATCAGCTGCGGATTAAAGTCCCCGCTAATCCAACAAGCAGGAATCGGATGGTCACGCAATGAGCGAAAACTGCTGACGAGATCCAGGCCATGCATAGTTTCGCCGTGACGGAAATCGCTAACGATGATTTCAGGAATTCCATCCGTTTGCAATTCGGATTCAGCCTGCGCGCCCGAGCCTACCGCTTGAACGCGGCAGCCCCGGGACGATCGTGAATCCCGGTCCAATACCATTCAGCCAATTGCGTGCCATCGCACTATTCACCAAACCATCCGGACCGGCCCACAGTGGCTCTACCGGTGGCAATAGCAATAGACCAATCCGGTAGCAATCGGTGCTCCAAGTTGTTATCGGAGTGTTTCCGTACTACTTTTGTATGACATCGAACAGACCGCATCATGGATCCTTCGCAAGCTGCACTTTTGCAATCGCCAAGCCATGAAAAGGATCCCATATGAAAAGTGCTCAAAAGGCTCGGCTAAAAATCCGCACATGCATGGGCATTGGCCTGATAATTCTGATGGGGAGCCAAGCAGTTTCCGTTGGCGCACAAGAACGCAATGAAAAGCTGCGAAGCTTCGAAGCGGATCGCCAAGACTGCCTTAGTGGTAAATCCGGTCAAGCCCTCGCACCTTGTATGAAGGAAGCTAAAGCTGCATTTGCACAGCGGCCAAACGCCACCCCTGCGGTTAGCCCCGAACAACTGCAGCGCAACAGCGTGATGCGCTGTGAGTCATTGACCGGCGACGAACGTACTGCCTGTAAGGAAAGAATGCACGGCGAGGGCACTGTAAGTGGAAGCATCGCAGGCGGAGGCCTGTTGCGTGAGTTGACAACAACCAATTCCGCGCCCCATTCTGCGCAAAAATCACCTTGATTAGCCTCTGAACAGGCTAGGGACAAGCCTTTATTGCGAAAAATCCGACTCTAGTCGTACATTACACATTTGCAACGTTTGTTGCAGGTGGTGAGGACCGGAATAGTTATCCCCTGGATAGCAAGTGGGTAAGTATTTACGGGTGATCGTTCGGGAGATTCAATGTACCGGTCCGAAAATGAAGGGTAGGCATCACAAAGCGACTTTCAACCGTGGGCAAACTTGCACCCGATCTCTACGATTCACACATCGACTTTCAGGTTGTCACTGCCAGTGATCCTCGAATGCCGAGTCGGCTGGCATGTTGCCTGCAGACAATCATTTCAGGAGTTCCGCGGAGTCCATTAACACCTTTACCCGCATCGCGCGAAATCTGAGTCCGATTTCTGCGCCGAAAAGCGGGTCGGGCATTGACGGTACGGCATTGCCCACAGCCTTCCAGTCATCGTCTGTCAGCAGGCGCTCTGCCGCTGGAAGGATTTGGCTCTCCTCGGTATGAACATGCGCGCGGTAGTATAGAAGGTAAGTGGCAGCTGCCGTTTCCACCAACTCACGTCGCACCAAGACATCGTTAAGGATGTTGGAGAGTTGTTCTTGAAAAACGACGCCCGCGGTGTCTATGACACGATGTTCATGGAGAAGTTGCTTGATCAACGGAACGTATGACTGGTCTCGTTGGGCCAGGATTTCGAAAGCTATGTTTTCGCGCTGGTGGTGCTGCAGATCAGCATACTCCCTGAGGTAAAAGACGATGTCGCCCATCAACTCGTAGTCAGGCTCCCGACCATCCTGGAAAGCCTCCACTTGCTTGCCCAGATAGCCCAGCAGCCGTTCGAACTGCATGTGCTCGTTGTGCCATCTCAATACTGGATTTTTCATGTCGGTACTTCCTATCTCACCTGAATGCGCGTGGGGTTCGAATGCATTTTCTGTGCGTACCCACGAGCACGAGTTGATTTGAATCAACCCCCGGCATCGAAGAACTCAACATCGTTCTGTGCATTGGCATCCGGCGCCCACCCCCGCCGGTGGACTTTCTACCCTATGGCGCCTTCAGACCTCCGATTCAACCCGATCCCGACTCTTGCCTGTATTCATGCAAATTCTCCGTAAGCCCAATAGGGCTCTGTGGTACAACGATTCATTGATACTGACCCTAAGCCCTTGAATGACCGATGATCAAATGATGCGGCTCTCGCGCTCACTGCGGCTTTGGCAGATTTACCCAACGTACCGGCGTGCCATCGGCAGGGTCTCAATCCTGCTTGGAATATTGGCTCTGGTGCAGTTTGTCGCATGGCTGATTCCAGCGACATCCGGTCCTTCCACCATAGGCACCTATCTGCCCTTGCACGAGTTGCTGGAGACGGTATCCATTGTGATTGCTATGTTGGTCTTTGCCGTGGGCTGGAATTCACATGGAGGCCAAAGTTCTGGCAACACAGTGCTATTGGCCTGTCTATTTTTTGCTATTGGACTGTTAGATTTTTTCCATGTTGCATCCTATGGCGGTATGCCCGATGTTGTTTCGCACAACGACGCTGATAAGCATCTATACGCCTGGATGGCAGCACGATTTTTAGCCTCGCTTGCATTGCTGATTGTGACTATGCGGCCTTGGGATCGCGGCATTTCAAATGCCTACAAATATGCTCTTTTTAGTGGCCTCTTCGCAGCTACGTTGGCGCTGGTATGGGTCGTTATTTATCACCAGGAAAACCTGCCTAAACTTTTCATTCCAGGGCAGGGACTCACGCCTCTAAAAAAGAATCTGGAATACCTTTACGTCCTTACAAATCTGGTTACTGCGGTGCTGCTGTGGGATAAATTGAGAAAACCTCAGACGTTCAATGTGCCACTGCTATTCGCTGCGGTCTGCACGATGGCAATGGGTGAGTTTTATTTCACGCTGTACACGACCATGACTGGCGCGTACAACGTATTGGGACACATCTACAAGGTAATCAGCTACCTCCTGATCTATCGCGCCGTGGTGGTGGAATCCATTGACCGGCCCTACTTGGAATTGCACAAATCGAGGGAAGCATTGCAACTCAGCCGCGAAGACCTTTCAATCACATTGAATTCGATTGGCGACGCAGTTGTTACCACGGATGTGCGAGGCCTCATCACGCGCATGAATCCGGTTGCTGAGCGTTTGACCGGCTGGACGCTGGCAGACGCATTGGGTCAGCCATTGACTGAGGTGTTTAAAATCGTAGGTGCCGAGTCGCATTTGCCAATTTTCAATCCCGTACAACTGGTCATGGAACGTGGCGAAGTTATAGGCTTAGCCAATCACACCGCACTACTTGCGCGTGATGGACAGGAGTACCAGATTGCCGACAGCGCAGCCCCGATCCGGGATGCCACCAACGCGATCGTGGGGGTGGTTTTGGTGTTCAGTGATGTGACCGAAAAGTACCAGGTTGACGAGAGTTTGCGCATCGCCAAAAAACAACTGGAGATATTTTTCAAGTATTCGCCGGTGGCACTGGCAATGTTCGACAGAAACATGTGTTACCTGTATGCATCCAATCAATGGCAACAAGACTATGGAATTACAGACCGGAATCTGCACGGAGTGAGCCACTATGAAGTGTTCCCGGAGATAACCGAAACTTGGAAAGCAGTGCATCAACGTGCGTTAGCGGGTGACCTTGTCCGGGCCGATAACGACCGCTTTATACGCAGCGACGGTACCGATCAATGGCTGCAATGGGAAGTTCGGCCCTGGCAAGAGCGGTCGGGGGAGGTGGGTGGTATTCTCATATTCACGCAAGACATAACCAGACGTAAAGTTGCGGAAAGCGCCCTGCTTGAAGCTACGAGTCACTTGCAAGCCACTTTGAACGCAATTCCTGATCTGCTGTTTGAGGTCGATGCGAACGGGCGCGTACTGAGTTACCACGCTCACCGCAATGATTTGCTGGCTGCTCCACCCGATGTGTTTATGGGCAGTACTTTTGCGGAAGTCCTGCCGCCAGCGGCTGCCGCCATTTGCATGAATGCGATGAACGAAGCTGCAATCAATGGGAGCTCCAGTGGGGCAACCTACTCCCTCCCATTGCCTCATGGTGAAACATGGTTTGAACTGTCAGTAGCAGCCATGCCAGTGGTTGAAGGCGCCACTCCCCGTTTCATCCTTTTGGCGCGTGACATCACCAAACGCAAAAACGATGAAGAAGAACTCCGAAGAAGTGAAGAGCGAAGGTCAATCGCCACCAACTCCGGGCAAATTGCCATTTGGGAAGTTGACCTGTTTACCGGCAAGTTGATGTGGGATGACAACTGCTTTTTGCTCTACAAGATCGACAAGCAAACGTTCAAGGGCACGTATGAGGAATGGAAACAGACAATCCACCCGCAGGATCTGGATACCGTAACGAAGTCCTTTCAAAATGCGGTTGATGGCATTAGCGAATACGACCTGACATTTCGAATTATTTGGCCTGATGGTGAAGTGCGCTACATCGAAGCCCATGGAGAAGTTCAACGCAACCAGAGTGGCGTTGCCCAGCGGGTAATTGGGACGAATTGGGATGTCACGACCATCAAAACCCAACAAAGCCAACTTGAGCACATTGCCCACTTTGACGCACTCACCAATTTACCCAATCGCGTACTTTTGGCTGACCGCCTGCAACAGTCGATGCTGCAGTGCCAGCGGCGAAGCCAGCAGCTCGCCGTGGCGTTCATGGACCTCGATGGTTTCAAAGCAATCAATGACCAATGCGGCCACGCAGTCGGTGACCAAGTACTTATTGGCTTAGCACATCGCATGAATGAGGTCATGCGCCAGGGCGATACGCTGGCGCGTTTGGGGGGAGACGAATTCGTGGCGGTACTGATCGATCTCGAAGAAAAATCTGCCATCGAACCATTGCTGGATCGACTGTTGGCCACTGCCGCCCAACCGTTTCACGTTGACGGTCATAGTCTTCATGTTTCGGCCAGTATCGGCGTCACCATCTATCCGCAAACTATTGAGATCGATGCGGACCAGCTGTTACGGCAGGCTGATCAGTCCATGTACCAAGCCAAGCTTGCGGGAAAGAACAGGTATCACATCTTTGATGCTGTTCAGGACAGCAGCATTCGCGGTATTCACGAAAGCCTGCAGCAGATTCGCTCGGCACTGAAAAGTCGGGAGTTCGTTCTGTATTACCAGCCCAAGGTGAATATGCGAACCGGACAGGTAATTGGTGCTGAAGCCTTGATCCGCTGGCAGCACCCCGAGCAAGGCCTGCTCGCACCCGGTTTATTTTTACCGGTGATTGAGGATCACCCGCTTGCAGTGGACATCGGTGAATGGGTGATTGACGCGGCGCTGATCCAAATGGAGCTCTGGATTTCGCAGGGGATGGACATGCGCGTGAGCGTCAATATTGGTGCCCGCCAGTTGCAGCAAGGAGATTTTGTGGAACGATTGCGAGCAATCTTGGCAATGCATCCACGCATCAACCCTAACACCTTGGAACTGGAAATACTGGAAACCAGCGCTTTGGAAGATGTTGCGCAAATATCTCAACTAATACAAGACTGTGCGCAACTCGGTGTCAGCTTTGCATTGGACGACTTCGGCACCGGCTACTCCTCGCTTACCTACCTCAAGCGCCTTAAAGTCAAAACGCTCAAAATCGACCAAAGCTTTGTCCGCGACATGCTCGATGACCCAGATGACCTAGCCATATTGCAAGGTGTGATCGGCTTGGCTGGAGCATTGAGGCGGGAAGTGATTGCAGAAGGTGTGGAGACGCCCGCCCATGGCACTGCCTTGCTGCAATTGGGTTGTGAATTGGCACAGGGTTATGGCATTGCACGACCCATGCCAGCCGACCAGATGCTTGGCTGGGCTGCAACATGGAAACCTGATTCCAGCTGGTCTGATTTGCCGTGGCTTGGCGGTAATCTTCACTCAAGATTTGAGTAGCTTTTTAGCGCCTCAACAATTGCGCCGAAGCGAAAATCCTCGCGTGGTTATCACTCTTAAGT
>CANBYM010000080.1 GCA_947373605.1 Comamonadaceae bacterium
TCATGCTGTCCCAGACTTGTTCCACGAACTCGCATTTGCGCTTGATCTGGTCACACAGTGCATTGGCGATATCGACGTCAAAGCCGGTAGGTTTGCCGTCACCGGTTTTGAATGTGAACGGCTCGTAGGTCGGGTCAATGGCAACTTTCAGGACCGCTGGTTCCGGTGCAGACGCCGCCGCTGCAGGTGCCGCTGCGGGTGCCGCAGCTGCTGCTGCTTCTTCTTTTTTGCCACAAGCCACTAACAGTGACGCTACGCCGACCGCCAAAAGCAGTTTCTTCATATTCGTTCCTTAAAGGTAAAGCGCAGGTTGCGCAAGCTAAGTTGATGAATCCGGAAATTGATTCTACGGGCCTAAGCACGCAATTTCAGTGCCTGGCGTGACATCGGTGTTGGGGTTTGTACGGTGCCGTTTGTGCCCCGCAGCGCAATCAGCAGTGGGCGTGTCCTCAAAGTGCCGAATGCGCGAAGGCGGCCCGAGTAACCCCTTTACCCGCTTGGAAGCCATGGCAACCTTAAAATGAGTGCCAACTCCCCTACGAGATTCATGAACGCCCCAGTCGACGTCTCCTTTTTTGCGCGCGCTGCCAAGCCGCTGTCCAGCTACAAAAAGTACTGGGCATCGCGCTTTGGTACGTCGCCGTTTCTGCCGATGTCGCGCGCCGGAATGGACAAGCTCGGCTGGGACAGTTGCGACATTATTCTCGTCACTGGGGATGCCTATGTGGACCACCCCAGCTTCGGTATGGCGGTGATCGGGCGCATGTTGGAAGCCCAGGGTTTCCGGGTCGGCATCATTGCCCAACCGGACTGGACCAGCGCCCAGGCTTTCAAAGCATTGGGCAAGCCCAATCTGTTCTGGGGCGTGACAGCGGGCAACATGGACTCCATGATCAACCGCTACACCGCCGACCGAAAAATCCGCAGTGATGACGCCTATACCCCCGGTGATATTGGCGGCAAGCGCCCGGACCGCGCAGCCATTGTCTACAGCCAGCGCTGCCGCGAGGCGTTCAAGGATGTGCCGCTGATACTCGGTGGCATCGAAGGCAGCCTGCGGCGCATCGCGCATTACGACTATTGGAGCGATAAGGTGCGCCGCTCTATCGTGGTGGATGCCAAGTGCGATCTGCTGCTGTATGGCAATGCAGAGCGCGCGATCGTGGAAATCGCGCACCGTTTGGCGGCACGTGAACCGGTCGAAAGCATCACCGATGTGCGCGGCACCGCGTTTGTGCGCAGGCCTGATGACGCATCTGGCAAAGACTGGTTTGAGATTGACTCCACCAGTGTCGACGAACCCGGCCGCGTAGAGGCCCACGTCAACCCATACATGACCACCTCCGAGCAGGCGGCAGAGCAGGGCGTTACCTGCAGCAAAGAAGACGACGCCAAAGCTGTGGCGCAGCAGGCGCAAAGCGACGCGGCGACAAAGCCGCTGACCTTCATGCCCAACCCGGCGCTGTCCACGCCTAAGGGAAAGCTGCGGGTACCACCCCGGGAGCGCTCAGTCATCCGGCTGCCCAGTTACGAACAGGTCAAGAGCGACCCGGTGTTATATGCCCATGCGAACCGAGTGCTGCATCTGGAGACCAACCCCGGCAACGCCAGAGCACTGGTCCAGGCCCATGGCGAGGGCACGACCGCGCGCGATGTGTGGATCACACCACCCCCGATACCGCTTACCACCTCAGAAATGGATCTGGTGTTTGACCTGCCTTATGCGCGCAGTCCACACCCGTCATACGCGGATGAATCCGGTAGCCACGACGGCGCCACCAAGATCCCGGCCTGGGAAATGATTCGCTTCAGCGTAAACATCATGCGAGGCTGTTTTGGCGGGTGCACTTTTTGCTCCATCACCGAGCACGAAGGCCGCATCATCCAAAGCCGCTCGGAAGACTCGGTCATCAAAGAGATCGAAGACATCCGCGACAAGGTCAAGGGCTTTACCGGCACCATCTCTGATCTGGGTGGTCCCACCGCCAATATGTACCGACTGGGTTGTAGAAGCCCCGAGATTGAGGCGGCTTGTCGCAAGCCGAGCTGCGTGTACCCCGGCATCTGCCAGAACCTCACCACTGATCACGGTCCGTTGATCAAGATGTACCGCAGGGGCAGGGCGCTCAAGGGCATCAAGAAGATTTTGATCGGCTCCGGTCTGCGCTACGACCTGGCGGTGAAAAGCCCGGAGTATGTCAAGGAACTGGTGCAGCACCACGTGGGCGGCTATCTCAAGATTGCCCCCGAGCACACCGAGCAGGGCCCGCTGACCAAGATGATGAAGCCTGGCATCGGCTCCTATGACAAGTTCAAAACGCTGTTCGACAAGTTCAGCGCAGAGGCGGGCAAGAAGCAGTTTTTGATTCCGTATTTCATCGCGGCCCACCCCGGCACCACCGATGAAGACATGATGAACCTGGCCGTCTGGCTCAAGAAAAACGGCTTCAGGGCCGATCAGGTGCAAACCTTCTATCCCAGCCCCATGGCCACTGCAACGGCCATGTACCACTCCGGACGCAATACGCTGCGCAAGATTCATCGCACGGCGGAGTCTGCGGATGAGACGGTAGACGTCGTGCGCGGCGAGAAGCGCCGCCGCCTGCACAAAGCCTTTTTGCGCTACCACGACGCCAATAACTGGCCGCTGCTGCGTGAGGCGCTCAAGACCATGGGACGTGCTGATCTGATCGGTAATGGCAAGCACCACCTGATCCCCACTTTCCAGCCTTTGGTAGATGGCGGCTACAGCAGCGCTCGCAAAAAGAACTCCACTGCAGCGCCGGTCAAAGGGCGCGTGCTGACGCAGCACACCGGCTTGCCACCCCGCGTCACCGGCAGTGCCAAACCGGCTCGCAAGGTGCGCAAGCCGCTCTAGCCCTGTCACTGCTTAGCGCAGCGTGTGCAGCGGGATGTCGTGCTTGACGGCCAGTGCGTCGAGTTGCTTGCGCGTTTTTCTTGCTACGAACTGCGAAATCATGGTTTGGGCTTGCGGGGTAAACATGGCAGCCATGGTGGACTGCTCCAAGCCCGCCAGATTGGCAAGCGATCGGGCAAAATGCGGCTCCAGCGCGGCCAGCGCCACACGCCCGTCCTTGCAGGCATACACGCGGTAGCCCGCATGCCCGCCGCCCACCGCCGCGCCTTCACGGGTCAGGCTCCAGCTGCGTGGCAGCGCCAGATAAGCTGCCGCGTCGGACAAGGCCACTTCGAGCAGCATTCCTTTGCCACTGCCCAGACATTGCAGCCGGGCTTTGAGCACCGCTTCCGATGCCATCAGCGAGCCCCCCATGTCTGCATACAGCGTGGCCGGCAAATCCAGTCCGGTGACCAAATCGTTTTCGGCCAGATAGGTGAGGTCGTGGCCCGGCTCTTCGGCGCGTTCGCCCGACGCCCCCACGATTTGCACCACGGATAGCTTGGGGTACTGCCGGTGCAACACTTTCCATGGCAGCCCTAGTTTGGTAAGGGCCGAGGGCCGGAACGAAGTCAGCAACACATCCGTTTTTGCCAGCGCGCGGTGCAGCGCCTGCTGCCCCTTGGCGGACTTTAGGTCTGCACGCAGCAGACGTACACCGTCATGCATGGCGTCATAGGCCGTGCGGTTGTAGAGCGCCATCGGGTCCCCGCTGGCACCCGACGGCGCACCTGCCGCAGCGGGCGGCTCCAGCTTGGTGCAGACTGCGCCCATCGCGCGGCAGCGCATCAGGGCTGCGGGTCCCGGCAGGTTGAGCGCCAGGCTCAATATGCGAACGCCTTTGAGAGTTTTGTCCATGACGATAGGGTTAGTGGGCCTGCGGTTTATGCTAACTCACCGCCTGTGCCGTTGGCGATTTTCAAAACCGGACTTCCGGTTGCCCTGCGGTCGGTTGCCGTCTCATTGGCTTGGGATCGGTATTTCGCCACGCAAGATTTTTAAATCTTCTTCCGTCAGATCGCTATCGCCCGCTGGGTACAACGCCATACCGGGCAGCCTGATGACCAGCGGTTCTAACAGCGGATTTTCAAACGCGTCGGACTGGACTATCCCGGGTGGAATATGCAACAGGTGTTAGCTCTGTCCAATGGTTTCATCCAAATGCACTTCACGATGCACCAAATACGGGTTGGCAGGACTTACAAAAAACGTGAATGGTTTGTTGTTGCCAATCTTCGCCAACAGAATGCTCCCCTTTAGGGTTGCATAGCAGATCGCCTTTTGTTCGCCCGCCTCCAACACCTCTGAAAACACAATGCGATGCATTTTGAAGTGCCCCACGACCGGTTTCTTCAGTTCATCCTTGCTCCTGTTCATGATTAATGTGAACACTGCGTTCACCGGGTCGAAATAAAGTTCCGAATCCATCATCATTTGTCTACTCGTGCCGATGAGGATGCGCCTTTTTATCCGCGCTTTCAACTCCTTCAGGCGGGCCTTTTTCTCGGCCTTTCTCTCAATTGGCGTGTCGGTGGTGTTGCCTTCAGTGCGTATGGTTTTTAGTCAATTTTGTGCTCACTCGCTTATCCCCACCACTTGCCCCCGACGGGGCGTATAGAGCCGGGAGCGAACAGCCGATTTGGCCTTGTCGCTTCGGCGGGACGTTCATTGAAGGTGCCCGCAATAAACGTCACTACCTTTGAGGTTGAGGGGGATTGGTGAGGGTTTTCCCAGAATGTTTTGGATTGCGGCGCTTTTGATGGTTCGGGTTCGAGGGGCAGTGAAAAAACCGAACATACAAACTCCAAAACGTTAAGCCGCACCGCGGGATTGCGATGAAAAAAATTCAAATTCGGGGGAATGTATAAATGCACGTACCGTGTACGAACGAAGTGCCTGCCTGCCACTTCAAACGAGAGCGCCGTAAAAATATTATAGGTAGCAAAAATTGCCGAATGCAAAGGCTCAACTGGCCAGCCGGATGGCGGCAATAATGCAGATATCAACGCCACGGGGTCATCCTTTGAACAACAATCCGGTCGCTCTCGATCTGTTTCCTGAACTAGCCAAACCAGCGCCCCTTGCGAAGAAGCGCGCCACCTCAGTGCAGGTGCCCGCTGCTGCGGTGCCGATCAACTTCGAGCAGCTCGCAGCGCAGTTGGAGGAGCACGCCGATTACCGTATACAGCGCCGCCTCAAGCCGCAATTGGATTGGCCTGCGGTTAGCTCTGTGCAGTCGAATGCGCAGAGCGCAAGCACCTGCGTACTGGTACTCGATACCGAGACTACCGGACTGGACGCCGCCAAGGAGTCCATCATCGAACTGGCCATGCTGCGCGTGCGTGTGGATTTGGTGACCGGCCTGCCGGTAGGACCGGTCGATGTGTATGACGAACTGGAAGATCCCGGTAAACCGATTCCGAAAGAAGTGGTGGCACTGACGGGCATTCACGACGCGGATGTCTCAGGCAAAAAGCTCGACGAGCAGCGCATTGCGCAAATGCTTGAAGGCGTGGATCTGGTGATTGCGCACAACGCCGGATTTGATCGTCCTTTTGTAGAGCGCAGACTGCCGCAGTTTGCGCAACTGCCGTGGAGTTGCTCGTTTGCCGATATCAACTGGAAGGCGCAGGGCCGCAGCTCGGCCAAGCTGGAAAGTCTGGCCCAGGCAATGGGTTGGTTTTACGACGCGCACCGTGCCGAAATGGATTGCCATGCCTTGCTGGCTGTATTGGCCGCCAAGCTGCCGCAGGGCGAAGATAGCGGGCTTGCACACCTGGTGCGCGCAGCTTCACTGCCAAGTTTTCGCTTGCAAGCCACCAACGCGCCTTTTGATGCCAAAGACAAGCTCAAGGCGCGCGGCTACCGCTGGAATAGCGACCAGCGTGTATGGCATACCCGGCTGGACGATGAAGGTGCATTGCAGGAAGAGTTGGCCTGGCTCAAAGAGAACGCCTACAACAATCGCTCCGCCGTCGTGCAGGTGGAGCAACTCGATGCGCTGGCCAAATACTCCACACGTCAGGGCAAGACGGAACACCGCCAGCTTTAGTGCGTCAGGAGGGCGATGCATGCACATTGAAAGTATTCAAACCGGACAGGCCCGCAAGGTACTGATGTCCGGTCGCGCCGTCATGACGGCCATTCGTAAAACAGCGGTCGCAGGGCCGGTTGCAGTGCGTCCCCTGGGGCTGGAGGGCGACGAGCAGGTCGACCTGAGCGTGCACGGAGGGTTAGAGAAGGCGGTGTACGCCTACCCGGCGGAGCACTACCCGTTTTGGCAGGAACAACGCCGCACCGCGGGTTTATCGGACATCGATGACGAATTGCCGCAAGGCGCGGTGGGCGAAAATCTGAGCTTGCGCGGACTGCTGGAGGGCGACGTGTGGGTGGGTGACGTATTGTGCTTTGCAGACTGCACTTTGCGGGTGGAGCAGCCGCGCGAGCCGTGCTTCAAGTTCAACGGGGCCATGGGCTTTAACACGGCGGTCAAGGCCATGGCGCAAAGCGGTTTTTGCGGGTTTTACCTGTCGGTGGACCAGCCCGGCACGCTGCGCGCGGGGGAGTCATTTACCTTGATTCCTGGGGCGCGCCACGTCAGTATCGTGGAAAGGTTCAATGCAAAAATGTTCAAACACATGCGTTAACCCTATCCCGTGACCGCCGGACTGGGCTATGCTGTGGACACAAATAATGCATTTTGGTATCAGAGGGAGACCCCACCATGAAATCGGCCCAGCAGGAAATCGAGGAGCGCACCAAGCTCGCGGGCAACAACAAGTTTGAGCTGCTGTTATTTCGTTTGGGCGAATCCAGAAATAATGGCCAACGCGAGTTGTTCGGCATCAATGTTTTCAAGGTGCGTGAGGTGCTGGTTATGCCGCACATCACCGAGCTGGCGAATTCCCATGAACACCTGATGGGCGTGGCCAATATCCGTGGTCAGATTATTCCGGTGATCGATCTGCCCGGCGTGGTCGGGTGTAGGCCGACCAAAGGGCGCACCATCCTGATGGTTACTGAATATGGCCGCACCGTGCAGGCGTTTGCGGTGGAGCAGGTTAATGAAATCATCCGCATGGAATGGAATCAGGTGTTGCCCGCCGACAGCAGCGATGGCGGCGCGCTGATTACCGGCATAGCCCGGCTCGATGGAGCCACGGCCGACACCAGGCTGGCTCAGGTGCTCGATGTGGAGCAAATTCTGAAAAACGTTTTGCCCAGCACCACCGAAGAGATCAACCGCGATGCAGTGGGACCGGAATTGCAATTGCCGCCGGGTACGCAATTGCTGGTGGCGGATGACTCGGCCGTTGCCCGTTCGGTGATTGAGCTGGGGTTGAACGCCATGGGCATTCCGTACATCATGACCAAGACCGGCAAAGAGGCTTGGGATCGATTGAACGAGATGGCAGCCGATGCGCGCAAAGAAGGCAAATCCATCCGCGACAAAATTGCGATGGTGCTGACTGATCTTGAAATGCCGGAGATGGATGGCTTTACGCTGACCCGCAACATCAAGTCCGACTCGCGCTTTGATGGCATTCCGGTGGTGATTCATAGCTCACTCACCGGTGCCACCAATGAGAACCACGTGAAAAGCGTGGGTGCAGACGCCTATGTTGCCAAGTTCAATCCGCGCGAGTTTGCCGCTACCTTGAGGCGCGTGATGCCCAAAGTCTGACGGCGTGCTGCTCACGCAGCCTGCAACATCCCGCGGCTCTCGATAAAGGCCACGACTTCTTTCAGGCCGGTCAAGGTTTTGAGGTTGGTCATAACAAAGGGTTTGAGGCCTTTGGCGGTGGTGCGCATGCGCACGGTGTCGGCTTCCATCACCGCCAGGTCAGCACCCACGTAGGGAGCCAAATCGATTTTGTTGATCACGAACAAATCGCTTTTGGTAATGCCGGGGCCGCCTTTGCGCGGGATTTTTTCACCGGCTGCGACATCAATCACGTAGATAGTGAGGTCGCTCAACTCCGGGCTGAAAGTGGCGGCCAGATTGTCGCCGCCACTTTCCACAAACACCACGTCGGCATCCGGAAAGTCCACCAGCATGCGGTCTATGGCTTCCAGGTTGATGGATGCGTCCTCACGGATCGCAGTGTGCGGGCAGCCGCCGGTCTCTACGCCCATGATGCGCTCCGCGGGCAGGGCACCGCTGACGGTCAGCAGGCGCTGGTCTTCTTTTGTGTAGATGTCGTTGGTAATGGCCACGAGGTCGTACTGCTCACGCATGGCTTTGCAAAGCATTTCAAGAAGGGTGGTTTTGCCGGAGCCTACCGGGCCGCCGATACCGACGCGCAGGGGAGGGAGCTTCTTGGTGCGATTGGCGATGTGGTGCAGTGCGGACATAGGTTTCTGGTGTTGGGTTGGCGAATATTCAGGAACGGAAAAGGCGGGAGTACTGGGTCTCGTGCCGGCTGCTCAGAATGGCCAGCATGGGAGTGTAGGCTTGGCGCGTTAGGTCGGTTGTCTGCAGTGCCGCTTCAATGGCCGAATCAATATTTGCGGTGAGCGCTGACAAAATGCGCTGCCCCGCGCTTTGCCCCAGCGGCACCGATTTAATTGCTGCCTGTGCCATGTTTTCAGCCCAGCCGAAGGCGTATGCGGTCAGGCAATCGTTAACGTTGGCACCTGTGCTGCTGGCGGCCAGTGCAAAGGCCATGGGGTAGGTGGGTTGCAGCCCTGCCAGCAAGGCAATGTCGGCGGGTGTAGCGGTGGTGTGATTGCGCAGCCATTCGAGCAGCGATCGGCCCATTTGTTCGGTTTGCGCGCGCAGCTCGCTGCTCTCGCGCGTCTGCAACACCCAGCTATTGAGCGCCTCTATGCATGCTGCATCCTGAACCCGCCAGGCGGCAATGCCCTGGGCCACCACTGCGAGGTCACTGCGCGCGAGTGACAAATGCAATTGGTCCACCAGCCAGATGGCCGCATCCTGCTCGTTAGCAATCCGACCGCAGTCCACCGCTGCTTCCAGACATTCGGAATACGAGAAGCCGCCGATGGGCAGTGCCGGTGATGCCAGCCACATTAGCTGCATCAGGCTGCTGGTGCGACCGGCACCGCCGGTGTTCTCAGTGGGTGTATCAGTGGGCATGGCCGTGGTGATCGTGGTCATGCCCATGATCGTGATGCTCATGCTTCCCGTGCACATGGGAATGGCCACCGGTTGCGTAAGCGCCGTTTTCAGGCTCGAACGCTTCTTCGACTGCATGTACGATCAGATGCATGGCGCGCAACATGTCGGCCAGCACATGGTCAGGTTCAATTTTCAGATGGTCGGGTTTTAGCTCAATAGGCACATGCCGGTTGCCTAAATGGTAGGCGGCGCGGATCAGGTCAAAGGGCGTGCCGTGGTTGCTGCAATGGGTAATGCGCAGCACCGGCTGTGGAGCAGCCACCACTTGGATGAGCGAGCCGTCTTCCGCCACCAGAACGTCGCCACCGCGAACCACGGTGCCGCGCTGCAAAAAAACACCGATGCTGCGCCCGGCGGAGTCGGCGGTTTCAAACCGGCTTTTTTGGCGCAGATCCCAGTCAAGCTCGATGGTGGTGGCGCGCTTTAGAAGCACCGCAGCTAGGCCCTGGCCCTGTGGAATAAGTTTGGAGGTTTGAAGCATAAAAGTTGAAAGTGAAAAATTACCAGTTTCCGTATTGCGCCAAGATACCTCGCATCAAAGCGTCACGTTCGCGACCCAGATGGTGTCCGCTGGCGTCGCCCGATGCATCTTTGCCGACCGCCAAGTGCACGATGACCACATGCAAGATCGGGTCCACCATGATGGCTTGCCCATGAATGCCCAGCAATTCAAAGCGCCGGTGCGACCCTGGTAGCAGCCAGGTCTGCAATCCGTACCCCAGATAAGTGCTGCCCTTGTTTTGCATCAGGCCGGGGCGAAATGCCGGCGGCTGCCGGTTGGCATCCGTCATGCGCAACAGGTAATCGCGCGGAATTACTTGCAGTGCGCCTTTGTCAGTTTGCACGCTCCCATCGTTGGCAAGTAGCAAGCCCAGGCGCGCATAGTCCATGACGGTCGCGTTGAAGTTGCCCGACGCAATCTCGGCGTGATCCGCCGAATTGGTCAGCCAGGTGGCCCGCGCAGACGCACCCATAGGCTGCCAGAGCTGTTCGCTGACAAATTCACACAGATTGTGTCCGGTTGCGGCCCGTAATACGTAACCCAGTGTCACGCTTTCGGAGCTGGCGTAATTGAATACATCGCCCTCGGGCGACTGGCGTTCGGTCACAGTCTTGACGGCGCTCACGATGCCGCTGCTGCGCATGGCGCGGTTAAAGCGGGCATGGTCGTCCTTGCCGGAATAGTCTTCCACAAAGCGCGCTCCGGAACTCATGCGCATCAGATTGATGATGCGCGTTTCGCCGTACAGTGTGCCAGCCAGTTCGGGCGCATAGCTGGCGGCCGTGTCGTCCAGCGAACGGATCAACCCCGCCTCCAGCGCCTTGCCGATGGCCAGCGCCAAAATCGTCTTGGCCATGGAGTTGGACAGCAGGCGCTGTTCGGGTGTGCGGTCGTAACCGTTCTGTTGCGCCACAATTTCGCCGTCTTTCAGCACCAGCAAAGCCGTGACGCGCTGGTGCTGCATGTAATCGTCCAGTGTGTAGCTGGTGCCCTCATAATGATAGACAAAGGCGGGCTTATTTTTCGCCTCAGGCAATGGCAGCGGCGTGGCCGAAGGCTCAATGATGCAGTGCTCCGAGATGCTGTCCAGGCCGCTGAACGATCCTACGCGGTAATGTTCGTCGTTAAAAGCCAGTGCCAGATTCGGCGCAACGGGGTAGCCCAGCGATTTGCCCAAAATGCTTTCGTCAGGTGATGCGCTCGCTGCTGCGCAGATGAATGCCAGGGCGCAGCACAAGGCACCGGCACAAAGGCGCCGTGTCGTTTGTTGTCGTTTGCCTGATTTTTCTTTGCGTTTTGCCCGGGTATTCATAAGTACAAGTATGCCTGCCGTGGTCGGCAGCATGGATTACAAGGCATGATGCAGGATTGATGCTTACTGTTTTTACCCTCATTGCCATGTTTGTTCCAGCCTTGGCCGGCATGAACCGTTTTGCGCCCGCTTTTACCTATTGGTTGATTGTTAAATCGGCTCGCCGCCTTGCAGGTCTCAAAGAGGCGCACATTGCGCTCAAGGGTCAAAACGTCCCCTACCTTGTGGGCGGGCAGGGCGCACCTTTAGTGCTGGTGCATGGATTCACCGCCAACAAGGACACGTTTGCCGCAGTCAGTCGCTTCCTCACACCGCATTTCACGGTCTATATTCCCGACCTTCCCGGTTTTGGCAATGCAAGCCGTGACCCTGGCGGGGATTACTCAATAGAAGCGCAGGTTGAGTACGTCCATGATTTCATGCAATCTCTGGGCCTTCGAAGCGTTCATTTGGGTGGCAATTCCATGGGGGGCGGCATTGCGGCCCTATTGACCGCCACCTACCCGCAAGATGTTGCGAGTCTCTGGTTGCTGGATGCAGCGGCCACACAGGAAGCCGCACAATCGGAATTGATGCAGCGCTTTCTGGACACGGGGGAATTTCCGCTGCTCAACACCGTGGCACAGCAGTACGCCCGTCGATGGCCCTACCTATATGCCAAGCCGCCATTTATCCCCTATGCCTGTACCCGTACGTTGGGCGTGACCCAAGCTAATGACTACGCACTACACCGAAAAATTCTGGGCGCTATTCAGGCTTCTCGGCCCATTGAGCAGAGATTTTCCAATGTGCAGGTTCCCGCGCTTATCGTGACCGGCGCACAGGACCGCATCGTTCCGCCTGCGTCGGTATACACACTGGCCAAGGTGTTTGTCAAAAGCCAAATCAGCATCATGCAAGGCGTGGGGCACATACCGATGATTGAATCGCCCAAGCGGACTGCGCGGGACTATTTGGCGTTTATCAAGGCCTTGAAGCTTGCCTAAAACAAAAAGTAGCGTTGCGCCAGCGGCAGGCTTTTGGCCGGCTCGCAGGTCAACAACTGACCATCCGCACGAACGCTGTAGGTTTGCGCGTCAATCTCCATTACCGGCAGATAGCTGTTGTGAATCATGTGCTGCTTGCGCACCGCGCGGATACCCTTGACAGCACTCACGTTCTTGGCCAGACCGTAGCGTTGTTTGACGCCTGCTTCCAACCCCGCCTGAGACACAAAGGTAAACGACCCGCGCGCCAGCGCTCCGCCAAATGCACCGAACATGGGCCGGTAGTGCACCGGCTGCGGTGTGGGGATGGATGCGTTGGGGTCACCCATGGCGGCGAAGGCGATAAATCCGCCTTTGAGAATCAGCGCCGGTTTAACGCCGAAAAACGCCGGTTTGTAGACCACCAGATCGGCCCATTTACCCATCTCGATGCTGCCGACTTCATGGCTGATGCCGTGCGCAATGGCGGGGTTGATGGTGTACTTGGCGATATAGCGTTTGGCGCGGAAGTTGTCATTGCGTGCAGTGTCTTCAGGAAGGCTTCCGCGCTGCGCTTTCATCTTGTGGGCGGTCTGCCAAGTGCGGATGATCACCTCACCCACGCGGCCCATCGCCTGGCTGTCGCTGCTCATCATGGAGATGGCGCCCAAGTCGTGCAGGATGTCCTCTGCGGCAATGGTTTCTTTGCGGATGCGGCTTTCGGCAAACGCCAGATCTTCGGCAATGCCCGCGTCCAAATGGTGGCAGACCATCAGCATGTCCACATGCTCGTCCAGTGTGTTGACGGTGTAGGGCATGGTCGGGTTGGTGGAGCTGGGCAGAAAGTTGGCCTGACCCACCACCTTTAGAATGTCGGGCGCATGGCCGCCGCCGGCGCCCTCGGTGTGAAAGGCACACAGGCCACGCCCTTTGGTGGCGGCAATCGTGTTTTCCACGAAGCCGGATTCATTGAGTGTGTCCGAGTGAATCGCCACCTGCGTATCCGTCTCTTCCGCTACATCCAGACAGTTGCTGATGGCGGATGGTGTGGTGCCCCAGTCTTCGTGCAATTTCAGGCCGATCACACCGGCGTTGACTTGCTCGTGCAGCGCAGCGGGCAGAGACGCGTTGCCTTTGCCCAGAAACCCCAGGTTCATGGGGAATGCATCCGCCGCCTGCAGCATGCGTTCAATGTTCCATGGGCCGGGCGTGCATGTGGTGGCAAAGGTGCCGGTGGCAGGACCGGTGCCGCCGCCAAGCATGGTCGTGACTCCACTGGCTAACGCTTCTTCAATTTGCTGCGGACAGATAAAGTGAATGTGGCTGTCAATACCGCCTGCGGTGACAATGTTTCCTTCGCAGCTGATGACCTCGGTGCCAGGCCCGATGATGATGTCCACGCCCGGTTGCGTGTCAGGGTTGCCGGCCTTGCCGATGCCCACAATGCGACCGCCCTTGAGACCGATGTCAGCCTTGACGATGCCCCAGTGGTCAATTATGAGTGCGTTGGTCATCACACAGTCAACTGCGCCTTCGGCACGCGTACGTTGGCTTTGTGCCATGCCATCGCGAATAGTTTTTCCACCGCCGAATTTGACTTCTTCACCATAGCTGCCTGCTCCCAACGTGTAGTCTTTTTCTACTTCTACCAGCAGGCCGGTATCGGCCAAGCGCACACGGTCGCCTGTGGTGGGGCCGAAAATTTCCGCATAGGCGCGGCGTCCAATGGTTGCCATCAGTTCAGTCCTTGTTATCGTTTCTTGTGGGTGCTTCAGGCCAGCGGCCCGCTGGTTAATCCACGAAAGCCGTACACAATGCGGTCGCCGCCAAAGTCCACCAGCTCCACCGTGCGCTGCTGGCCGGGCTCAAAGCGCACCGCTGAGCCCGAGGGAATGTTGAGCCGCATGCCTTGCGCCGCAGTGCGGTCAAAGCCCAGTGCGTCGTTGGTCTCGGCGAAGTGGTAGTGCGAGCCCACCTGAATGGGCCGGTCTGCGGTGTTTTGCACCACCAGAGTTACGGTGCGGCGACCGGCGTTGAGCACATGGTCGCCATCGTCAGCAATGATTTCGCCGGGCGTCATCGTGTTCAGCCCAATTGAAGAAGTAGAGCGCTGCCCAATGCTGCAACGCCGGCACCCAAAGCGGTGGGAGCCCATGCGCTGCGCTCGCGCAGTGTCCAGCCAATGGCCAAACCCGTGCAGTGCAATAGGGCGGTGGCGCACAGCATGCCAGCCAGCGTTTGGAAAGCACTTGCGCTGTTGGAGAGTTCAAATCCGTGCGACAGGCCGTGAAACACGGCGAACACACTTGTCAGAACGGTTGCTGCAACAGCGGGCAAGGGCAGTCGGGTTGCCACCAGCAAGCCCATAATGAGGACCGATGCGGCAATCATGGGCTCGACCTCAGCGATGCGCACTCCCTGCAGTCCGAAGGCTGCACCGATCAGCAGCATGTTTGCAAATGCCAGCGGCCCCCAAAACAGCTCCGGCCCGAAGCGCCGCGCGGCCAGGGCGCTCCAAACGCCCACACACACCATCACCGCCATGTGGTCCAAGCCGGACAGCGGGTGCATGAAGCCGGCGATAAAGCCGGTGTGACCGTGGGCATCCGCACCGTTGTGGGCCATGGCGCACGTGGATGCGGTAGCGGCTGCAAAGAGCAACACAGCTTTGATCAATCGGGATTGCATGGCGGGTACTCCTGAAAATAGGGTGTGAATCGGAATGGCTGGTTTACACAATGGGCTGATGCACCGTGACCAGTTTGGTGCCATCCTGGAACGTGGCTTCCACTTGGATGTCGGGGATCATTTCTGCAATGCCGTCCATTACATCCGCACGAGTCAATATGGTGCGGCCTTCGCTCATCAGTTGGGCGACGGACTTGCCGTCGCGCGCACCCTCCATGACGGCGGCGCTGATCAGCGCGATGGCTTCTGGGTAATTGAGCTTTAGTCCGCGGGCTTTTCGGCGCTCGGCCAGCAGTCCTGCGGTGAAGATGAGCAGCTTGTCTTTTTCGCGGGGGGTGAGTTCCATGGCGGATTTTGTTAGAAGTATTGGGTAATCTTAAGCAAAGGCCATGCCCTGTTTTGGAAGGCGAGGGTTCGGTGGCACGAAACCTGCGCAATTCGGGCTGTGAATAAAGTCATTCCCATTGTCAGCGAGGACTACGCCGCAGCGCAAAGCGATGACGCTGAGCCGCCGCAGCGCGTCGTCAAGGTCCGGCGTGACTACAACAATTGGGTTGCCAGCGAGACCATGGAAGACTATGCGCTGCGCTTTACGCCGCAACGCTTTCGGCGCTGGTCCGAGTGGCGGGTGGCCAATACGGCTTTTGGTGCTGCATCGTTCCTGATTCTGGAGGCCGTGGGTGCTACTTTGTTGGTGCAGTACGGTTTTGTGAATGCCTTGTGGGCCATCCTGGCAACAGGCCTGGTGATTTTTCTGGCGGGGCTGCCGATCAGCGTGTATGCGGCGCGCTACGGGGTGGACATGGACTTGCTCACCCGTGGTGCGGGCTTTGGCTACATTGGCTCCACCATTACCTCGCTGATCTATGCCTCGTTTACCTTTATCTTCTTTGCGCTCGAAGCGGCGGTCATGGCGTATGCGCTGGAGTTGGCGCTTGATATTCCGCCCACTTGGGGCTATCTGCTGTGCGCGCTAGTGGTGATTCCCTTGGTCACGCATGGGGTGTCTGCCATCAGCCGTTTGCAGTTGTGGACGCAACCGTTGTGGTTATTGATGTTGTTGGTGCCCTTTGGCTATGTACTGGTGCGCGATCCCGGTGCGTTTAATGGTATTACGCACTATGGCGGTGAATTGGGGATTGGTGGCGTTTTTGACGTGCACTTGTTCGGTGCGGCACTGACGGTGGGCATTGCGCTGATAACGCAGATGGGCGAGCAGGCCGATTACCTGCGCTTCATGCC
>CANBYM010000081.1 GCA_947373605.1 Comamonadaceae bacterium
GTCGTAGATGGATTTACCATCTTCAAACCGGTCAATTAAATATAGGGGCGCTCCACCAATTCCCTTGATGGCAGGCAAGCGCAGCTCCATCGGTCCGGTCGGAATATCGACCGGCTGGGCACCGCGTTGCAGAGCCAGTGCATAGGCCAGATGCGAGTCTGTCACCCGGAACGCCATGCTGCAGGCGCTCGGTCCATGCTCGGCAGCGAAGTATGCGGCATTGCTGCGGGGTTCGCGGTTGACTATAAAGTTGATGTCGCCCTGGCGGTACAGGTCTACATCCTTGGAGCGGTGGCGCGCCACGTGTTGAAAGCCCATTTGCAAAAACAAGGCCTCCAGCACGCCGGGGACGGGTGATGCAAACTCAACAAACTCGAAGCCCATGAGGCCCATTGGATTTTCAAAAAGATCTGCCATAGCTTTGTCCTGGTAGCTTGAGCTAACTGTAGGAATCCGGATGCCAGCATTGTGGCTTTAGCGCTGCACTAGTGGCTTTAAATCGACGCTTTCATCTCGGCGCACAGGCGACCGGCCCGCTCCAAACTGAGCCCCATCAACGCACGGTCCAAATCCGCAAGCCGGGCCGGTGCAAACAGGGCCAGTGAACCGCGTAATTGCGCGAATCGCTCCAACACGGTCAGGTCATTAGCGTTCAAGAGTGCGATGAGTTCGTCCAGCGCCTTTTTTGCTTGCGCGCGCTGCGCTGGGTCAACGGGGCCCGTGTTGGCCTGTGGCGGCTGGTCCTGCCCAATGGACTTTTGTTCCATTTCCTCAATGGCTGCGATCACCGCACTGTGCGTTGGCACCAATACCGCCTGCAACGATTCGACATGCTCCAGGGGCTCAAAGTCCTCGATGGGACCACGGCAAAGCTTTTCAAGTCTTGCCGCTTCTATTGACAGCGTCATGGCACCCATTGTGGCCGCCGTTCCCTTCAGCGAATGCAGGTGCAAGCGCAACGCATCTCTGTCACCACTGCGGGCGATTTCGCAAAACTGTGCAATGGTTGTTGCCAGACCCGCGCTGAACTCGGTAGCCATGCGCACATACAGCGGCTGCATGCCTGCAATGCGTTCCAGCGCAGTAGGCACATCCAAATAGGCGTTCAACAAGGCCTGCGAACTTTCCGACGCATCCAGCGCAGTGGGATTTACATCCAGAGTGTCATTGGTCTCGGCAGGCTTGCGTCCGGTTGCTGCCAACAACACCGAAACCAAATGCGTGAGGTCAAACGGCTTGCCCACATGTTCATTCATGCCGGCTGCGAAACAGGCTGTGCGGTCGCTGGCCATGGCGTTGGCTGTCATTGCAACAATGGGAAGGTCTTTCAGCCCCAGCATGTTGCGAATTTGAGCCGTGGCGCCATAGCCGTCAAGTATGGGCATTTGAATGTCCATCAACACCACATCAAACTGTGGCCTAGCATTGGCCACTGCATCCACACCCAACTGTCCATTGGCCGCCAGTGAAACCACTGCACCTTCTTTATTGAGCAATTCTTCGGCAACTTGCTGGTTGATCAGGTTGTCTTCAACTACCAGTATGCGCATATCTTTGAGGCGGCGCTTGCTGCTGGTTGCCCCTGCGTGCAACAACCGTGCATCCTGGCTTTGATGGCCGATGGCCGCATCAAACATCATGGACGCGGTCATGGGTTTGAACAAAAACGCATCCAGCAGCGCCTGCTCTTGTGATGTACGCATAGCCAGCGTATCCCGGCTGTTGGCCGTAATCATTACGATCACCGGCGGCTCTGCGCAGGATTGGCTCAGTGCACGGATGCGCCGCGCCGTCTCCCAACCATCCATGCCCGGCATCTGCCAATCAAGATAAATCACATCAAACGGAAACTGAGGGCCTGCCAAAGCAGCTTCAATGGCAGCTATGGCTGCAGCGCCACTGTCCGCACTTTGGCATGACCAACCCCAGGATTGCACGACACGCACCATGAGTGCGTTGGCAATGGCGTTGTCATCGACAACCAGTACTTGTTTTACTTTGCCGCGCACCCGTGGCGTACCCAGCAATACCTGCGGGGGATTGGACGCCACCGGCATACGCAATGTGAATGTGAACGTACTTCCCCTGCCCAGTGCGCTGTTAAGTTGCAAATCGCCACCCATCAGTTCTACCAGCCGCTTGCAAATCGCAAGTCCCAGACCGGTGCCACCGAATCGACGCGTCGTAGACGCCTCGGCCTGTGAGAATCCGGAAAAAATTCGAACCTGATTTTCTGTGGCAATCCCGATGCCGGAATCTTGCATATTGAATTCGATCAATGCCTCAGACTGGTCACCAACTTCCATCTCGGCAAGCATGGCCACACGCAACAACACCTGCCCCTGCGAAGTGAACTTCACCGCATTGGTGCCCAGATTAATCAGCACCTGTTGCAGCCGCATCGCGTCGCCCATCAACACGGGTGGCAGCGCAGCGTCAATATCAAACAACACCTCAATGGGCTTGATTCCCACGGTAGACGACAGCACCACTGAGAGGTCGCGCAACATACCGTCCAGACGGAACGGATGCGGATCGAGCACCATCTTTCCTGCCTCGACTTTGGAGAAGTCCAGGATATCGTTGAGCAAGCCCAGCAGTGATTTGGCAGCCACTTCGGTCTTGTTGGTGTAGTCTTGCTGTCGCTGGTCCAGCGAAGTACTTTGCAGCAAATTGAGCAGGCCCAGAATGGCGTTCATCGGGGTGCGGATTTCATGGCTCATATTTGCCAGAAACTGGCTCTTGTAGCGCGACGCGTCTTCCGCGGCCTCAATGGCCTTGGCCTGCTCCGTGATATCCACGCGAAAACCGACCGTATAACCATCCGCCGTTTTACGATCAATGACTCGAAGCACCTGCCCATCGGCGTTTTTTTGCACCCGCACCGTAAGACCTTCACGGTGTGCTTGAATCCGGTTGCGCACCCAATCGTCTTCGTTCCCAAGTGCTTCACGATAAAGACCCAACTTTGCGGCGCGATGCACCAACGCATCGAAGTGGGTTCCCGGCACCATCAAGTCTTCCATACCCGGATACAGGTAACGGTATTTCTCGTTGCAGTAGACCAGCTTGTCTTCAGGGTCAAACAACACGAACGCTTCATCCACCGCATCAATGGCATCGCGCAGCATGCTCTCGCCATGGCGTATTTTTTCTTCCGCTTCGAGTCGTTGGGTGATGTCACGCATGAACGAGAAGTTGAACTCTTCGCCTTCGAATTCGATGTAATTAATCTCCACTTCCATCGGAATCTGCCGCCCGTCCTTAGCCCGATGGGTGGTTTCAAAAACCATGCTTTTGGCCTCTCGCAATTCCTGCCAATGCTGGGGCCAGCGCTCTACCGGAAAGTCGGGGTCCATATCGGTAATGGACATGGATAACAACTCTTCTCTGCCGTAGCCGTGTAACTCACATGCCGCTTGATTGACGCGCAAAATGCGCGCGTCCTTCGCAATCCAGAATGTGGGAAGCGAGGCGGCCTGGACCGAAAACTCGCTTAATTTGAGCGCCGTCTCGGCGCGAGCCCGCTCACGCAATTGCCGCAATATCACCAGCGTCGCAGCGAACATGACCAGCAACATCAGCGCCAACAACATAGTTTCCACCACCAGCCGGTTGCGCCAAGTGGCAAGCCCGTCGGTGATGGAGACACCCAAGGCAACGATGACCGGGTAATCGGGCAAGGCCCGGTAACTGTAGATGCGCTCCACCCCATCTGCCACCACCAATTGGCGCACCGTTCTAGCCCGGGATTCAGGCAGATACTGGCTGAACATTGGCGACTGCATCCAGTTCCTGGCAACTACATCTTCCCGAAAAGGCGAGGTGGCGACGATCCAGGCCTCCTTCGTGAACAGGGTTACGAAGCCGTTAGCACCTGCGTCAACGGTGTTGTAGAACTGTTGAAAATACTCCGGATCCAGCGTGGCCATGAGCACGCCCTGAAATGCGCCGCTTGAATCGGTCAGCGCCACGCTAACGGGCACAATCCAGTGCCCGGTGATTTGGCTTTTGGAAAGTGCACCCACGCGCAACGACTGCGACGGGTGCTGCTTTTGCATTTGGAAATAATCACGGTCGGCAACATTGGGCAAGCCATCCACATCAATAGCGCGTGTGGCAACCAGTATTTTTCCGCTGGAATCAATGACTGCAAATGAACCCACCAGCAGGTCCTTCGGCAAATGCACCAGTAACCGGTCGCGCATTGCACTGCGTGCAGTTGTCGAATTCAGGTCCTCGATTTTGACGTCTTGGGCCGCCTGGCTCAGTGCCAGATCGACCCTTCGCATACTCTGGTGAGCATGCTCTTCAAGCACATGTGCGAGGCTATTGGTTTTCTCGCTCGCCGCATCGATGGCGCTGAGGTATTCGCGCCGGAGGTCAAAGCCAAGCAACGCCGTAAGCACCAGGCTGACAGCGATGGCAAAAGCAACGATCGCACGCTGCGGTTGCATGGAAAAGGCTTTGAGCAATCCGTCCCTTTAATTCGTTATCCAATCATTCTAGGGTCTAGCGTTGAAATGCGATCCCGTTTAGACCAAAAACCGTCGCATTCTGTAGTGGCGCCGCGCCGCGGGGCGGTGACAATGCAAGTCCTGTGAAAGCCAAATATTTTTTCCAGCTCATCGGCCTTTCGGCGCTATGGGGTGCCACCTTCATGATGACCCGCGTATCGGCGCCGGCATTGGGTCCGAACCTCTCGGCCGGCTTGCGTATGTTGTTGGCCACACTGACGCTGGCGGTCATGATGCGCGTCTTCAAGCAACCCTGGCCCTGGGCCCATTGGCGCGAACTGTTTTTACTGGGATTTCTGGCAGTCGCCGGGCCCCACATCCTGTATTCGCGTTCTGCGCTGGACCTTCCTGCCGGCTACGGTTCGCTGCTGTCCGTTACCTCGGTGCTGTTCGGCGCCGTCGCGTCCGGACTGCTCAAACAAGAGCGGCTCACGGTTGCCAAATGGATAGGCTGCCTGCTGGGTTTCGCGGGCGCCGTATTGGTGGTTCGGCTCGGCCCGGTAGAGCCAACGCCCACTTTAATCCGTGCTGCGCTGGTGTGTATGGGCGGTGCGGCCTTTTCAGGCATTGCAACGCCCTATTTGAAGCGCGCCATGGCACGCATGGAGCCGTTGGCAGTGACCGCGGGCATGCATACAGCCGCCGTGATTTTGATGCTGCCGGGTGCGCTTTACGACCTGCCCAAAGCACATTTCACACCGCAGGCACTTGTATCGGTCACCGTAATGGGCGTGGCCACTTCAGGCCTGGCGTATTGGATGTACATGCGAATCGTGCGCCATGTGCCGCCTATGGCGGCACTGAGTTCGACCTTTATGAGCACCGGATTCGGAGTGGCGTGGGCCGTAGTGTTGCTGGATGAGCCGGTCGGAGCGGTGATGATGACCGGCGGTGCCATGATTCTGCTGGCATGTCTGCTGGTGTTCGGGCTCAACCCTTTGCAATGGCGATTGTTCAACCCGTCCGACAACGGCTAATGTTCAACGCGGTGTGGTGCGCTGCCCCACGCCTAACGCAGCAACTACACTGAGCAATAGCACGGCGGATGCACCCAGCAAGGTCGCGCCATACCAGCCCCGGTCCATCAACGCGCCGAACACAATGGGCGCAATGGCAAAGCCCGTATCCAGCCCCGAATACACTAGACCATAGACCCGGCCTGTGGCACCTTTGGGTGTTGCCTTTTTGATCATCATGTCCCGCGAAGGACCACCGATGCCAATCGCAAAACCGGTTGCGGCCAGCACCATCATGGTGGCGGTCGGTCCCATCCAGCCGGTACCACACAAGGCCATACATACTGCGCCGGCACTCATAGCCACCGCCACCACTTTGTCGCTGCTAACAACGCGGGCAGCAACAAATCCACCCACAAACACACCTGCGGCGGCACACAACATGTAGGAGGTAAGGGTGAGCGTTGCCGCCTCAAAGCTGACACCTTGCATGGCTTTGAGAATGGACACCGCAAAGCTCTGCACCACCGCCAGCGTCATGGTGGACAGCAGGAAAAAGCCGAAACACCACCATACGACCGGCAGCTTCATAAACGCCAAATCGTGCTCCGCTCTGGCATTTGTCTCATGCACTATCACTTTGGTACTCAGTTTGTCGCGTTGCGTTACCAATAAGGCCAGAATGACCGTATACAACACGGCGGCAGCCACATAGGCATTGCGCCAGCCGAAGCCCCCGCTGATCGATGCAAAAAACACCGGCGCTGCCGCCCAGCCGAGATTGCCCGTTAAGCCGTGGGCACTGAAAGCGTAACCCAATCGCGCCGGTGACACACGCTGATTGAGGATCGTAAAGTCCACGGGGTGAAAAGTTGCATTGCCCAGCCCAGCCAAGGCAGCGACCATTAACAAGCCAGGGTAGTCGGTGACCATCGAAGCAGCCATACAGGCAGTGGCAAAAATCGCCAGCGCGGCAAACAACAGGGGCCGCGCACCCATACGGTCCACCACAAAACCTGAAAATGCCTGCCCCACCCCGGACACCACAAAAAAGGTACTCATGAGCAAACCCAGCTCGGAATAACTCAAGCCGAACTCCTTCATAAACACCGGGAACATCAGCGGCAGCAGCAGGTGACTGAAATGCGAACTGGCGTGCGCCAATCCAACCAGACCGATGATTTGGGCGTCCTGGCGAAAAGGCACCGATGAAGTAGACGAAGAGGGCTGCGCAGTTAAAGAGGTCATAGCGACCATCTTAACTTTGCCAGCTCCTTTTCGCGTGCAAGCGTGGCCTTGCCCGAGAAGAACCTCAGGCGAAGCTGAATTCGCCGGGTGCGTGAATCGGGTCTACATCCACCCGGATGGCGTCTTTGGGTAAAAATTTACCTTCCAATAGCAACTTGGACAACGGGTTCTCGATGCGCTGCTGAATCGCGCGCTTTAAAGGCCGTGCACCAAACACCGGATCAAAACCCACTTTGGCCAACTCAGCTACAGCGGCGTCCGACACATTGAGCGTCAAATCCATCTTGCCCAGTCGCGCAATCAGCACCTGCAGTTGAATCTTGGCAATCGATGCGATATTGGCCGCGTCCAGCGCGTGGAACACGACGGTCTCATCAATGCGGTTGAGGAATTCAGGGCGGAAGTAGTTCTTCAACTCTCCTGTAACCGCGTCCTTGATGTCTTCGCTGTCCTGACCCACCATGCTTTGGATCAGGTGCGAGCCGATGTTGCTGGTCATCACGATCACCGTGTTTTTGAAGTCCACCGTGCGGCCCTGCCCGTCGGTCAGGCGTCCGTCGTCAAGCACCTGTAGCAGAACGTTGAAGACATCCGGATGCGCCTTTTCAACTTCGTCAAGTAACAGCACGCTATAAGGCTTGCGGCGCACGGCTTCTGTGAGATAGCCACCCTCCTCGTACCCCACATAGCCCGGAGGCGCGCCGATCAGGCGGGCCACGGAATGCTTTTCCATGAACTCACTCATGTCGACACGAATCAGGTGATCCTCCGAGTCAAACAGGAAGCCGGCCAATGCTTTGCACAGCTCAGTCTTGCCGACGCCGGTTGGCCCGAGAAACAGGAAAGAGCCGGTAGGCCGGTTCGGGTCAGATAGGCCCGATCGCGAGCGGCGGATAGCGTTGGAAACCGCCGCAATGGCTTCGTCCTGACCCACCACGCGCTCGTGTAGCTTGACTTCCATTTGCAGCAATTTGTCACGCTCGCCCTGCAGCATCTTGGAGACCGGAATTCCGGTGGCACGGCTGACCACTTCGGCAATTTCTTCGGCACCCACCATGGAGCGCAGCAACTGGGTGTGTCCACCGTCTTTGGCAATTTTGGACTTGCCGGCCTCTCGGTCCTGCGCGTCTTTTAGCTGCTTTTTCAATTCTGGCAGCTTGCCATATTGCAGCTCGGCCACTTTGTCGAGGTTGCCCTTTTCGGTAAGCTCCTTGATCGAAAAGTTGACCTTCTCAATCTCCTGCATGATGGTCTTGGAACCCTGGGCCTGCGCCTTCTCGGCCTTCCACTGCTCGTCCAGATCGGCAATCTCTTTTTGTAGGCTGACAATCTCTTCGTTGATCAGGGCCAGTCGCTTTTGGGAGGCTTCATCTTTCTCGCGCTTGACGGCTTCCCGCTCGATCTGCAACTGAATCAATCGGCGGTCTTTCTTGTCCATTACCTCAGGCTTGGAGTCGAGCTCGATCTTGATTTTGGAGGCGGCCTCGTCAATCAAATCAATCGCCTTGTCCGGAAGGAATCGGTCAGTGATGTAACGGTTGGACAGCTCCGCGGCAGCCACGATGGCCGGATCGGTAATCTGCACGCCGTGGTGGGTTTCGTAGCGCTCTTTCAGGCCACGCAGAATTGCAATGGTGGCCTCTACCGTGGGCTCACCCACCAGAATTTTCTGGAATCGGCGCTCCAGGGCGGCGTCTTTTTCGATGTATTTGCGGTACTCGTCCAGAGTAGTAGCACCAACGCAATGCAGCTCACCGCGCGCCAGCGCCGGTTTGAGCATATTGCCCGCATCCATCGCACCTTCGGCTTTGCCCGCGCCCACCATGGTGTGAAGCTCATCAATGAATACGATGGTTTGGCCCTCATCTTTGGCCAAGTCTTTGAGCACGTTCTTAAGCCGCTCTTCAAAGTCGCCGCGAAACTTGGCACCGGCCAACAAGGCGGCCATGTCCAGCGACAGCACGCGCTTGCCTTTGAGCGAATCCGGCACTTCACCATCCACAATACGCTGTGCCAGGCCTTCCACAATGGCGGTCTTGCCCACGCCCGGCTCGCCGATGAGCACAGGATTGTTTTTGGTGCGACGCTGCAATACCTGAATGGCACGGCGGATTTCGTCATCGCGGCCAATCACCGGGTCGAGCTTGCCCAGGCGGGCACGCTCGGTGAGGTCAATGCAGTATTTTTTGAGGGATTCGCGCTGGACTTCGGCATCGGCGCTATTCACGTTCTGGCCACCGCGTACCGCGTCGATGGCGGACTCCAGGCTCTTGCGGGTCAGGCCGTGGGCGCGCGCGATATTGCCAGTATCACCTTTGAAATCTGCCAAGGCGAGCAAGAACAATTCAGCGGCGATGAATTCGTCACCGCGTTTGATGGATTCCTTTTCCGCCGCCTGCAGGAGCGAAACCATGTCACGCCCCACGGTGACTTGCTCCTGGCCCTGCACTTCCGGCAGCTTTTTGACGGCCGCCTCGGCAGTGGCCAGCAGACCGGCCACGTTCACGCCTGCGCGGTGCATAAGGGCCTTGGGACCATCGTCCTCGCGGATCATTGCCACCAGCACGTGCACCGGTTCGATGTAGGCGTTGTCGTGCGTGAGCGCAATGGTTTGCGCTGCGCTCAATGCTTCCTGGAATTTGGTGGTGAGTTTGTCGATTCGCATCACAGAGCCTTCAGCCGTTAATCAGATGGACTACAGCTTGGGGGCAAACGCCCTGCTTTTCAAGTGCGCCAGCGCACATGCGCTGCTTTGCCCTGCCAAGCATTTGCGCTACATCAAGCTTTGAAACCTTGCGACGCGCCCTTTGGCGACGGCCATTTATGCCGCATTTGCAGCGGCTATGCCCCAGCGCTGCAGCGCCGCGTCGTCGCTGACACGCGCGTCCACCCAGTGGGCACCTTCCGGCGTCTGCTCTTTCTTCCAGAACGGTGCCTGGGTCTTGAGGTAGTCCATCAAAAACTCGCAGGCCTTGAAGCTCTCTCCTCGGTGCGCAGAGGTCACGACCACGAGCACGATCTGGTCCAGCGGCTGCATGACGCCGACCCGGTGCACCACACGGGCACCGAAGATGTCAAAGCGCTGATGGGCCGCGTCAATCATGGCCTCAATCGACTTTTCGGTCATGCCGGGGTAGTGTTCCAATTCCAGTATCTGCACCGAATCAGCGGCGCCACCATTTCGGTCGCGCACGGTGCCTACAAAACTGCATACGGCGCCTACCCGCTTGTCCGAGGCGTGCAGGCGTTCCACTTCGGTGGTCAGGTCAAAGTCTTCGTGCTGGATGGAAACGCGGGGCAAAGTCATAAGCGCATTTTGGCATTGGCGCCACACCCGTGCTCGGCCGTTGCCCGCAAATACCGCATGACTCAAATAGGCACTTTTAAAATGCTATGGGGCCGACTACAAACCACTCCAATATCCTCAACGCTTTCGCACTGGGCGTGTTTGCGCGCACATGCGTCAGCAAATCCAAAAAACCCAGGCTCTCTGACCGGAGCCCAGGTTCCGTCCTCAGATGAGCGATGGAACCACTCCGACAACCTTCACAAGGTGTTGCCCTGGAATCATCGTGACTTTGGCTGCGGTTCATTACGGTCATCTTTTGAAATGGAAGATGCATGATCCCCACCCAAACGACGCAATCTGAAAGCGCTGTTACTACCGATTTTTCCGGCCTTTGGATTCCCCTGGTCACGCCATTCACCAAAGCAGCCTCCGATGCAGTGGGCCACACTGCACTGGCCAATCTGATATGCCACTTTAAGTCTTGTGACGTCAGCGGTTTTGTGGCCTGCGGCACTACCGGCGAAGCCGCAGCGCTATCCAAAGTGGAGCAACTGGCAGTGCTGGTAAATGTATTGGCGCACGCGGACAGATTGCCAGTCCTGATGGGCGTTAGCGGCTACCACTTAGGTGAGGCTATCGCCTGCGCGCAAGCCGCCTGCAATCAAGGCGTTCAAGGATTGTTAATGGCAGCACCCCACTAAATCCGCCCCCCACAAGCGGGAGTCTGCGAATGGTTTGAGCCCATTGCTGATGCCAGCAGCCAACCCATCATCCTTTATGACGTACCATACCGCACAGGCGTTGAAATGACTTTGGACACATTATGGCGACTGGCGCAACATCCCAATATTCGTGCCATCAAAGACTGCGGCGGCAACGCCGGTAAGACGCAGCAATTGATTGCCGATGGCCACCTACAGGTGCTGGCTGGGGAAGATCACCAGATTTTTGGCACCGTTGCAGCGGGTGGCAGTGGTTCCATCGCCGCCAGCGCACACTTGCAAACTGCGCAATTCGCGCAAGTCACAGGCCTGCTGCAAGAAGGTCGCAATCTTGGAGCGCAAGCAGTGTGGCGACCATTGGTGCCTTTGATTACTGCTCTGTTTGCAGAACCCAACCCGGCTGTCATCAAAAAGGAAAAAGGCATTGGCCCAGGAAGGCCGGCTGGGAAACCGGCTGCGCGCACCCATGCAAGCGGCAAGCGCGTAGTCCTAACCTCCGGTCACCGGCGGGAAGAAAGCGACCTCGGCACCGTCGGTGAGCGCGGTACTTTCTTCGGCCATGACCTGGTTGAGGGCCATGCGCAATGCGCGCCCGTGGGCCAGGCTTTGGGCATGGGCAGCACTGTGGGCAAATAGCGCGGTGCGTAATTCACCCAGAGTCGCAGCAGTGGTTTCCAACTGTTCACCGGGCACTCCGATAGCCTCGCGGATTGACGCAAAGTACTTGATATGGACCTTCATGCCAGCAGTTCCGCAAAAGATGTGTAGCGCACCATCTCACCGCAAAAAATCGGTCGTCCGGCGGGCGTATTGACCAGCCCATCCCCCCACACGGCCGAGGTGAGCACGCCTGAGCTTTGGTTGGTAAACAAATCCAAACCGCCTTGCGCATTGCGACGCACCCGCAAGAACTCCTGCCGCTTATCAGCGCGCGGCCAGTCGAAATGGGCCGGGACGCGCATTGACGGCATGGCCACATCGGCCACACCCTGCATGCGCAACAAAAACGGACGCACTAGCAGCAAGAAGGTCACGAAGCTGGACACCGGATTCCCCGGCAATCCAATGAAATGCGCATTGCCAACCCGGCCGTGGGCAAAGGGCTTGCCGGGCTTGATCGCGATCTGCCACAGGTCCAGATGGCCCAGGGTTTGTACCGCGGGTTTGATGTGGTCTTCCTCACCCACCGATACACCGCCACTGGTCAAAATCACGTCGTTACCCAATGACGCAGCACGCAACGCATCAACCGTAGCATCGCGTTGATCGGGCACGATGCCGAAATCAGTCACCTCGCAGCCCATGCGCTTAAGAAGGCTGTTTAAAAATAAACGGTTGGAGTTGTAAATCGCTCCGGGGCGCATGGCCTCTGGCGGGACGGTGCCGGGCATCACCAATTCATCACCCGTAGAAAACAAAGCCACGCGCGGCCTACGGACGACCGAAAGTTCCGACATGCCGATGCTGGCAGCCAACCCCAGCTCGGCCGGGCCGAGGCGCCGTCCACGGGACAACACCACGTCACCCCGCGCAACGTCTTCGCCTGCGCGGCGTATCCATTGGCCGGGCAACGGCAAAGTGTTCACCGTGATTGCGCCGTCCTGCGCGGTGCAGTCTTCCTGCATGATGACTGCGTCGGCCTTTCGTGGAATGGGCGCGCCGGTAAAAATGCGCGCAGTCGTGAGGGGTTGCAAAGGCTCGCCCACAGCACCTGCAGCGATACGCTGGGTAACTTTGAGCACCGTGTGCGCATCCACAATATCTGCGCTGCGCACCGCATAGCCATCCATCGAGCTGTTGTCCTGCGGCGGCACATGCAGAGCGGAAACCACGTTGCGCGCCAACACACGGCCATCCGCTTGCAGCGTAGAAAGTTGCTCATGTTCTGCAATGGGCGTTACCGCCGCCAGCAGCTGCGCAGTCGCGACATCGAGCGGCATTAAAGGGGCACGCAGCATCATGCGTTCAGGCGCATTCTTTGGCGATCAATGCCTTAACCACCGCTACATCCGCATCAATGTCGAGCACCCGCCTGGGCAATGCTTCAATACCGGCAAACTTGGCCGGACACTCGGGCTCACGTCCCAAAGCTTCAACGATAGTGGACGCAAATTTAATCGGCAGTGCCGTCTCCAGCACGATCATCGAAACGCCCGGTTCGCGATACTCCAGCGCCACTTTCAGACCATCTGCGGTGTGGGTATCGATCACGAAACCGTGCTGATTCCAGGTTTCACGAATCGTCTGGATGCGGTTGGCATGGGTGCTCTTGCCGCTGACAAAGCCGTAAGTACTTGCAGCCTTCGTAAACAAGGGATCGGCGCTCAGATCAAAGCGGCCGTGGGTATTGATGGCATCTGCAAACAAGGCTTTGGTACGCGCGCCATTACGGCCCAGGAGGTCAAACACAAAGCGCTCAAAGTTGCTGGCTTTAGAAATGTCCATCGACGGGCTGGAGGTTTCATGGGTGTCCGCCGTGCCACGCACGCGGTATACGCCAGTGCGAAAAAACTCGTCGAGAACGTCGTTTTCATTGGTAGCCACCACCAACTTGGCGATGGGCAAGCCCATCATGCGCGCCACGTGGCCGGCACACACATTGCCGAAGTTGCCGCTGGGTACGCTGAACGACACCCTCTGAGAATTCGATTCAGTGGCTTGGATGTAACCCGCAAAGTAATACACCACTTGCGCCAGCAGACGCGCCCAGTTGATGGAGTTGACCGTGCCGATTTTGTATTTGCGTTTGAACTCCAGATCGTTGCTAACCGCCTTGACCAGATCCTGGCAGTCGTCAAACACGCCTTTGACGGCGATGTTGCAGATGTTTGCGTCCATCAGACTGAACATTTGCGCTTGCTGAAACGGACTCATACGGCCTTGCGGACTGGTCATGAATACCCGCACACCTTTTTTGCCGCGCATGGCGTATTCGGCCGCGCTGCCGGTGTCGCCACTGGTAGCACCGAAGATGTTGAGCTCCTCACCACGGCGACCCAGCTCGTACTCAAACAGGTTACCGAGCAACTGCATCGCCATATCTTTAAAAGCCAGTGTGGGACCATTGGACAAGGCCTCTATCCACAAGCCATCTTCAACATGGCGCAACGGCACGATCTCGCCGGTGCCGAAGACCTCGGTGGTATATGTCTTTTCGCACAAGGCGCGCAAATCGGCGGCCGGAATGTCGTCAATGTAGAGCGACAAAATTTCAAAAGCCAACAACGCATAGCCCTGCTCGTGGTACACCTTGCGCAAGCGGGTGAGCGCAGCATCATCAATCTGCGGGTACTGCTCGGGAAGGTACAGGCCGCCATCGGGCGCCAGGCCTTCCAGCAATATCTGGCAAAAGAGCTTGCGCTCTATGTCGGGGGTGTTTGCGGCGCGTGTAGAGATGTATTTCATCAGGCCAACTCTTCTTTGCGAATACGAGTAATGGGCTCCAACACGGTGGGTAACGCCTGCATTTGAGCGAGCGCAGCGTTCATGCCGGACTCAACGCATTCGTGGGTCAGGATGATCAGGTCGGTTTGCGTACCGTCCGCGCCGCTGACTTCGTCGGCTTCGCGCTGCAGTACTGCGTCGATGCTGATGCCGGCATCGGCCAGAATGCCGGTCACCTTGGCCAGCACGCCGGCCTGATCGGCCACGCGCAAACGCAAGTAGTAGCTGGTAACCACATCGGCCATCGGCAGGATAGGTGTATCGCTCATGGCGTCGGGCTGGAAGGCCAGATGCGGAACGCGTTGTGCGGAATCGGCGGTGTGCAGTCGGGTGATGTCCACCAGATCCGCGATGACTGCACTTGCGGTGGGCTCCGAACCTGCGCCCTTGCCGTAATAAAGTGTCGTACCGACCGCATCGGCCTGCACCACCACGGCGTTCATGGCACCTTCAACATTGGCAATTAATCGTTTGGACGGCACCAAGCTCGGATGCACGCGCAACTCAATGCCCTCTGGACGGCGCTTGGCGATGCCCAAGAGTTTGATCCGATAACCCAATTGCTCAGCGTACTTAATGTCTTGTGCGGACAGTTTGGTGATGCCTTCGACATAGGCTTTGTCAAACTGCACCGGGATGCCGAATGCGATGGCCGACATGATGGTGGCCTTGTGGGCGGCGTCCACGCCCTCAATGTCAAATGTGGGGTCGGCTTCTGCGTACCCCAAACGCTGCGCTTCTTTGAGCACCACGCCGAAGTCCAGTCCTTTGCTGCGCATCTCTGACAGGATGAAGTTGGTAGTGCCATTGATGATGCCGGCAATCCACTGGATGCGATTGGCCGTCAAACCTTCACGCAATGCCTTGATGATAGGAATACCACCGGCCACGGCCGCTTCAAAAGCGACCATCACACCTTTGGCCGACGCTGCCGCAAATATCTCGGTGCCGTGCACAGCCAGCAAGGCTTTGTTCGCAGTCACCACATGTTTGCCCGCGGCGATGGCTTCGAGCACCAAGGTCTTGGCAATGCCGTAGCCGCCGATGAGTTCGATCACGATATCAATATCGGGGTTAGCGATGACTGCGCGCGCGTCGTTTACCACCTTCACATCAGGCCCCACGGCAGCT